>CACXFB010000063.1 GCA_902766825.1 uncultured Lachnospiraceae bacterium
ACGATTTATTGCAGTTGGACTATCATAATGTTTCCTCTTATGTTTACACCTTAGACTCCCGGACTTTGCGTCACAACGTTTCCATTGATTTGCCATTTATATATCCCATTATTATATTTTATTATCCATGCTCGTATTTTGTTGCTTCCTAAAAAATTTTAACAACATCCCCTCCTTTTTGTCAAGTATTTCATTTCCATGCCCCCCATTTATGGATGTGTCTGATCCTTGCGTTGAGTCAATGGGTGAATCAGTAAGAACCGTCCCCTGTTTCAGTTTTGGAACGAAGAACCGTCCCCCGTTTCACCACACCCCAACTTTTGCGTTGCATCTGCCTTTTCTTGAGATGCTCTTAACGCCTTCAAACACAAATCTTCCGTAACCTCTTACCGAGACTATGTCCCCTTCCTTAAGCGCGCCTTTGCCGGTGACGCATTGTCTTGAATTGATGTATACCTTTCCGGCACCGATTAGTTCTTTTGCTGCGTTTCTTGACAGCTTAAATACCTCGCCAAGAACTGCATCAAGCCTTTCGGATGCAACATTTATCAACATTTCGGTGACTTTATCCACATAAATTTTAGGAATATTGTCAATTACTTCACAGTTAACGCTTGTGTGCTTTACTCTTGTAAGATTTCGTTCTATGAACGGTGCCATTTCCTCCAGGCACACGATAAATGCTTCATTGTCGCCTACAACAATGTCCCCTAGCACTTCTCTTTTGATTCCAAGATTAATTAAGGCTCCGAGAAAATCCCTGTGGGTCAACTCATCCGCAAATTTTTTGTTTAGCGGTTTTATGTGTATAAATGAAATTGGAAATGAAGGTGCATAGCCAAATGCATCCTCATTTCCAAACATTATCATGGCACGTTCGCTGTTGTCATACCCGCCGTAAACTTTGTAAAAATCCTCACTGCAGATATCCTTTTTGTTGTTATAAAAAAGTGATATCTGTGCCATGTTAAGAAAGTCCGTGAAGGTATATACGTTCTTGTTCCATGCCGTATTTGCAAGGTCCTTAAGCCTTTTTATAAAAAAATCATCTTCATTAACACTCATTGTCGTTATGTTCTACCGTACCGTCAAGACGACCATCTTTGGCATCTATAACTATCGTATCTGTGACATCCACCATATCCGCCAACATCATCTTTGCTGCTAACGTCTCCACATTCTTTTGCAGATATCTCTTAAGTGGTCTTGCCCCGTACACGCCGTCATAAGCTTCATTTACAATAAGCTCTTTTGCCGCATCCGTCAGTCTGATACTAATCTCCTTGTCTGCTATTCTTTCATTAATCTGAGTTATCTGCAAATCCATTATGGCATTTACGTCGGCCTTTGACAACGGCTTAAACATAATTATCTCATCAAGACGGTTCAAAAATTCTGGTCTGAAGCTTCCTCTAAGTTCATTCATTACAAGCTTTTCGCACTCTTTGTCAATATCTCCGGTTCTCTCAATTGACTCAAGAAGATATGGTGCTCCAAGGTTGGAGGTCAGTATAATGATTGTGTTTTTAAAGTCTACCGTCCTGCCCTGTGAGTCCGTGATTCGTCCGTCATCAAGCACCTGAAGGAGCACATTAAACACATCCGGATGAGCTTTTTCAACTTCATCGAAAAGGATAACCGAATAAGGCTTTCTTCTTACAGCCTCGGTAAGCTGACCGCCTTCCTCGTATCCTACATATCCTGGAGGTGCTCCGATAAGTCGTGCCACACTGTACTTCTCCATGTACTCACTCATATCTATACGAACCATGTTCTGTTCGTTATCAAACAGGCTGGCTGCAAGTGCTTTTGCAAGCTCTGTCTTACCAACACCTGTAGGTCCAAGGAACAAAAATGAACCAATCGGCTTGCCCGGATCTTTTATTCCTGCTTTTGAACGGATAATCGCCTCGGCAACTTTCTCAACTCCCTCATCCTGGCCAATAACTCTCTTATGAAGTTCATCTCCAAGGCCAAGTACTTTGCTTCTCTCACTCTGGGTAAGCTTTGTGACAGGGATACCGGTCCATCTTGATATAATACCTGCAATCTCCGCTGCGGTAACGTTCTCATGAAGTCCGACTTCATCATCACCTGCTGCCTCATTTTTGCTTTCAAATGATGCCAGTTCTTTTTCAAGTTCCGGAAGTCTTCCGTACTGAAGTCTCGCAGCCGTGTTAAGGTCATAGTCTCTCTTTGCAATCTCAATCTGACCCTTAACCTGTTCAATCTCCTCCTTTATCTGTCTTACTCTTTCATTCTTCTGCTTGCCGGCATCCCACTTTGCCTTCGCAGTTGCAAATTCTTCTCTTAAAACCGAAAGCTCTTTGCTAAGATTCTCAAGACGCTCACGACTAAGCCTGTCATCCTCATTTTTAAGAGCCTCCTCCTCAATCTCCATTCGCATTATCTTACGTTGGATATCATCAATCTCGGTAGGCAGTGAATTAAGCTGTGTCTTAACAAGTGCGCACGCTTCATCCACTAAGTCGATTGCCTTATCAGGCAAAAATCTGTCACTGATGTAACGCTGTGACAAAACTGCCGCGCTGACAAGTGCACCATCATTAATTCTTACTCCGTGGAAAACTTCGTATCTTTCCTTGAGTCCTCTAAGTATCGCTATAGTATCCTCAACTGTCGGTTCATCAACCATAACAGGCTGGAAACGTCTCTCAAGTGCCGCATCCTTCTCGATGTACTTTCAGTACTCATTAAGTGTGGTTGCTCCGATACAGTGAAGCTCACCTCTTGCAAGCATCGGCTTAAGCATGTTGCCTGCATCCATCGCTCCTTCAGTCTTACCGGCACCGACAATCGTATGAAGCTCATCGATAAATAATATTATACTGCCCTGTGAATCTCTTACCTCTTCAAGCACGGCTTTGAGTCTCTCTTCAAACTCACCACGGTACTTCGCCCCTGCCACAAGCGAGCCCATATCAAGTGCAAATATCTTCTTATCCTTAAGGTTATCCGGAACGTCACCCGCCACAATTCTCTGGGCAAGACCTTCAACAATTGCCGTCTTACCAACACCCGGTTCACCGATAAGAACCGGATTGTTCTTTGACTTTCTTGAAAGAATTCTTATTGCATTACGAATCTGTTCATCCCTTCCGATAACCGGGTCAAGCTTTTGTTCCCTTGCTCTTTGCACAAGATCGTATCCGTATTTATTAAGAGTATCATAAGTCTCCTCTGGATTATCCGACATAACCTTCTTACCTCCTCTTATCTGGGCAAGTGCCTTAAGAAAGCTCTCCCTGTTAATACCGTACTTCTTCATAAGCTTTGATATGTCACCATCCCCATGCTTAATAATGCTAAGCATAAGATGTTCAACTGACACATACTCATCGCCCATGGCCTTTGCCTCATCGTCTGCATATATAAGAACCTTGTTAAGAGCATTGCCTATATAAGTCTTTACATCACCGCTCACCTTCGGTCTCTTTGCAAGAATATCCGCAACATCCTGTCTGAATGCATCCGCATCTATATCCATCTTGCCGATAAGATTGTAAATGAGACTGTCCGTAAGATTCAAAAGACACATAAGAAGGTGTGCCGGCACAAGCTCCTGATGCCCATAATCATATGCCAACTTCTCACAATCCGATAACGCCTGCATTGAATTCTGTGTAAATTTATTAATGTTCATAAACATCCCACCTTTCTTCTTTCATAAATTAATCTTATTCATTACTCAATCTCTTCACTACTTTATAATGTCTTTTCTTTGTTTGTTCTATAACTAATATAACACCTATATCAACTTTGTCAACATATAAAATGTTCAACATATTACATTATTGTTAACTTTCCACAACACCATCTTATTATTCCTCGTTTCTTTATGTACTTTTACCAAAAAATGTGGTATACTATCAGCGTAGCGGCTTATTTAAAGATAAGAAAGGCATGATACAGTGAAAAAACACAACAAGTTATCACTTATAACCATATCATTAATCGTATTTGCTCTGGTTATATCATACCTTAGCATCGCGTCATATATTAACACCGTTAATAATGGCATTGAAAAGACAGATACAACCATTAAGAACAACTACGATATATATAACAGCGCCGAGACAGCCAATTTTAACAACGTCATTCATGACACAGTTGGGCTTGTTAAAAGTATATCAAGGCATGAAGAGGAACTGACGCAATCTAATGGTTCTACTCATATAACAAGCTTTGACGAACATCATTTTAACGGCGTGGATAAAGGGCTCATTCCGACATATGCAGATTTTGTCACAAAAGAACAGCTTGACGAATTCGCAAAAAGTTTTACGCCGGATAGTACCCCTTACTTGCTGTGCGACAAATTTGCAAACAACCCGACGGTGCCTACCCTTATATATAACGAAGCAGGCAGCCGTGAATTTATTTTTCTTAATCCTTGCATTGACACCAGCAAATATACTGCGGTTGTCGCCCATTATGATGCAGACACTTATGCAAAAAAACTTCTTTCCTGCCCAATCATAGAGCAGGGTGAATATTCTTTGTTTTCAACAAACTTCTATACACTGTACAGATACGAGCCAAAAGAAGACTCTCTAACTCTTTTCCCGAATTATCACTCTGATGAGCTTTACGAATTATCCGATAACTCCGCAGATGAAAATGAAATAATTACCGCTGACATAGAACAAGGCAAATCCGGAACTCTTGATGTAAGAAATCAAAACGACACTAAAGAATTCCGTCTGTATTATAGTCCTCTTACACTAGCTGAATGTCAAACTGCGGATTTGTATTCATTCATTCTTGTGCCTAATTCTTCAGGGCTTACATCAAGCATGATCAGCGAAGCAGACAATAAAGCATTACAACTTTCAGTTCTACTTCTTTCATTGTATTTAACAATTGCCATTGCAGTTTTCTTTCTCCATAACTACTATAATAAACGTCAGGATAAATCTGACCGCGAAGTAGAGATTGAGACAAGAAGATTCTACTCTATAATAAGCTATAGCCGCTGGCTTATCTGGGAATACAATTTCTCCACGAGCGAATTTTCATTCATCACGGAACGCAACAATCCGCCGATGCTTATCGCTCAATACAAAAACTATATACTTCATAACAATCTAATATTGTCAGATGACATTAAAATTTTTGATTCACTTATGGAGCATCTGCAAAACGGAGATAAGGAGTTTCACGAACAATTTAGGATTCTTTATAATACATCTGATTACCACTGGTACAGTTTTGACGGCTACACAATATTCGATGATGCCGGCAATCCTGTAACAGCACAGATTATTGCTTCCGATATAGACGAGCATCAAAAAGAACTTGAGCGTGCAAAGAACTCCTCTGAACACGATCCTCTGACAAGGGTATATAATCTCAATGCAATAAGAGAACATACCAGCGTATTTTTCGGGAACGACAACACTTCTATGAAACATGCATTTGTGCTCGTGGATTTTGATAACTTCAGGCTTGTAAATGATAATTACGGACAAGCCTTCGGTGATGCAATTCTTATTGACTTTACAGGCAGACTCTCTTCAATAACAGGAAATAACGACTTAATCGGTCATGTAAGCGCGGACAAATTCATCCTTTGTCTTTACAATATCCCGAACCTTGACTATGTAAAAGAAATATCAGAAAAAATATTATCTTTTAACATGTTTAATAACTTCCTGTTAGAAGAAGACAATGAGCTGTTTTTAACCTGTTCAATAGGTATTGCCATTTGTCCGGACAATGCTGATAATTTTGAAGACATGATGAACGCCATTGACATTGCTTTATGCCACGCCAAAAACAACGGTCGCAACCGCTATGTAATATATGACACTTCTCTTGCAGATATTCGTACCGGAAAAAGCCTTCTTTCCCTAACAGGAAGAACAGCAACCGGAGCTCAAAAAACATCTGTAGATAACGACCTTGTATTCAATGTCGTAGACATTCTGTCTGAATCAAAAGAACTTAACGCATCACTTCCGATGGCACTGTCCCTCATCGGCAATTACTATGCATTGGACCAGATTGGAATTGTTGAGTACAGCAATAATTCCATGACCGCCGTCATGACACATTCATGGCACAGCAATTATTTTGAACGCTTCTCCAAAGAGATAACAACTCTTGACCAGAAAGTAGACGAAAGCATTGCAAAATTCCGTGACAACGAAGATGAAGTTTTTTGCACTAACAACATAGACTACTCTACCATAGAGGACGGCAGACTTAGCGATGTTTTAAAATGTGCAGCAATTCAAAGCATTTACCAGTGTGCCATCTCCGACAACCGCCAGAATAAAGGTTATATATTTGCCATATCAAAAGATGTGGTTGACTGGCATGGTCACATTAAAGATACAATGACACTCCTCTCCAAGATAATCGGAGGCTACATCAATAAATATCGTTATCAGGAAAACGTGATGAAGCTTGTCCAGACAGATATGCTCACAGGAAGCGACAACCTTATGACCTTCTCCGCCAAAGCATCAGCTCTTATAGCAACGGAAAAAACGAGCCGCTTTGCAATGATATATCTTGATATCAATAAATTTAAACTCGTAAATGACAAATACGGATACAGCATCGGAGACAACGTTCTTATAACATTGTCCGACATTATAAAAAAATTTATTGATGAAAAAGAACTGTTCGCTCATGTGGACGCCGATAAATTCGTAATCCTGACCTATTTTAAGGGCATGAGTGATTTCGATTCCAGAATAATGACCCTGTTTAAAAATTTCACCGATGTGATTAAGAACGATATCGGCTATAGAATATCCCTTATTGCAGGTGTATGCCTGATACAGGATGACATCGATATATCCGCTGCCATCGACAGAGCCAACATCGCAAGAAAGAGTATTAAAGAGCACCACAACACAACTTATGAAATCTTCAGTGATTCAATGAAGAGCGAACTTATTCTAAAAAATGATATTGAAAACTCCATGGAGGCAGCTCTTGACAACGGCGAATTCAAAGTTTACTACCAGCCAAAGACCAATATCTTCACAAACAAAATATGTGGAAGCGAAGCTTTGGTGCGCTGGAACCGCCCGGATTCTGGAATTGTATCTCCCGGCGTATTCATACCTATTTTTGAGGAAAACGGTTTTGTCGTAAATGTAGATTATTTTGTGTTTGAAAAAGTATGTAAGACTTTAAGAACTCTTATGGACAAAGGTGTCAAAGTATATCCGGTATCGGTTAACTTCTCCCGTGTCCACTTAAAGAGTAACGATATACTTTTAAAACTCAAAGAAACAACTGACCGCTACAAAATCGATCCTTCATATATTGAAGTTGAGATTACTGAAAGTGCACTTAGCGAGGGAGACGATTTCACTCCAGCTTTATTAAATGAGATTAAAAAGATGGGATTCAAGCTTTCAATGGATGACTTTGGATGTGGATTATCATCTCTTAATTCACTCAGAAAATTCCCATTCGATATCCTTAAGCTGGACAAGGAATTCTTCAACAAAGACGGTATCGGTGAGAAAGAACAAATCGTTGTGACTAACGTAGTAAACCTTGCAAAACAGCTTAACATGTCAATCATTGCTGAGGGAATAGAAACAGCCGAACAGCTCGATTTCCTTCGTTCAATCAACTGCTCGGTAGTTCAAGGTTACGTATATTCACCACCGATTCCGGAAGAGAGATTTATAAAAGAATACTTAGAGCAGTAACATTAATCCTGCCACCGTCACAGTGTGAAAATCATGCTTTTACCGGTGGCAGGATGTTTTATTTCAAGCCTTACGGCACATAATTTTAAGGTTCCCCTGGTACATTTTACATCACCGTCATATCCGTACCTTACATCGCCAACTATAGGCATCCCTGCATTAGCAAGCTGTGCTCTTATCTGATGATGTCTTCCCGTAAATAATTCCACGTCAAGCTTCGCCACACATAACGCCCTGTCATAATCGCTTATGCGATATGTAAGCTTTGCATATTTTGCCCTGTCATCACCATTACCTGCAATAAAAGTTTTATTTTCTCTCTTGTCGCTTATAAGGTAATTCTCAAGAACAATTTCTCTTCCCTCGTATTCATTATCAGCAATTGCCCTTCTCATATTTTCATTTTGAACATACACATCTGCCCTGTAAAACTTACAAAAATCATGTTCTCTCATAGCCTTGCTAAGCACTGCCGCACTCTTGTTGTTTTTGGCAAAGAGCGTGATTCCTTCCACCGGTCTGTCTAACCTGTTAATTATGGCAATGTAACTGTTCTCACCCTTTGCGGCCAGATAATTTCTGCACATGCTGACCATGTCCCTGTCCATGATTCTGTTGCTTTGAGACAACACTCCCGCAGGTTTCACACACACAAGAATGTGCTCGTCTTCATAAAGTATTTCTATCTTCTTTTCATTATCAATATAATTATTCATCCTTATCCTTTCACTCTTTTGTCGCCTCTGCAGGCTCAATATTTTTTATCATGTCAATATCTATCAGTGTCCCGTCATCAAAAATAATTCTTCTTTGGTAATCATCAATCCTCTTAATTACCCCCTCTGACCTCTTGTAACTTCCTCCGGCTTTACGTTCATCCGGCACAAAATAAGTTACGACAACAGGCATCTTATTACCTTCCTCATCACACATTAGTGCCATTTTTAACTTTTCATCAAGCAGATCCTTCTCATTATCATCTAACTGCACGAAGCTTCCCGTAAGCCTTCCCGTCTCATCAATAGCATCACCAAAACCGGTCAGAGCCGCAAAAGGAGCAAACTGCGCCGCCCTATCTTCCATGGACATCGGAGGATGTTTTTTAGGAAAAGGATAAACCGTGTCAATTATATCATCATACTTATTATTCATGCCTTATGTCCGCCAATCTGGTTATTACGCATAATTCCTGTTGCGCCTTCCTCAAAATTAACACCTTTTAATATAGCATTCTTCCCATACTTATCTTTGATATCAATCATTGCCTTTTGAATCTTTTCTTCTTTACTGCGAGCTATTATCTCCTCATTTTCAAGCTGCTCTTCCTTTTCATAATCCGTAAAAAGGCTTAACTGCTCATATTCTTTTTTATCAGGCACGCTCTCTTTAGGTATAACATGATTTGCCACCACGTTCATTCTTCGGACATACAGATCTTTATCCACAATTGAGTCAAATAATCCACATACTGCTTCTTCAATAATCATAGAAGAGGCTGTGTAATCTTTAAGGTTAACACTGCCGTGAGCAGGTGGTGGCACCTGTCTTTTATAATGGTCACTCTTAGTACTGCCCGTAAATTTTTTCCCGGACACTGTCTCATCTACATTGCAAATATCATATCCGACATTGATAACCATCTGATCTGTCACAAGACCTTTTCTTACAAGGTCAAGCGAAAGCTCTATTAACATCTCCCTTATAACTACCTTTGCTTTGTCAAAATCATAAGGACTTGTCAGCACCTGCCCCGAACTTAAGCTGTTCGTCTGCGGTTTGTAGGCTTTAATCTTATCCATCGTGCACGGTTCATATCCCCATGCATGGTCTATTAGAAGTTCTGCATTAATCCCGAAAGTTTTGTAGAGCAGATCCTCATTATAGAATTCATTATCACCGCCTAGGGAACATCTTGCCACATCTCCCATCGTGTACATTCCAAGTGCCGCAAGCCTTTTAGCATATCCCGCGCCTACCCTCCAAAAGTCCGTTATCGGTCTGTGCTCCCACAACTTTCTTCGATAACTCATCTCATCAAGCATCGCTATTCGCACTCCGTCCTCATCCGCCTCGGTGTGTTTTGCCACAATATCCATCGCAACCTTCGCCAGATACATATTTGTTCCAACCCCCGCGGTTGCAACAATCCCCGTCTGTTTCATTATATCCTGAATCATAACCTTTGCTAACTGCACGGCACTAAGACCATACGTCTTAAGATAATGTGTCACATCCATAAACACCTCATCCACCGAATAAACATGTATGTCCTCAGGCGCCACATATTTAAGGTATATATTATATATTTTCGTACTGAACTTCATATACTTTGCCATGCGGGGCGGTGCCACGATATATGACAGCTTAAGTCCGCTGTTTTCTTTAAGCTCCATATCCCTATAGGACTCCCCGTTAAATTTTCTGCCCGGCGCCTGCGTAATTCTTTGTGCATTTACTCTGTTAACTTTTTCAACAACCTCAAAAAGTCTGGCTCTGCCACCTATCCCATATGCTTTTAAGGATGGCGACACCGCCAGACAAATAGTCTTGGTCGTTCTGCTCTCGTCCGCAACAACCAGGTTGGTGTCCATAGGATCAAGTCCCCTAAGGACACACTCAACCGATGCATAAAATGATTTTAAATCTATACAAATATACGATTTCATCATACCCGCCTGCAGCTTAATTTCACGCTATACTCTGAATCTGTAACCCACACCCCATATTGTCTCTATATACTGTGGTTTTGATGTATCAACCTCAATCTTTTCCCTCAATTTTTTAATATGGACCGTAACGGTTGCACAATCATCCCCGATAGCATCCATCTTCCATATGTTTTCGAACAACTCCTCTTTTGAAAATACTTTATTAGGATTAGACGCTAAGAATGTAAGCAATTCAAATTCTTTTGTCGTAAATATTACTTCTTCGCCTCTTACAAATATTCTTCTTGCCGTCTTGTCAATCTTGATTGAACGAATCTCTAAAATATCATTTTCCGGCTGACCACTGTTTACAAGTCTTTCATATCTTGCAATATGAGCCTTCACCCTTGCAACAAGCTCACTTGGACTGAACGGTTTTGTGATGTAATCATCCGCTCCAAGCCCCAGTCCTCTGACTTTATCTATATCATCTTTTTTTGCCGAAACCATGAGAATCGGAACATTTTTATTCTCTCTTATTGCCCTGCACACCTCAAATCCGTCAGTGCCCGGAAGCATAAGATCAAGAATAATCAATGCATAATCATTTTTAAGCGCGCATGCAAGCCCGCTTGTGCCATCATTCTTAATGTCTGTCTCAAACCCGTCAATCTCAAGATAATCTTTCTCAAGCTCTGCAATATCTTCTTCATCCTCAATTATTAAAATCTTTCTCATCCATCTCATCCTTTCTCTTCTTCATTTTGTTCATTTTCTTCCCGCCCTGTTTTTGAGTATTTTCTAATGGTAAAATATATTTCCGTTCCGACTGAAAGCTTACTCTTAGCTCCTATTGTCCCGCCATGACTGCTTACAATCTCTTTTGCAATGGCAAGCCCAAGTCCGGTTCCACCCATCTTGGAATTTCTCGATGAATCCGTCCTGTAAAAACGGTCAAATATCTTTTCTAAAGCTTCCTCTTCAATTCCCTTACCATTATCCTCAACAGATACCTTTATAAAATCTTCTCCGTCATCCTCAATTCTCATATTGATATTTCTCTCATCCTTATCCATATATTTTACAGCATTACTCACAATATTGCCAATTACTCTTCTCATTTGTTCCGCATCAGCCATAATATACACATCATCATCCACATAATTGTGGTACACAAGATTTACATGCATAAGCTCGGAATCGTTACTTATATCCTCTATACAGTCATCAAAGTATTTCTTTACATTTAATTTCATAAAGTTGTAGACGATCTGGTTCATTCCCATCTTGGCATAAAGGCTTAACTCATCTACAAGCAATGTCATATCACAGGCCTTTTTGTATATTGTTTTTACATACCGCTCCTGTTTCTCTTTTGTATTGGCAACCCCATCTAAAATTCCCTCCGAATATCCCTTTATAGCGGTAAGAGGAGTCTTAAGGTCATGAGAAATGTTACTGATAAGTTCTTTTGATTCTTTTTCATATATCTGCTGCTTTTCTATATTCTCTTTTAGCTGCTTTCGCATATGTTCAAAATCACTGCAAAGAGTTCCTATCTCATCATCAGTATAATCCGCAATCTCAAAATCAAGGTCACCGTCCCTGATACTTTTTGCAGCCTGGCTAAGAGCCCCTAAAGGTTCAAGTGTACTCTTATAAAGCCATACTATAAGTATAATCGCCGTTAATATCATTGCTATCACAAGCTGGACGACAAACTGGATTCCTATCTCCTTAACCCTTGGAACAAGTTTATCCATATTAACAATTATATATACACTCGACTCTGCCCCGTCCGATGCCACAAAATCAATATGTTTTACAAGGGTATTGATTCCATTTTCATAAAATATGAGTTGCCCTGCCGGCATATTGTCTCCATATTCCGGCAATTTAAGAGACATCCTGTCAAACTCACTTTTTTGTCCTATATATACATATTCTCCGTTCTTTACAACAACAACAAAAGCATAACTTCCTTTGAAATCCTCTGACAACTGTTCAAGGTAATCCCTGTCAAACAGTTTATCCGATGACTCGTTACATAATTTAAGCAATTCACTGTATGCACCATTCGTACGGTTATCAAGATTTTCAAATGGATCAGAAACACTTTCCCACAAATCATACCTGAACGAATACACATCATCTGAATGTATTACATGATAAGCATATATACAACCCATTCCGATTATTATCATAAAAACAGGCGTCAGCACAATTATTATTAATGAAACAGCTATTCTCTTTTTTAAATTCATAACAATATCCATGCCCTTTCTGTGATCGGCATTACCATCATATTACTTCTACGCTGTAACAATATGATACCACATTAAAAAGTTAAGGTGTACAAAAAGAGCGAAGATTCTTTCACAAAATCTTCGCTCTTTTTATTCATTAATCTGTCAATGCAGATTACAGATATTTTTTAAGATCATCAACCTTATCAATCTCTTCCCATGGAAGTTTTACATCGCTGCGTCCAAAATGACCGTAAGCTGCTGTCTGCTTATAAATTGGTCTTCTAAGATCAAGCATTTTGATAATTCCTGCCGGTCTTAAATCGAAATTCTCTCTTATAATATCAACGATCTTTTCATCAGAAAGCTTTCCTGTTCCAAATGTATCAACCATTATTGATGTAGGATTTGCAACACCAATTGCATACGCAAGCTGAATCTCGCATTTATCTGCAAGTCCTGCTGCTACGATATTTTTGGCAACATATCTTGCCGCATAAGCAGCACTTCTGTCTACCTTAGTACAGTCCTTACCTGAGAATGCTCCACCACCGTGTCTTGCCATTCCACCGTATGTATCAACTATAATCTTTCTTCCTGTAAGTCCGCTGTCTCCGTTAGGACCACCGATAACAAATCTGCCTGTAGGGTTGATAAAGAACTTTGTCTCATCATTTACAAGCTCCTTAGGAAGAACTTCATCAAATACATACTTCTTAATATCCTTATGAATCTGCTCCTGAGATACTTCAGGAGAATGCTGTGTGGAAAGAACCACTGCATTAAGGTGAACAGGCTTACCGTTCTCATCATATTCTACTGTTACCTGAGTCTTTCCGTCAGGACGAAGATAATCAAGTGTACCATTCTTTCTTACCTCAGAAAGCTTTCTTGAAAGCTTATGTGCAAGTGCTATTGGATAAGGAAGATACTCAGGTGTTTCATTAGTTGCATATCCAAACATCATTCCCTGATCTCCGGCACCGATTGCCTCTAACTGCTCATCACTCATATTTGTCTCATTTGTTCTTGCCTCAAGTGCTTTGTTAACACCCATTGCAATATCTGCAGACTGCTCATCAAGCGCAACTAACACACCACATGTATTAGCGTCAAAACCATATTCTGAATGGTCATATCCGATCTCTCTTATTGTATCTCTTACAATCTTCTGAACATCTACATATCCGCTTGTTGTAACCTCTCCCATAACAAGAACAAGTCCTGTTGTAATGGCAGTCTCACATGCAACACGGCTCATAGGATCCTGCTCTAACAATGCATCAAGCACAGCATCTGATATCTGATCGCAAATTTTATCTGGATGTCCTTCTGTTACCGACTCCGATGTAAATAACAATTTCTCCATATTTTCATTTCCTTTCTATTATATTATTAACAAACTACTGTATTACTCCATCGCAAAACTAACCTTAATAGAATACCCTTTTTTGCAAAATAAGTCAACCGTTCAATCACTTAAATCTTGCAATTTTCTCCCAAAGCCCCTATACTGAAAGTAGTTTACTATATCACATTTTTATGGTATGTATCGGAGGTTTCTATGGCATTAAAAACTATTTCGACCAACGAGGCTGTGCCGGGCATGATTGTTTCACAGGACATCTACACCTTTAACAATCAGTTGCTTATCGGTGCCAGGACGCCTCTTACGGATCGCATTATTACACGCTTAAAATTTTACTCCATCGGAGAGATTGAGATAATCGAAGGCGAAGATGTGGATTACTTTGCCACATCAGGTGAAAATTCACAAAAAAATCAGGACGCTCCGGACTGGTACGTCACATCTGGCGCCAATCAGATTTTTTATACACACTTAGACGAAGTCAAAGCATCTGAAGAATTCAAAAGATTCGAAGCCTCATACGAGAATTTTTCACAGGAATTTAAAAATTCCCTTGATGACATCGTTGCCGGTGGAAAAGACGTTAACACAACAAAGCTTCTCATGCAGATTAACTCAGTTCTACACGAGAGCCGTACGTCCATAAATCTTCTGGACATGTTGCACTGTCTCAGAGACCACAGTGACTATGTGTACCATCATTCCGTTAATGTTGCGCTTATATGCAATGTCATGGGAAAATGGCTTAACTATTCTGAAAAAGAGACTGCAACACTTACATTATGTGGACTGCTGCATGATATAGGAAAGCTTCAGATTCCTTCTTCCATTCTTGATAAACCTTCAAGTCTGACACCTGAGGAATTCACACTTGTCAAGACCCACACAACAAAAGGGTTCCAGCTTTTAAAAAACAAGAATATAGACGATCATATAAAATGTTCCGCTCTGATGCACCACGAAAGATGCGACGGCTCTGGTTATCCTAATCAGTATCTTGCAAGAAGCATAGACAGCTATGCAAAGATTGTTGCCATAGCCGACACCTATGACGCAATGACATGTGCACGACCATACCGTGGTCCTTTGTGTCCTTTTGAAGTAATTGAATTTTTTGAATTTGAAGGACTTCAAAAATTTGACCCTCACTTCATCCTGACCTTCCTAAACGGAATAATCCAGACCTATCAGGGCAACACAGTTATCCTCTCGGATGGTCAGCGCGGCACAATACTTATGCTTAACAAAAATTATCTGTCCAGACCGGTAATAAGCGTTGGCAACAAATATATCGATCTTGCCGCAAGACACGAACTTACAATCAAATCGATTATATAATTACACATCATTTTTTATGACAAAAAAGATGCCATGATGAAAATAACAAATCATCATGGCATCTTTTCTCTTATCTAATCAAGGAATGTAGTTATTCAACCCGTTAGCTGCAAAGTGTCAGCTGAACATCCTTTGTCAAAACATCTGTGTAACTAAATGATACTGTATTAAAAGGATTCTCCTCGCATCCTGTATCAACTTTGATAAGAAAAATGCTCGGATATGTCTCCGAAAGAATTCCTTCTGAAATATCATATTTGTGTCTTCCCATATTAGCCTTAATTCTAACCTTCTGTCCAATATGGCTTCCTAAAACTTCACGTACCTGGTTAACATTCGCCTGCCTCATGATAATCCTCCATTCAGAAAAACTGTAAACTACCCTTTCTGCAGCTACCCACTGCAAAAAAACCACACTGTTTCCTACATAAATAAATATACCATCAAGTCAAACAAAAAGTCAAACTCGTTTTTACAGTTTATTCCATACATTCAGTACAACCTCTAGTAATTGTGCCTATTATAACCACAATATTTAGGTGCATTTACATAAATCCAAGTTTCAAAATGCAGTGCCTTTTACCGTTCTTGGGCGCATTGCACAAAACATGCGTTGTTTTTGCCTTTAACAACCAGAAATATTACCAAAAATATTTATTTAGGCATCATCTTAATCCACAAGATATTGTGTTTTGGATTATTTTACAACCAACATTTTGTACTACAGCAGTCGCACACTTTATTCAAAACTTCCCTCTTTATCTAAGGCTTCAACTTTAACCGTAATATATGGATATGTAGCAGCATTTAATACCAGCTCATTCTCTGCCGGACCTACCAACGTTGTCGCCAGGCAAACTTTACTACTCGTGTAGTAAACATCGTCTACAGTAATGTTATAACCTCCGCTTTTCTGTTTCCCGTATCCTTTCACCAGATATGTATACTCATCCTGTGTATATGTTATTTCAAATTCTTCATTTTTCTTCTCATTAATAATTTCAACCAGATTATCCGGCAGCTCGCTCTCCTTACATACAGTATAGTCAACACTTTCTATCTTCTCCTCTGCAGTCTTCTTTTGACACCCTGAACAAATCAGGCTGCCCATAGTAATCACAATGAGTAAAACTGTTGCCGGCAGATGTGATTTAAACTTTTTCATAGCGTTTCTTACCCCAAAATATTTACTATAAAATATATGCCATCCCTCAAAAGAATATATCAATAAATCCCATTTCGTGATATAATAATGTAGAGAAAACGGGGGTGCCTGGCGCACACAGAAATGAGGTTTACATGGACGAGAAAGAACAGCTTTTAAGATTTATTAAAAACGGAACATCACCATTTCATGTTGTAGAAACCACGTCTGATATTCTTGACAATGCAAATTTTCAAAAATTAGACATAACAAGTGAATGGGATTTAGTACTAGGCAAAAATTACTACACAACAATATACGGAACATCGCTTATTGCTTTCAGGCTTGGCAATATTCTGGACGACATTCCGGTTCTTAGAATTGCAACAGCTCATACAGATTCACCATGTCTTAGGGTTAAGCCAAATCCACAGAACATCTCAGGCGGATATCTTCGTATCAACACAGAGCTTTACGGTGGAGCAATACTCAGCACATGGTTTGACAGACCTCTCTCAATAGCAGGAAGGGTTACTCTGGCTTCAGATGACATATTTGAGCCACAAAGCGTACTTGTTGATTTCAAGCATGCTCTTCTTACAATTCCAAGTCTTGCAATTCATCTCAACAAAAATAAAGACAAAAAAGATATCTCTGTTGCAAAGGAAATGTTACCGCTTATTGCTCTTATTAACGACGAGCTTAACAAAGATAACTTTTTCCTCAATTGTCTTGCACAGGAACTGAATATTCCAGCCAAAGACATTCTTGATTTTGATTTGTACATATACAACTACGAAGTAGGAACAACACTTGGAATTAACGGTGAATTCATCTCATCTCCAAGGCTCGACAACCTAACCAGTGTAAATGCTTTAATTGAGGGACTTTCAATGGGCTCACGTTCAGATTCTATTAACATGATTTGCTTATATGACAACGAAGAAATTGGAAGCCGCACAAAGCAGGGCGCTGACTCTAACATTACGAACATGGTTCTATCTAAGATATTTATGTCTTTGGGAATGGATCAAAGTCTTATGTACAGCTCCATCGCAAGCGGATTTATGTTAAGCGCGGACGTTGCACACGGATATCACCCTAACTATCCTGATGCATATGACAGCACCAATCATTGTGAACTTGGCAAAGGTATCGTGTTAAAGCTTAACTCTTCACAGCGTTATGCTACCGATTCCACCGCCATAGCTTCGATAATGCAGTTATGCAAAGCATATAACATTCCTTATCAAAAATATGCGAACCAGTCAGATATAGCCGGTGGAAGCACGCTTGGAACCATCGCATCCGCATGGCTCCCTATGAGAACCGTAGATCTTGGAATTCCTGTTCTTGCAATGCATTCCGCAAGAGAACTTATGGGCTCAGAGGACCAGAAGTCACTCAACAGACTTATGACTGCATTCTTTAGCGAATAAGAGATTATACATTATATATTACTCCTTAAATCAAAGAACCCCGATGATTATCAAATCACCGGGGTTCTAAACTTTATAAAGTATTTACCTACATTATAGGATTAAAGACGATGTCTTTCCAACTAAAACTTTACCTACATTATAGGATTAAAGACGATGTCTTTCCAACTAAAACTTTACCTACATTATAGGATTAAAGACATTAGCCATAACATCCTCTACAAAGCTCTTTGACTCATTATCAGCATCCTCGATAGATGTTCCTACAACACCAAAATAAATCTTAATCTTTGGCTCTGTACCTGATGGACGCACGCACATCCATGCTCTGTCTGAGAGATCATAGTAAAGAACATTTGAGCTTGGAAGACCTGTTGGCTTAACCTCGCCCGTCTTCATATCTTTAATTGTATCATTCTTGTAATCTCTTACCGCTAACACATCATACTTGCCAAGCTTTGCAGGTGGATTTTCTCTTAAAGTATCCATAATTGTTGAAATCTTTGCAAGTCCTTCAATTCCGCTTAATGTGATAGACTTAATATCATCTTTGAAATATCCGTATCTGTCATATAACTCAACAAGAGCATCCCAAAGTGTCATATTTCTTGACTTATAATATGCTGCTGCTTCGCAAAGTGCCATTGTAGCAACGATAGCATCCTTATCTCTTGCATGAGTACCGATAAGGCATCCGTAGCTCTCTTCAAATCCAAAGAGATATTCTCCCTTACCTGTCTGCTCAAATCCAAGAATCTGCTGTCCGATATACTTGAATCCTGTAAGAACTTCTATCATATCGACGCCATAATACTTAGCGATTTCATCTGTCATGTTTGTTGTAACGATTGTCTTAATAATCTTTCCATCCTCAGGAAGCTTTCCGCCGTTAACTTCTTTCTTCTGGGAAATCTCATAATCAGCAAGGAGGCATCCTGACATATTACCTGTCATAGGAATATATTCACCCGTCTTACTGTCTTTTGCATACACACCAAGTCTGTCTGCATCAGGGTCTGTTGCAAGTACAAGATCTGCATCAACTTCCTTTGCAAGCTTAAGAGCAAGCTCAAATGCTGCCTTTGCCTCAGGGTTAGGATAAGAAACTGTAGGGAAGTTACCATCAGGAAGCTCCTGCTCCTTAACAACATATACATTCTCAAATCCGATTTCCTTAAGAACTCTTCTTGCAGGTATGTTACCTGTTCCATGAAGTGGTGTATATACAACCTTTATGTCTTTACCATACTTATCAATGCAATCCTGACGGATAACAAGCTTCTTAAGCTGCTCCATATATAAATCATCTATGTCTTTACCTATAACATTGTAAAGACCTGCGTTTATTGCATCTTCCTTAGCCATTGTATGAACATTTGCAAAATCAGTTACAGCCTTAACCTGTGCCATGATATTAACGTCATGAGGTGGTGTAATCTGTGCGCCATCCTCCCAGTATACCTTGTATCCGTTATACTCAGCAGGATTATGACTTGCTGTTATATTAATACCTGAAATACATCCTAACTGTCTTACAGCAAATGAAAGCTCAGGTGTTGGTCTTAATGACTCAAAGACATATGCCTTGATTCCGTTAGCGTTAAGGCAAAGTGCAGCCTCATCAGCAAACTCCTTTGACATTCTTCTTGAATCATATGCAATAGCAACTCCCTTAGCCTGCTGTCCCACCTGAATGATGTAATTAGCAAGACCCTGTGTTGCCTTTCTTACGATATATACGTTCATTCTGTTGGTACCTGCACCGATAATACCTCTAAGTCCGGCTGTACCAAACTCTAAGTCTTTATAAAATCTTTCTTTTATCTCATTATCATTATCTTTAATAGCCAATAACTCAGCTTTAGTTGCTTCGTCAAAATAATCGTCTTCAATCCACTGCTTATACAAGTTCATGTAATCCATTCCAGGTGTCCTCCTAAACTTAAGCTTGTCGCATGCCGATATCATAATAATTACAGCACTTACAAAACGACACAATACCATGAGAAAATATATAACAAATAATGCAATAAGTCAAGTTTTTATTGCTTATCCAACTGCTCCTGACCCATCAGAAAAACGTCCGGGATTATCGTCGTTTCCCTCATTTTCAGATTCCGTTGTTTGCTCCTGCCCTTGTTCTTCATCCCCTGCACCCCCATTATCAGTAGGTTTTTCTGTAGGTTTCACGGTCTCTTGTACTGTTGTGTTGTCATCAGACTCATTTTCATCAGTTTCCAGGTTTTCCGCTAAATCTTTTTTTAATTCAACCTCCAAATTCTCGCTTGAATGTCCTACTTTTAACTTTCCTGTATAGGATTTATATCCCTGTGCTTCCACATCCACTTCATAGCTTCCATACTCTAATTCCACCGGATTGTTATATTTATGCGCCGTTCCGTTAATGTAAAGTATTGCATTGTCCGGTGTAATCTTAAATGTAACTAAAGAAGTATCCGTCTCCTCAAAATGAATATCCGACAAATCCACTTTGGTCTTTGTATTTCTTGAAACCGTTACCTGCTTTTGCCCTTTAAGGTTATCATTTACAAACCAGACATCATAAGTTCCTTCCCTGATATTAAGAGTCATTCCTTCCTCTATTGTTACGGCATCATAATTACCAACCATAACCTTTCCGCCTATCAGGTCATCATAGTTTATAAACTCAAGAGTTCCATGGCCTTTTGTCACAACTATGGAATAAACATCATTGCCAATACCTCTTGCTGTTATCTCATCCCCCTGTACAATCTTACTTCTGTCAATTACAACCCCATCAAGCGTAATGCTTATGTCCTGGTTAAACTGATATCTGTCACCATTGATTGTCATAGCATTTCCACTGTCCCTGAACTCAAAATTCGTGAGGTTCTTATACTCCCAGCATTTATCCGATTCATGAAGCATTGTAAGCTTCATATTGTCTCTTACATATCCTGCTTCACAGATCTGACCTATCTGAGCCTGATTTATGGATATTATCCTGTCATATCTGTTTCTTATATCCGTTCCTCCATTATAATTGAGTACCATATCACTGCCGTATTTTATGTTATATAAAATGATTTCCATCCTGGCTTTATCAATTCCCTTAATAACACCTGTAAATTCCGTATCATATGCGGATGAATCCCCGGGCACAGACGTAGTAACAGCTGCATTTTTATCTTTGGATGCACCCGTCCCTTTTCCTTTATCCAATACTATAACTCCCACAGTAAAAGCAATCACTACAAACATGAAAATCGGAAGTATTTTTTTTACCAAAACATCGTTACCCATGCCAATCCCCCATAGTTATAAATAATATAATGGAGCTGCCACAATTAGTGACAACTCCATTATTTCATCCATTTAACTTTATGTCAAACGATTATATTATTTTTTTACTGTCTCTTCTTATTAGCAACAAATGAAATACCACCAACAACTACTATTACAATCACAAGAACAATAACAAGTGGTAATACTGACTTCTTGTCATCCTTTGTTGTTGTGTCACTTGATGAACTTGAGCTTGATGAATCAGATGAGCTTGTTGATGAAGGAGCTGATAAATCAGTGCTTGCCGCCTTAGTCTCACCTTTAACCAACGCAAAGCATGAACGAGCTGTTAATGTAAGCTCTCCTGATACAGTCTCAATAGTATCGACACCTGCCTTTTCACCATTTACACATACATTCCAGTCTCCTTCAGGAAGTGTAAGCCTAACTTCTGCTGAAGTAGGGTTGTATGCAATAAGAAGTGAGTCAGCAACTTCTCCGTTCTCGCCACCATCGATTGTATATGCAAGAACCTGTGAACCTAAATCCTGAGAATCAGAAATCCATGTGTATGTCTTATCCATCTCTTCAAATGTAGTATATCTAAGAGCCGCATGGTTCTTTCTAAACTCGATAAGTCCCTTAACATATTCGTACATCTGAGGATACTGTTCCATCTGCTCGTAGCAAAGAGCATTGATATCATCACCCTTATTGTAACTGTTATCAACCATCTTCTTTGTTCTTAAGAATTCATCACCACTTAAGATAAATGGAATACCCTGAGAAGTAAGAATAATTGCTTCTGCAAGTTTAGCCTGTGCAATCTTATCTTCGTCAGAATCATCCGGATTACTCTTGTTAATCTTATCCCAAAGTGTATATCCATCATGACATGTTATGTAATTTACAACCTGTGTAGGATTTGTTGCCTCATCCTTTGCATTACTTGTATATCTGCCCTGAACATAATTTTTAAGACCTTCTGCAGTAGCTGTATCTGCTCCATTAGCATATCCCGGTCTTACTCCGCCCGAACCAAACGAAGCATTAATTACATAATCTCTGATACCATCTGAGAAATAAGCAATTCCTGTTGTAGCAGAACAATTCTTCTGTGTAGCCATAAGTACATCTTTAGTAACACTTGTTCCCATTGTCCATCCTTCTCCGTAAACAAGGATATGTGGATCGATTGTATCAAGCATTTCTCTTACAGCCATCATTGTATCTACATCATGAAGTCCCATAAGGTCGAAACGGAATCCATCCATATGATATTCTTCAGCCCAGTATTTAACTGAGTCAACGATATATTTTCTAACCATTGAACGCTCAGAAGCTGTATCGTTACCACATCCTGAACCATTTGAATTTGCTCTGTAGAAATATCCATATGCAAGAATGTTGTATGCAAATCCCGTATTGTGAGTATGATTATATACACAATCCTGAACAACACCGATTCCTCTGTCATGGAATGCCTTTATCATCTGCTTGTATTCATTAATTCTCACTGCGCCATTAGTTGCATCTGTTGAATAAGATCCCTCAGGAACCTGATAGTTCTTAGGGTCATAACCCCAGTTAAATCCACCTACTTTTTCATCTACTGAACCGAAATCGTAAGATGGAAGAATATGAACCATATTAACTCCAAGATCTTCGATATGATCCATTCCTGTTGCAGTTCCTGCACTTGTCTTTGTTCCTGACTCTGTAAATGCAAGATACTTACCTTTATTAGCATCAGATATACCAGACTGATCTCCCATAGAGAAATCTCTTACATGTAACTCGTAAAGAATTGCATCTGTCATATTATTTACAAGATGACGCTCATCTTTATCCCATCCATCAGGATCTGTCGAATCAAGATCAACTACCATAGAACGGTCACCGTTAATACCAACAGCCTTGCCATATGGATCCTGCGTCTCTCTTTCTGTTCCGTCATTTGTTGGAGAATATGTATAATATGTTCCGTTAAGATCACCTTCAACCTCTACTGACCATACACCCTTTTCTCCTTTTGTCATATCATATGACTGAATAAGATCATCTGCACTCTTATCTCCGCTTGTATAAAGATTAACCTTTATAGAACTTGCAGTAGGAGACCAGCATTTGAACTCTGTCTTATCCTTTGAGTAGTTTGCTCCAAGGTCATCTCCATCATAAGTAAATGCCTCTTCGAACGCATCCGTAGAAAATAATCCCGAAATATCTACCGTTACAGGAGCTTTATAGCCTTCTATTGAAAGTGTATATGTATGTCCAAACTCCATATTTCCTTCAACAGTAATCAGGGCACGTTTACCACTTGGTGTACCACCTGTAGCGTCTGTAATTGCAACTTCATTACCATTCTCATCAGTAAGCTTACAAAGAGACTTGATGTCTGTCTTCTCTTTATAATTGTGCGTCAATATTACCAAAATTGTGCCATCAGCCTTAAGCTGTGCCATTGTAAGCGAATCTTCTTCATCTGCATATGCAACATTTAAATTATAGTCAGCAAACGGAGAAGCAACCATGCTCATGCTGAGCGAAACAGCTAAAAGCAGGCTTCCTAATTTCTTTCTCATAAAAGTCCTCCTTAATTACAGCGCAAAGGAGCGCAATATAATGTAAATATTATACCACACATCCTTGGTTTCATAAAGTAAAAAAAGCCCATGGTTTATTGTTCAATTTAACAAATAACCATGGGCTCTTTTTATATGTTTTTAACAATCAGTAATTCTGAATAAATTCTGATTAATCCTGTACATATGGCATAATAGCGATATGTCTTGCACGCTTAATTGCAACAGTGATAGCTCTCTGATGCTTAGCACAGTTTCCTGTAATTCTTCTAGGAAGAATCTTACCTCTCTCTGAGATGTATCTCTTGAGCTTGTTAGCATCTTTATAATCAATTACTGCTGCCTCTGAGTCTGAACAGAATACGCATACTTTCTTTCTTCTGCGTCCTGCAGGTCTTCTCTTTGCAGATGCATCGCCTTTGTCATTCTTATTGTATGGCATAACTTTTACCTCCTATAAATTCATGTCGATGTAACGCTTGTTAATTCTAGTTAAATGGAAGTTCTTCAAATCCTGTAGGGATATTCATGAACCCGTCCGGTGCAGGTGCCGGATTAGATGACTGCGTTGGAGCAAAATCATTACTCTGTCCTGATGCAGCTGCCTTGCTCTCGGCGAACTCTATCTCTTCTACCATTATCTGAACTGAATAAACCTTCTCACCGTTCTTGTTGGTGTAGTTATCATTCTGGACTCTGCCCGCAATAACAACCTTAGTACCCTGCTTTAAGTACTTCTCAACAAATTCTCCCTGCTTTCCGAAAGCAGTGCAGTTAAAGAAATCGGCTGTTGGTTCACCATCTCTCTTAAATCTCCTGTCAACAGCGAGAGAAAATCTCGCAATAGCTGTCGAATTCTCATTCTGAGAATATCTGACTTCAGGGTCTCTTGTAAGACGACCCATCATAATAACCTTATTCATATTGGAATCCTCCTTTTATGCTTCAACTGCTACGCATAAAAATCTGATGACATTCTCCATAATACGAATTCTTGATTCGATCTTTGCAGGAACATCCGCATTAGCATCGAACTGAACGAAATAATAGAAGCCTTCTTTCATCTTCTGAATCTCGTAAGCTAACTTTTTCTTGCCCCAATCATCTACATTAGTGATTGTACCACCGAATTTCTCGATAAGAGCTTTAGCTTCTTCAACAGTTGCAGTTCTTGCCTCGTCTTCGATTTTTGCACTAACAACTAAAGTTAATTCATACTTGTTCATAGTTGTATTGCACCTCCTTCTGGTCTCTGGCCCTTCGTCTGACGCCGTAGCGTTGCAAAGAGCAAGGAATAATTTTAACGTCTCACAATTCAAGATTCTACCACGTAAAGCATCCAAATGCAAGCACAAATTTAATTCTTGTTTCGTATGTTCTTTTCCACCTTAACTCTCGGAAGCATGACAACATGTCCGCATCCTGTGCATTTTATCTTAAAATCAGCACCGATGCGGATAATTTCCCAGTCATAGCTTCCGCACGGGTGCTGCTTTTTTAATTTTACTATGTCCCCAACCTTTAAATCCATGTCCATACCACCTTTCTTTTCCGGTAAGTCGATTTTACCAAAAAAGGGGTAAGGCTGCAACAATCATTCAGGGGGGTGAAACGGGGGACGGTTCTTCGTTCCAAAACTGGAACGAAGAACCGTCCCCCGTTTCACCCCCCGTTTCACATCATTTAAGGAAAAACAAAGGATCTATATATCCGTCCCTGTCCCTTATTCGGACAAATACATTCTCGCCTTCTTTTGCAAAAAAGGATGATGGTGCAGCTACATTTGCAATGACATCAGACGCTTTCACATCATCACCGATATTAACTTTCACGTTTTCAAGCTGTCCGTATGTCAGCGTGTAATCATCACCGATTGAAATATCAATCATATTACCATACATGTCATCTTTGTATATATTCGTTACCACGCCGTCACAACCACATTTAACTTCATCACCCATGTGAGCCGCAATAACGAGTCCGTCATTAACCATAAACGAACCAACCGTCTCATAATACACAGGTGCCTCGTCACTAAACTTCATTAATATGTTACCTTCAAGCGGCCACTCTATTCCTTCTTCCTGATTAAACGAGTATGCAATCGCAGACACGTTTACAACACCAAGATCATGCCCTGCTTTGTCTACTTTGGCTGTTTTACCGTTTTTATCATTATCATTGCGCTCTTCTGCTTCCACAACTTCATCTGTTTTATCTGTTGCGCCGCTCTTATCCGTTGCCTCCTCTAAATCCAAGCCGGTAATTTCATCCTTCTTGTCTTCTTTTTCTGAGCCGGACAATATATCTGTGTTAACATCATTTACATTACCGCTCCTTACTTCCACCTGTTCCTCGTCCGGAACATCCTTCTTATCTTCATTTACCCTGTTGCCTTCCCTGGCAAGTTTTATCTGACTTGCTTTATCAGTTGCCTTGTCTGCTCCCTTTACAGACAAATATCCTGCCGCACACACTACACCTAAAAGCGCCAGATAAAAACCTTGTCTCTTAAAAAATTTCCCTGCATTTTTCATCAATAACAACCTCCATTTTCAAGTTGTTATTATTATTGCCACATAGAAAAATGCTATTCAATTTTTGTGCCGGCATAAAAATATTCAAGAATTTCCTTGTAATTCTTACCTTGTTTTGCAAGTTCATTGGCACCGTATATACTCAGTCCCATTCCGTGCCCAACACCTTTTGACACAATTCTAACTTTATCATCATCTAAATATTCCAACGAAAAACACGATGAATTAATATCAAACATTGCAGCAAAATCTTCTCCGCTTATGCTTCCGTTATCCGACTCCACCGCAAGAACGTATCCTGCGCTGTCCAGCTTACTCACATGTGCATTCGCACCAGCCTGTCGTTCAAATTCATCTTTTTTTATATCAACAATTTTTAAATATTCTCTGCTTCGAACATCATCCTTGCAGCTGACAGATTTAAGATAAGGTACATCCTCACAAAAAAGTTCCCCTGCATCACGGGTAGAGCAACTGCTTACCATATGATACAGGGGAACTATTATTTTACCCTTATAGGTTATGGTTTCCCCTTTTGTATACTCCGCTGCTTCCTCATATTTTTTCATTGTGTCGTTATAAATGTCTTCGCCAAGAGAATTCTTTAACGACTGTGTGGATATACTCATAATATTAAGTTCATCCACATTCAGCAGATGCTCATCGCACTCATACAGCTGCTGGGTCAGATATGTACGAATCACCACACTCATCGCACGTATAGTCTCAGTATCATAATCTGACGGGACAACCGCCATCACGACTCCTGGTATGTACTCTTCCAGACTCAATGTTTCACCGCCGAGTGCCTGCGAATACAACCGCTTTGCCCTGACACCGTATTTTTTATTGTAATCATTATAAATGATAGCGCCGCTCACAGCAGCTATCAAAAAGACAATAAATGCAACTGCTATTTTATTATTAACAACTCTGCGCCTTTTTATTCCCAACTTAAATTCCCCCTGTAATTATAGTTTATTTATCCCCACTCTCCCTTATGCCTTAAATCCTCTGTTTGTATCTTCAACAGACAGCTCATTTAACGAACCTTTTCCGTAAGTAAGCCCCGCATAAACCTGCGTGACGTTACTCATAAGAGCTGGCGAATCATCATCTTTTGCAAGAGTTGCAAAAGCTTCACGAAGCTTTGACAAAACCATTAATGCGTTATCAAGAAGCGATGCATCATTTCTTATCATCGCATTAATCATTTCACGATTCACGTAAATATAGAGGCTCATCAGTTCATTTGAAATCTCGTATCTGTGATCCAGGGTATTCATAAGCTCAAGAAGAAATCTTTGTCCATGACGCACGGCATACGAAAACTCTTGTGTATCACCTGCTGCCATCTCTTCTTTTGCCGATTGCAGATCCTCGATAATTATGTCATATACAATTACCAGAAGCTCTCCCGCATTTGCCTGCGTAATCTTCATGGTATATTTATTCAAACTTTCTTTTGTCATCAGAAACCCTCCCAAACCATAATAATGCAACAAAGTCATTAAATATATCAAAAGACATTACCTGCTCTGAAGAAGCGATAAAATATTTTGAGGTCTCTGATTTGCCTGGGCAAGCATCGAAGTGCCGGCCTGCGTAAGAACACTGTTCTGTGTATATATAGACATCTCCGCCGCCATATCCACATCCTCAATTCTTGAAAGTGCTTCTGTGAGGTTTTCTCCGGTAGTATCAAGATTTGAAATAGCATATTCAAGACGGTTCTGATACGCACCAAGCTTTGCTCTGTAAGACGACACTGCTGTTATGGCATCACTTATTGCAACAATTGCATTCTGGGCTCCGTCTGTCGTACATACATTAACAGTATCAACACCGAGTGTCTTAGGTGTAACCTTTGGAATTCTTACCTGCATTGTCTGATCCTGATTAGCTCCGATATGAAGTGACATAGGACCGGCATCAAGCACCGTTACGGTTGCAGATATCGGAGTACCTGATGTCTGCGAATCATCGACAGGTGTTTCATCTCCGATAGTCTTATCATTCATCTGAGTTCCGACTGCAAATGCTTTTGACTGTATTACCATCTCAAATCCGCCATTGTCGGATACAGTAATCTTATCTCCCTTAGTTGAAACTGTTGCCGTATCAGTAAATCCGCCATCAGTAACTTCAACTTCTGCCTTTGCATCCTTGCCGTATATAGTAACATTTTTTGTGCTAAGACCAAATGCACTTGCAAGCTCCTCATTATCACAATAAACTTCAATTTTCTTATCAGATCCATATCCGTCCGACACAAACAGCAATGACTGATTTGATGAAAAATCACACTGTGTTGTGCTGTATCCTGCTGAAGCTTCAAGCCTTTCATCCGGCTGAGGCGTTGCACCTGCTTCAATCGAATAACAAGATACGCTTACGGTATCACAAACGCTTTGTATATTACCAAGAACCTCATCAAAAGACTGTCCTTCTTTTACCGTAACCGATTCACCGTTTATAAAAATCTTGCCTGCCTGCTCACTTGTAATTCTTGTATCCGCACCGCTCATTGCATTACCGACCGCAACAGCCTGACGCGCATCAGCCGTTACCTTTATCTGATATTTCGCGGTATCAACAGAATCAGACACCGATACAACAGAAACATTGGAATTCTCAGAATACGTCTTACGGTCACAATCACCGTTAAGAAGTGTCTTTGTATTAAACTCCGTAGTCTCTGAAATACGGTTAATCTCTTCATTAAGAGCATTTATTTCTTCCTGGATTGCCTTTCTGTCATCTGCAGTGTTTGTCTCGTTGGCAGCCTGAACAGAGAGCTCTCTCATACGCTGTAACATTGCCTCAACTTCGTTAAGAGCACCCTCGGCAGTCTGTATTACAGATATTCCGTCTGACGCATTTGAAGACGCCTTATCAAGTCCCGCAATCTGTGTTTTCATCTTTTGTGATATAGCCATTCCCGCAGAATCATCTGCCGCCTTGTTAATCTTAAGTCCTGACGTAAGTCTCTCGAGACTTCTTGTCAATGCTGTATCATTTCTGTTTAACTGACTGTTCGCTTTTAATGCAGATATGTTGTGATTAATTCTCATATTATGCACACACCTTTCTTAAATAATCCACCAGCGTGCCTGCCACCCGGCATAGCTTATCCGTATCCGTACGGTTCGAGTCATAGTCACTCTTAGACGAGGCACCACTGCCAATCCTTGCACCCGACGCCATCGACGTCATTCCAAATGCCTCATCAATCTGCATCCTTGCATAATTAATTGTAAGCTTTATATCAGCACTGTTAGTTTCCAAATCACCGATTACACTTTCAACTGCACTTCGCAGTTCATAATCACTGTCTTTTAATTTATCGACACTCTTTGCCATGTCACTTAGTACCGTCACCGAAATTTCCTGTACAAAAATCGTGGCTGACACCTTAACTCTTCCAAGAGTCTGAGTGTTAACAGACACATCAACGCGCCCTTCATTTTCAACAGATGAATCACTGCCTGCACTCCTAAACATCATGTTGACATTCATCATCTCACCGTTATCATCTTCAACCGGAAAACTGTACATTCTGTTATCCGCAAGTCTGTTTAAAAATGTTCCCGCTTTAATCCGGTTAAGCATCAGCTTTGCATCCTCTGAATCATCACAGTTCATAATAAAATCAGAGGCCTCATTTTTCATGTATTCAACCTGCTGTCTGTAAACTGAATCAGCTCTTTCAAGCCCGCCTTTTGACTTAAGCGCATTAAGAATCTGTACACCTGATGACTGCTTTTGCTTTCCATCATTTCCAAGTGTAATTTTTCCTTCAAAATAGTCTGCTGCCATACTGATGTTTTCCAATGTAAGCGGAAGGAAATTACCCTCAAGCAAATCAACCGCTTCACCGGTCAACTGTGGCACATTAATGACCGGTGCTCCATCAATAATCTCTTTGTATGTTGCAGTTTTTACATTGTCATCAGATGCAGAATCTTCAAACACAATATCTTCAAGTGTTTCACCTAAAAGATTAATAATATTTTCAGTTCCCGCACGCACAATCTCACCGCTGTCAAGTTTCTTAAGTGTACCGTCAACAAGCATATTTTCATAAACATACGATGCACTCACTTCACTTGTGTTCACATCTTTTGCTGCTGCCACAATCTGCTCGTCTATTCTTGTTCCTTTTACGTTAACCACATCAATTGCGCCAAATTCATCACTTACCGTCTCATCCAGCCTTCCACCGCGAAGCGTTCTTACCGCCGTCAAAAGATTTGACATCGTAAGCTCACGGTTTGCTTTTGCCGTAACGGCTATCGCGGCATTGTCCGTATTTTTCACGGCATTGATAAGCCTGTAGATACCTATATATGCACTGCGCTCTTCTTTTGTAAGCTCATTGTTTTTATCAAGTCTGTAAAGGAATTCGCTGTACTTTTCTTCTTTTGAATATCCAAGCTCCTGTGAAATCTCATCCGCCGTCTTTCTTAATTCTTCAAACTCCATATTAAGAGGATTGATTCCCTGTTTAACCATTCTTACAACAACCGCAGGTTTTAATGCATCAAATGTTGACTCAACAAGCGTATGATACTGTTTCATCGAGGTAATGTTAGTTTCATTAACCTCCATTCCTGCATATCCAAGAAGTCTTGTTGCACGGATATTGGCCTCGCTTACTTCTATTCCTTCGGTCTTAAGCAAACTTTCTATTCCGGCAAATGCTTTGCTTATTCTGTCACCAAGATCAGCCCTTACCTGAGTACCAGACTCCTCGTATCTGTTAAGCGCATCTGCAAAATTTGAAAGCACTGTTTTTTGTCCAAATGTTCCTGCCACAACTTTATCTGCGCCTTCAAGGTTAATGCTGCTGATATCGCTGTATCTCCACACAACCTGCATAGATTCTTTTGCAACCGAAAGTCCTGCATTAGTTTCATATGCACCACTTTCGTATACGCTGTCTTCATAGTACAGACTTTCTATCATCTGCATTCGAATCTCTTCTAACCCCTTTGCAACCTGTGCAAAATCAGAACCTTCGCCCGCATCTGCACGCTGTTTAACCAGTTGCAGTGTTGTAAATGACATGCCCGCCATAACGGTTGTAAGATCTGTTTTTACAGGATTAGCGCCGTCTCGCATCACATCCGTAACATGTGCCACCATATCAGCCATCGTAGCATCATTTGAAATCTCATTGATATTATCAAGCTTGGTCAGCGTCTGCGCATTAAGAGCAAGTCCTTTGTCAACAATCCATTTTGCCTCATCGTATGCTCTGTCAGAAAATGCTGATGAATCCGCCCCTACACTTTCAACAACCTTTTGTATATCATCTTTTAACTGATCAAACTGTCCTTGTCCGATACCTCCATCAAAGAAACTTTGTGACCTGCCGCTTAAATCCTTGGTGCTAAAGTTCGCCTTATAGAACTGCTCAATTGACAAATCGGCATCATTTTTAACCATATACGCCTTGGCATCATCTGAAATATCAGGAATTACCGATGACATCTGAATCGCCTTCATCATCATAGAAATATTAGCCTGCGTAACAGGTATGTCAGAAGCTCTAAGAAGTGCTGTTACATCCTCTTCTTTAACACATCCCATTTCCTCAAACTGCCTTGCAACATGCTGCATGCTTTCAATCTGACCTTCTATGGACAGCTCAATACTTTGCCTTACTTCTTTTATTGAATCAAGAACTCTGTCAAGAACTTTGGCCGTATATTTTTCAAGAGACATTCCAACTTCATCTAGAAGTTCTTCATCCTCTTTTGTCATTCTTTCCCTGGCCTTAGCGGCATCTTCATTTGCACTGTCACAAGTATCCTGAGTTGTGCTGTTATTTTCTGCCACATCAGATGCCTGCTCTTCATTATCATACAACGCACCCTTGCTGTAAGCGCCACTATCTGCAAGCGCAGAATGTGCTATTGCAAATTCATTTCCCACGTTTTGCAAAGACGCCTTGCCGGCATCTGGCATAATGGGCGCATTAATGTCAGGTTTCAGGGAAATCCCTGCTGCCTGACCTGCCTGTTTATTGATATTATTTAATGTATCTAAATTCATAAAATTCCCCATTTCAAACCGTTTATAACTGACACTTATTATTTCGGTCGAAATGGGGAATTCCATTAGTTTCTATTTATCTTTGTCTGCACTCGCTGCAATCTCTTTTTGTGCTACTTCATCCGGAGCCTGCTCGTATCTATCAAACTCATACGAGAACTCGCCGCTTCCTTTTGTCATGGAACTGAGTCTTACATCATACTCATAAAGCTCAACATACGGTATCTGGGCAAGTATTTCCTGATTCTCATCATCAATCATATTCATTCCCATAACTCTTGCGCGTCGTTTGTTAAGGTCACCCATAATATCACCGGTATACTGCGCCGGTGCAACAACGCGAAGGCTTGCATACGGTTCTAAAAGCACCGGCTTTGCATCCATGAACCCTGCCTTAAACGCTCCTATTGCAGCTGTCTTAAATGCCATTTCCGATGAATCCACGGCATGATAGCTTCCATCGTACAATACGACTTTGACACCGGTAACCGGATAGCCCGATAACGGTCCTGCTTTTACCGCTTCGGCAACGCCTTTTTCTACTGCAGGGAAATAATTCTTAGGAACCGCACCGCCCACAACGGTCTGTTCAAATACATATTGCGTATCATTATCGCCTGACGGCTCAATCGTCATCTTTACGTGTCCGTACTGTCCGTGTCCACCGGATTGTTTCTTGTATTTGTACTCCGCATCCGCTTTCTTGCGAACTGTCTCTTTAAATGCTATTCTAGGTCGTAACAGTTCCATCTCAACTTTATAACGCTGCGCTAAAATATCCTGAACAGTCTCAAGATGCTGACCGCTTATTCCGTATAAAAGCGCCTGTCCGTTCTCGACATCATTTACCTGCTTAAGTGTAAGATCCTCCATCATTATCTTTGACAACGCCTGTGAAATCTTCTCCTCGTCGCCCTTCTTCTTGGCCTTGTACTGCATATATACATATGGCTTTGAAATCTGTGCACGGATATACGTTACAGGATTCTTTCTTGTTGACAGCGAATCTGTTGTCAGGCTCACGCTAAGCTTTGCAAGCGCTCCGATATCACCTGCGTGAAGCTCCGAAATCTCCTCAACCTTACCTCCGCAGATAGTATAGAGCTTACCCAATTTCTCATCGGCATCACGGTGGTAATTATATAAAACATCGTCCGTCTTAAGTACACCCGAATTAACTTTTATAAGCGAATACTTACCGATGTAAGGATCCACAATCGTCTTAAAAATGTATGCAGATTTTGATTTTGAGAAATCATAATCCGCCTCAAACACCTCATTGCTTACTGTATTAATTCCCGCACACGGGCATCCGTCCGGCGAAGGGAAATACTTCACAATGTCTGCCATGAGTGTATACATTCCTCTTGCAAGCGTATTTGAACCCATAAGAACAGGAACAACCGAACCGTCCCACACGCCGACTCTTAGCGCTGATCTTATCTCATCTTCTGAAAATTCATCTCCGTCAAAAAATCTTTCCATGTACTCCTCACTGGTCTCCGCAATGGCTTCAATCAATGCGTCACGACAAATATTCAGATTATCAAGAGAGTAATCGGGCACATCAAATTTTTCTACCGTTCCGTCCTCTTTCCATCTTTTGGCCTTTTGCTGAATAACATTAACATATCCGACAAACTGTGTATTTTCCCTTATCGGCAGATGAAATGGTGCTATTCTTCTTCCGTACATCTCCTGAAGATTTTGAACCACTTCCCTGAAGCTTGCCTTGTCATCATCCATGTCCGTAACAAATATCATTCTCGGGAGATTTCTTTTCTCACACATATCCCATGCGCGACGTGTTCCCGCTTCAATTCCATTCTTGCCCGATATTACAATGATGGCAGCATCCGCAACCGACACCGCTTCCTGCGTCTCACCGATAAAGTCCGCAAGTCCCGGCGCATCAAGTACATTAATCTTGTAATCCCCCCACACAATTGGAACAACCGATGTCTTAAGAGATACTTTCATCTTAATCTCTTCTTTGTCAAAATCACTTATCGTGTTGCCACCATCTACCGTTCCCATACGCCCTGTCATACCCGCAAGATATGCCATAGCCTCCACCAGCGATGTTTTTCCGGCTCCCCCATGTCCCAAAAGGACTACATTACGGATCTTGTCCGTAGTAAATACCTTCATATAAACCTCCAATCTGATATGCGAACATATCCCTGTGCCGCTATATGTCAGGGGCACAAAATCTTCACCAATACATATCATAATTTTACCATAAATACATGGGATTTACCACTTGTTTTGAGGGTTTACTTTTACCATTTTTGTGTTACAATATAGCTACATTTATTTCATTAGGCAATGTTTTGTATATTATAATTAATTATAAGGAGTTAAAAATTTATGACAAAATCAAACAATATCAACCCGGAATTCACACAAAAAATCAACCAAAATCTAAGCGAAAACAACGTTTTCATGAAACAACTCGACAAATATTTTGCCGGAACCATGTCCCCTCACGAAGTAATAAATGTATGTAGTACACCAAACATTTTAAAACTCCTGCATTCAACAGCAAAAAAAGTAGTACTAAATCAAAAAGATTTGAGAAACGCGGTTTCTTCTCCTATCAACCATAACACCAGTCACACCGAAGGTCACCAAATAGAAATATCAGAAATTTATAAATTATCTGATGCTATAAGAAACCCCATCTTAGTTCTAAAAGGAAATGACAAAAATAAAAATTCCGTAGTACTAATCACTGATTTAAAAAACACAATAAATCAAAACGTATTTGTTCCAATATCATTAGACAGACAAAACGGAAAAATAAATAACATTTCCACTTTATACGGCAAAAAAAATATAGCAAAATATCTGTCATTACATACAACCGATATTATTGCTATAAACATAGAAAAAGCAGGTATGCTCGCAGACACAGAAGTCCAATTCTTCCAGTCCATTTACGATACAGTGGCCCACTATGATGGAAGTATAGCATATTCAACACAAAATGTCGAGGGCTTTAATAAAATTGACCGGTCATCTATTTTCCAATGACCCCATCTTTCGGATTTATGAAAGCTATTACGATCCTGAACGCAAAACAATACATTGATATCATGCAGACAGCTACTGATTATAGGTTTAATGTCTATGAATTCAGATTTTTCTCTTGATCAAATTTATACAGGGCTTGAATATATGGGATGGGAGTACGAAAAGATAATTGAGATTTATAACCATCAGATAAATCAAAAATATAAATTTGACACGTCTCACACCTACTTTGACTGCACTAACTTTTACTTTGAAATAAACCGTGAAGACAATTTCCGCAAGAAAGGACCATCTAAAGAAAGCAGGCATGCTCGCATGCAAAGATGTCCAATTCTTCCGGTCATATTCTTTCATTGAAAACACTTTCCTTGAAACTTTCAATATAATCAATCTTATTTTTTAAAGTACTTATACGCATCCGCTCTTCCTTAAGCATAGAAAGATAGTTATTACGCTTCTTAATGGTAACCGGTCCTATTTTAATCTCACCACGAACGTGAGTATATCTGTACATCAAAATCACAAGAACAATTAACGCTATGACAAGTATCAGCATCACCTTCGAAAACGCATCATAAATTGTATAATCAAATAATATCCCTGCTATATTATCGCCTAATTTTTCACTAATAACATTAAGTTTATGCAACGCATAAGAATTTAATATTATCAATCCAACATTAACAGTAATCAGGACTTTATATTTTGTTTTGTTTTTTTCATACTTTTTTACATTCTCATTATAATATCGTTCTTTTATAACAAGTTCTTCTTTGTATGCTTCAAGAACT
>CACXFB010000064.1 GCA_902766825.1 uncultured Lachnospiraceae bacterium
ATATCCCTAGTAAAATCCCGTGGCGAATTACTAGGCAGAAAAGAAAAAAGAAATATCCCTAGTAAAAACTCGTGGCGAATTACTAGGTAGAAAAGAAAAAAGAAATATCCCTAGTAAAAACTCGTGGCGAATTACTAGGGAAAAGAGAGAAATGAAATATACCTAGTAAAATCCCGCAGTGAATTACTTGGCAGAAAAGAAAAATGGAATATCCCTAGAAAATTAAGGCGGGAAATTAAGGCGGGATGGATAACATAATAAAAACGAGGAAAAGGAAAAGAAAAGAATGTAAATCCTAGAACGCACCTGTTAATTAATGGATTGAATGGATTGACGTTGCTGGCTGACAATAATATAATTGCGTTGCTTTCAGGTGTTATGGTTGCATGGTGGATTACTGGTGTTAAGGGACAGCATGTTGATTATCTGGGATATACGGATTTTGAAGTAAAAGTAGTTAACTTGATTGAGTTTCTCTGGTTCGTGGTTATTACGGTATTATTATTTAAGCGTGAAAAAAGTAAGAACATGGTGCAGGGTGTCGAAATGCAGGCATAAATAAGGCTTGTTATAGTCTTCAACAAAACATTTTATTGATACAAATAGTCATTTCTGTTATAATGCCATATGGATTAGTAGGTTTTTAGGACTTGCTGATGCATGTGGCATTTTCGGTTTGAACCGGATTAATGCTAACAGCAAAATGTGAGAATATGCATATGATAATGTCAGTGTAGCTGGCGTTCTTGAAATTAATAATATTGAAAGTGAAAATGGAGGATATTATGCAGAACAATAAACTTCAGAAGATTTTTTTTAGAACATTTCTTATAACCATAATTGTTATTGTTATGGTAACGATAATAGGATTGGTTTCATACAAAGTGATTAAAGGATTATTTAAGGATGAGAAGAAGGAGACACAGACACAGACGGTTAATTCGCTTAATATAATTACCGATATCACGCTGGGCACTCCTTCAGTGGAACTTATTTATGATGCTGATGAAAATGATACGGTAATCAAGCATATGGTTATCGGTATTCTTAACACAGAAACACATAACCTTGATTATGTTACTGTTCCGGTTAATACAATGATAAATGTGTCAGATGAGCTCTACAGCGAACTTTCAAAGATTAGTCCTTCTTTGCCACAGTCGTTGAAGATAGGAGATGTTACCAATTACTTTGGCGGAAAAGAGGCTTATGAGTACGGAGAGCTTTTGCTTGAAGATGCAATCGGCGTGAAAATGAGTTACTACACCAAGATTCCAACTGGTGATTTTGCAAACTATTTTACACAGGAAAGCTGTGAATATTATCAGCCTGCAAAGGGAACTTATGACGATACTCTTGTGTATTCAAGCACTTTGACAAGCAAACTTTCGGCAACTAAGCCTGAAAATATGATTGGCTTCCTTACAGATTACAATAATGAGATTGGAGCTTCTAATCTTACTCTTTCAAACAGAACAAAGTATGCATCAGCATATGCACAGGTTGATTTTTCAAAGAATTATTACTGGCATCTTTTTGGTGAGTTTACAGATGGCGGCGATAAATTTGAAATCAATGTTAAGCAGACTAAAAAACTGTTTGACAGCATTTTAAAGAATAATGCTACTTATACTGTAACACAGAAAGAAAATAACGAACTGTTAAAGAAATCTTCAGTATCTGATTCAAAGAAACTTAAGATAAAGATTCTTAACGGAAGCGGTATCAGAAAGCAGGCTGCAAAATGGCAGGAGAAGCTTGAAGCTGACGGATACAAGATTGCTGAAATCGGAGATTACGGTGAGGATAATCTTACAACATCAAAGATTATTACTTCAAGCGAGACAACAGGACTTGATCTGGTAAAATACTTTAAGAATGCCCAGGTTGAGGTTGGTACGGTACCGGAAGGATACAACATTGTAATTGTAATAGGCTCGGAGGATAAGATTGAAGAATAGTAAAATAATACTTCCTGACCTTGAGAGTCTTAAAGCCGATATAAGAGAGTATTTGGATAATGACATGGTTAATACGGTTCTTATCTTGTCTGATGAAGTTTACAGTGCGGCATGTAATGATGAAGAATTTATGGACAGTCTGATGGGGGCAGATACGCTTTTGGCATCCAATACACTCATGGTCAGAGACATAATGAAAAAAAATAACGGCATAACAGTTGAGGTGGAAGGAAAAGAGGAAGACTACTCTAATTTTGAGTATAATTCATTTGATGAGGTAGTTGCTATATTTAAGGAACTTAATGCCACTGTATATCTTCTTACACAGGATGAAAAGGAGATGGAAAAGTGCCGAATCCTCCTTAAGATGGATGCACCTGAGATCAACAGCTGGGAAAGATGCTGTGAGGATATTGAGAACTCAAGTGATACCATTCTTAATGAGATTAACGGTATTGCACCCGATGTATTGATATGCTCATTTGACAGTCCTTTTCAGGAAAAATGGATTATGGCAAATAAGGACAAAATGAACACGAAAATGGTGCTTGGGATTGGGCCGGGCGTTTCGAAAGCCAAGAAAAATAAGCCATCTGCCAGAGAGTATATCAGGAATTTGTTCAAGAAAAAGAAAAGTTAATTTTTATGCTTTTAATAATGTTTATACAATATACACAAAAACTTAAAAAATAGTTTAGTCAATTACAATATGGTTTTAGCAGCCGAAATAGTGTATCATTGTCCCTAGTGGAAGTATTATGTTATGAGCATTGATACGAAATTTTATTTCATAGGAGGACGTTTTAATGGCTAGTTTATCATTAAAAAACATTCAGAAGATGTATCCTAACGGTTTCGTTGCTGTTAGAGATTTTAATCTTGAAATTGAGGACAAGGAGTTTGTTATTTTCGTAGGACCATCTGGTTGCGGAAAGTCTACAACACTTCGTATGATTGCAGGACTTGAGGATATCACTTCAGGTGAGTTATGGATTGGAGATAAATTGTGTAACGATGTTGAGCCTAAGGACAGAGATATCGCGATGGTTTTCCAGAACTACGCTCTTTATCCACACATGACAGTATATGAGAATATGGCATTCGGTCTTAAGTTAAGACATACACCAAAGGATAAGATGGATAAGCTTATCCATGAAGCTGCTAAGATTCTTGATATCGAGCATCTTCTTAACCGTAAGCCAAAGGCTTTATCAGGTGGACAGAGACAGAGAGTTGCCATGGGTCGTGCTATCGTGCGTGATCCAAAGGTATTCCTTATGGATGAGCCTCTTTCAAACCTTGACGCTAAACTTAGAGTACAGATGAGAATTGAGATTTCAAAGCTTCATCAGAGACTTGAGACAACAATTATCTACGTTACACATGACCAGACAGAGGCTATGACTCTTGGAACAAGAATCGTAGTTATGAAGGATGGTGTTATCCAGCAGGTTGACTCTCCAGAGAGATTATATTCTAAGCCTAATAACTTATTCGTTGCAGGATTCATCGGATCACCTCAGATGAACTTCATCGAGTGTAAGGTTGTTAAGTCTGGAGATGACGTAGTTCTTATGTTTGGTTCTCACTCAGTTAAAGTTCCAGACAGAAAGGGCAAGATCCTTATCGACGGAGGATATGAGAATAAGACAGTTATCCTTGGTATTCGTCCAGAGGATATCCATGATGAAGAATTATTCTTAAGCCAGTCACCTGAGACAGTAGTAGACGCTACAATCAGAGTTTACGAAATGCTTGGTGCAGAAGTATTCCTTTACTTCTCAATTGATCAGTTCGAGATTACAGCTAGAGTAAATCCTCGTACTACAGCAAGACCTGGTGACAATATCAAGGTTGCTCTTGACTTAACTAAGATGCACTTGTTCGATAAAGAAACAGAAGAGGTTATTGTAAACTAGTCAATAATTTTTATAAAGAACATACAAACGGCTTTTGTTGCGCTGATAGCAGCGTAACAGGGGCTGTTTTTTTATTGTTTTTAAGGTGATTATTCAATCTGTTATGTAATATAAATAACATATGAAAACATGAGCATTATCTAATGGTTATAGTATGTGGGGATAGTATGTGCGAAATGTTAAATTATTGGTTGAAAACAGTGGATGATTATATATGGGGAATCCCACTTATGGGACTTATTCTTTCGGGTGGACTTATGCTCACTGTAAGACTAAAGGTAATACAGATTAGAAAGCTGCCATTTGCGTTAAGATTAGTGTTTGGAAAGAATAATGAGGATGACGTGGACGCAGAAGGGGAAGTTACATCATTTGCAGCACTATGTACGGCTCTTGCAGCAACGATAGGAACTGGTAACATTGTTGGTGTTGCAACTGCAATAAGCGCAGGAGGTCCGGGAGCGTTGTTTTGGATGGAGATAGCAGCATTTATTGGCATGGCTACCAAATATGCAGAAGGATTGCTTGCTGTAAAGTACAGAGTGATGGATGAAAATAAGCATGCAATCGGAGGACCATTTTATTATATTGAAAAAGGAATGGGGCCGGGATATAAGTGGCTGGCGCGTATGTTTGCATTCTTTGGAATATGTGCAGGATTATTTGGTATAGGAACATTTTCACAGGTTAACAGTATTACTGCGGCGATTGGAAATTCTTTTGAGTCTGAGGGGACTGGAAATATAATGATATCTGTAGTCGGTAAGTATCCGCCTGTGACGGTGATTACATCTGTTGTGCTGACTTTGATTGTTGCGTTAGTACTTGTCGGGGGAATAAAGAGAATTGCTAAGGTTTCAGAAATGGTTGTCCCTTTTATGGCACTGGCTTATATTACGGCTACGATGGCCTTGCTTTTTTGTAATGCAGGAAAGATTCCTGAAAGTGTCGCACTTATCGTAAAAGGCGCATTTGCCCCCAAGGCAGTCGGTGCCGGTGCGGCCGGAACGATGTATGTTGTAATGCAAAAGGGAGTGGCAAGAGGAATATTTTCAAATGAATCGGGACTTGGTTCGGCTCCGATTGCAGCTGCAGCTGCAAAAACAAAAGAACCGGTACAGCAGGGACTTATATCAATGACTGGAACATTTATAGACACAATCATCATATGTACAATGACGGGACTTTCAATTGTCGTTACCGGAGCGTGGAAGGTAGAAGGAATTCAGGGGGTGGAGATTACAACATATGCATTTAACCGTGGATTGCCGTTAAGCTGCCTGGCATCATCATTTCTTATAACGATATGTCTTATATTCTTTGCATTTACTACGATACTTGGGTGGAATTATTACTCTGAGAGGTGTCTTGAATATCTTACGGGAAGAAAAAATGTGGTGTGGTTTCGGTGGGTGTATGTATTTGTGGTTTTTGTGGCACCGTACATAAGTGTCACGACAGTGTGGATGATTGCGGATATATTTAACGGGCTGATGGCTGTGCCGAATATGATTGCTATCTTTGTTTTGACGAAAGTTGTGGCGCAGGAATCAGAAAAGTTATAAAATATCACTAAAATAACACATTTATTTAGTTTACATTTACTGAAAATGATGTTAGAATTAATGTTGGAACCTTAGAATATGCAACAGGAGTGGAAAGTATGATATCAAATCAGATTTTACAGAATACAATAGAAGGACTTCAGGCAATTACACACGTAGATATTAGTGTGATGGATACAGAGGGTAAGACTTTGGCAAGTACCATAAGTGGTGCGGATGAGTATGAAAATGATGTGCTCACATTTGTGGCTTCACCGGCAGACAGTCAGGTGTTAGCGGGCAATCAGTTTTTTAAAGTGTTTGATGAGAACCAGCTTGAGTATGTAATTATAGCAAGAGGAGACAGCGATGATGTATACATGATCGGTAAGATTGCGCTGTTCCAGATTCAGAATCTTTTAGTTGCATACAAGGAAAGATATGATAAGGACAACTTTATCAAGAATCTTCTGCTTGATAATCTCCTTCTTGTTGACATTTATAACAGAGCTAAGAAGCTCCATATCGATACAGAGGTTAAGCGTGTTGTATACATAATTGAGACACGTAATGAGAAGGATAATAATGCTCTTGAGACTGTAAGAAGTCTTTTCTCAGGTAAGCAGAAGGATTTCATAACTGCAGTTGATGAGAAGAATATCATTCTTGTCAAGGAAGTTAAGGTCGGTGAGACATATGAAGACCTTGAGAAGACAGCTAAGATTATTCTTGATATGTTAAGTACAGAGGCTATGACTATGGTTCATGTGTCATACGGTACTATTGTTAATGAGTTAAAGGATGTTTCAAGATCATATAAAGAAGCTAAGATGGCGCTTGATGTAGGAAAGATATTCTATAGTGACAGAAATATCATTGCATACGGAAGTCTTGGAATCGGAAGACTTATTTATCAGCTTCCAATGCCGCTTTGCAAGATGTTCATCAAGGAGATATTTGAAGGAAAGTCACCTGATGAGTTTGACGAGGAGACTCTTACAACCATCAATAAATTCTTTGAGAATAATCTTAACGTATCAGAGACATCAAGACAGCTCTATATACACAGAAATACTCTTGTGTACAGACTTGATAAGCTCCAGAAGAGTACAGGACTTGACCTTAGGGTATTTGAGGATGCTATCACATTTAAGATTGCCCTTATGGTTGTTAAGTACATGAAGTACATGGAGAATCTTGAGTATTAGAATATAACCGAAAGGATTTGTTATTGTGAGTAGAAAAACAGACTACATTAAAAAGGTTTTAGGAGATAATGTACCTGTGCCGGTGATAGAACTGGTAAACGTATCTAAGTCATATCAGCCGGGAACAGAGGCACTTTCAGATGTAAGTCTTCGTATAGATAAGGGGGAATTTGTATTTATCGTGGGCCACAGTGGCTCAGGTAAATCCACCCTCATTAAGCTCCTGATGAAAGAGACTTCTCCTTCATCAGGAAAAATATTTGTTAATAATAAGGATTTATCAAAAATCCGCCATCATCAGATACCTGCCCTGAGAAGAAAGATAGGTGTTGTATTCCAGTCTTTTAGGCTTCTTAAGGACAGGAATATTTTTGAGAATGTAGCATTTGCGCAGAGAATCATTGAAAAATCTTCTAAGGAAATCAAGAAGAATGTTCCGGCGGTTCTCTCAATCGTTGGACTTGAGGATAAGATGGACAAGTTCCCTAATGAGTTGTCCGGAGGTGAGCAGCAAAGAGTTGCGGTAGCCAGAGCTTTGGTAAATGCACCATCAATTCTTCTTGCGGATGAGCCTACAGGTAATCTGGATCCTAAGAATTCATGGGAGATTATGAAGCTCCTCAATGATATCAATAAAAGAGGAACAACTGTAGTTGTCGTAACCCATAATGAAGAGATAGTTAATGTTATGCAAAAGAGAGTTATTACAATCGAGCATGGCGTGATAGTAAGTGATGTAAAACGAGGTGGCTATTCAAGTGAAGATTAGAACTTTGATATATAGTATAGGACAAGGTTTAAAGAGTCTGCACAGAAACAGACTTTTTTCGCTGGCATCTGTCGGAACAATAACCGCCAGTATGCTTTTGTTTGGACTTTTGTTCTTTGTAACAGGTAACATAAGATATGTTATAGAAAACTTTGAAAGCTCAACAGTATCGGTATCGGTTTTCTTTAATGAAGGACTCTCGGACGGTGAAAAAGAGCAGATTAAGAGTAATATTGAACTTAGGGCGGAAGTGTCGGAGGTTGTGTACACAAGCGCACAGGAAGCCTGGGAAAAATACAAAAAAGATAATAAACTTGATGACGGAACGCTTGACAGTTTCGGTGATGTCAATCCGCTTGCTGATTCGGATAATTACACTGTGTATCTTAATGATGTGGACATGCAGGATTCACTTGTTAATTACATTGAGGGACTTAGCGGAGTAAGACAGGTTAACTGTGATAAAAAGATTGCACAGGGTCTTTCAACAGTTAATAAGATTATATCTTTAGCTTCATCGGTATTGATTATTATCCTTATCGGAGTTTCTATTTTCCTTATCTCAACAATGGTATCAATTGGTGTATCGGTAAGAACCGAAGAGATTGGAATTATGAAGCTTATCGGTGCAAAGGATTCATTTATAAAAGCACCATTTGTTGTGGAAGGACTTATAGTCGGTATTACCGGATCAATACTTCCGCTTGCAATTCTGGTGCCGGTTTACAGAAAAGTAATCCGATATCTGAACAGTAATTATGCAAATATTCTTGGAGGAAAAGTATCATTTCTGTCGACGAAATATGTGTTTGTAAGATTGTCACCTATAGTTCTTGCCATGGGTATCGTGATAGGTCTTATAGGTACTTTAACAACATTGAAGAGAAAACTTAATGTATAGTATATGCAGGTTTATATGAGTAAGTCATGTAAATGGTTATTATGAAAGGAAGTCTGTAGAATGAGAAAGAAAAGACTATTTGGAGTTGTGGCAGCGGGAGTGGCAGCAGCCGGTCTTGTTATTGCACCGGTACAGAATAAACCACCGGTTATTCATGCAGATGAGATATCTGATACTCAGAATAACATTTCTGAGCTTGAAAAGAAAAAGAAGGAGATGTCAGATACTCTTGCCCAGCTTGAAAAAGAGAAGGATGACACTCTTGTGTATGTATCCAAGCTTGATAAAAAGCTTACAAGTCTTGAAGAAGAGATAGAAAAACTTAATGTTCAGATTGATGAGCTTTCTGCTAAGCTTGAGACAACCAAGAAGGAGTTAGCTGCTGCAAAGAAGAAGCAGAATGACCAGTATAATGCGATGATGTCTCGTATAAAATATAACTATGAGAATGGCGAAGACAATTATCTGTCACTTCTCTTTGAATCAGAAAGTGTTGTGGATTTCTTAAACAATGCTTTGTACGCAAAGGAAATGGCTGAATTTGATAAAAATATGTACGAAGACTTTAAAGCAGCCAAGGAGTTAGTTGAGGAGAAAGAACGTCAGCTTGAAGAGGAACTTGCAAAACTTAAAGACTTAAAAGAAACTCAGGAATATGAGAAGAAGACTGTAGAAGATCTTATTGCTAAGAAGAAGGAAGAGCTTGAAAAGTATAAAAATGATATTGCTAAATCAGAGGCGCAGATTAAGAGCTTCAATGATCAGATTTCGCAAAATGAGGCTCAGCTTGAAGCACTTATCGCAGAAGCTCAAAGAAAAGCTGCTGAAGCGGCAAAAAGAAGAGCAGCTGAGGAGAAGGCAAGAAGAGAGGCCGAAGAGAGAGCAAGAAGAGCTACACAGGAGAATAATAATTCAGAAAGCGGTTCTTCATCTGAATCATCAAGTGAGTCAGATGAAGAAAGTTCATCGGAATCAGGTGGTTCTGAATACAGCGGAGTCGGATTTATATGGCCGTGCCCTGACAGCCACCGCATAACATCATATTTTGGATATAGAGATGCGCCTACTGCTGGTGCAAGCTCTTATCACAAGGGAATAGATATAGGTGCGACGAGTGGTTCAACGATTATTGCATCTAAAGGCGGAACTGTTATTACCGCAACTTATAGCAGCACTGCAGGTAATTATGTAATGATAAGTCACGGCGATGGATTATTTACCATGTATATGCATGCATCAGCACTTCTTGTAAGTGAAGGTGATTATGTAAATCAGGGAGATGCCATTGCAAGAGTTGGTTCAACAGGAATATCTACAGGACCGCATCTTCATTTTGCAATAACTGTAGATGGAACGTATGTCAATCCGTTGTCATTTGTTTCGTAACGGAATAATATTATGATACACGAGGAAAAATATGAAGTTTGATAATGAGATGGAAGATTCCAAAGAATATAAAGAGGCCATGGAACAGGCACAAACAACTGCCCATGGCGGTGACAGGTATTATACCGGATTTGTTACCGGACTGGCACTTGCGGGACTTATAGCGCTAATCGCATTCTTGGTGTATGTAATTGTGTTTGGCGGAATAAGGAGACTGCAGAGAAATAATGTGGGCGATGTAAACATTGAGCAGAATAAAGAAATTAATTCTTCGATGAGGGACATCGGCATTAAGATTGAATATCTTGCAGGAATTATTCAGACATATTATCTTAATGAAATGGAGACAGATGATATTATCGAGGGAATCTATAAGGGAATATTTGAGAGCCTCGGTGATCCATATTCGGAGTACTATACTGCAAAGGAATACAAAGAGATGATGAACTCTTCCAATGGTCAGTTTGTAGGTATAGGTGTATCCATTATTGAAGAGGAAAGCGGATACATGAGAATAACAGGTTTTCTTCAGGGAAATAAAGCTGAGGAAGCGGGACTTAAGGTGGGCGACCTTATAGTTAAAGTTGATGGAGAGGACATCGCTAACATTGAAGGTGATGTTATTGAGAAGATAAAAGGTGAGGAAGGCACGACCGTTAACATTACGGTAAGGAGAGAAGAAGAAAGCAAAGAGGATTCGGCGAAAAAGGATACTGAAAAAAAAGATTCTGCGAAAGAGTATGTTGCTAAAGAGAGTGCTACAAAAGAACTTTCGTTTGATGTTACCAGAGCCCTGGTTGATGAAGTGTCGGTTTCATCGAAAATGCTTGATGGAGGCATCGGATATATCTACATTCTTTCATATGATGCCAACACTCCTGACCAGTTTAAGGATAAGTTAAAAGAGCTTAAAGAACAGGGAATGAAAGGTCTTATCATTGATGAGAGATACAATGGCGGCGGACTTTTGACAGCTGTTACAGATATTGCTGATTGTATTATGGGAGAAGGACGACTTGTAACGATTAAAGACAGAAACGGAGAGGTTACTCAGGCTGTTGATACAAAGGATGATGTAATGCTTGATGTTCCTATGGTTCTTCTTGTAAATGAGTACAGTGCCAGTGCATCGGAAGTGCTTGCCGGAGCGGTAAGAGACAGAGAAATCGGAAAACTTGTTGGAACGACCACTTTCGGAAAGGGTATAGTACAGTCTGTTATACCGTTAAATGACGGCTCTGCCGTAAAGGTTACAACTGAAAGATATTACACTCCGTCAGGAGATTATATACATGAGAAAGGCATTGAGCCCGATTATGTGGTTGAGGTTGATAAAGATCAGCTTAAAAAGGGAATAGACAATCAGCTTGAAAAGGCAAAAGAAGTCTTAAAAGAGTCTATGGATAATAAGGAAAAATAATTATTTCAAATAAAAGTTTAAGTGGCGGGAAATTTTGTTCCCGCCATTTTTGGTAAAGAATTTCCGACGAAAATATTAGTGGTATTTGTGCTGATATTAGGCTTGACACAGTAAAGACAGTGAAGTACAATGATAGGACAATAAGAACATTTGTTCTATATGCATAAGGAGGAATTATGGAAGAGAAGCTTTTTCATTTGGTATCGCCTTATGAGGCTACAGGAGACCAGCCGCAGGCGATAAGCCGGCTGGTAGAAGGATTTAAGGAGGGCAATCAGTTTGAGACCCTTCTTGGAGTTACGGGTTCGGGTAAGACATTTACCATGGCCAATATTATTGAACAAATGAACAGACCGGCGCTTGTAATTGCGCATAATAAGACGTTAGCAGCACAGTTGTACGGTGAGTTTAAGGAGTTTTTCCCGGATAATGCTGTTGAGTATTTTGTATCATATTATGATTATTATCAGCCGGAGGCGTACGTGGTTTCCACGGATACTTATATTGAGAAGGATTCTTCCATTAATGATGAGATAGATAAGTTAAGACACTCTGCAACAGCGGCGCTTTCCGAGCGAAGAGATGTTATTATTGTTGCCAGTGTATCGTGTATTTACGGACTCGGAGCACCGATAGATTACAACAGTATGGTGCTTTCTTTAAGACCGGGGATGATTAAGGACAGGGATGAAGTGTTAGAGAGACTGGTTGATATCCAGTATGTCCGCAATGACATGGATTTTAAGCGAGGAACATTCAGGGTAAGGGGAGATGTTGTTGAGATTTACCCGGTTTCTTATGAGGGCAAGGCGATAAGAGTTGAGTTTTTCGGTGATGAGATAGACAGAATTTGCGAGATAGATGCTCTTAAGGGCAATGTTATTTGTGAACTGGAGCACATTGCAGTGTTCCCTGCTTCTCATTACATCATTCCGCCGGAGAAGATGGACGGTGCAATAGCGGCCATTAAGCAGGAGATGAATGAGCGTGTTGAGTATTTTCGTAAAGAAGGCAAGCTTATAGAAGCTCAAAGAATTGCTGAGAGAACGAATTTTGACATGGAGATGTTAAAAGAGACAGGTTTTTGTTCGGGAATTGAGAATTATTCAAGACATTTGTCGGGACTTGAACCGGGACATCCGCCGTACACTCTGATGGATTATTTTCCGGATGATTTTATGATTCTGGTGGATGAGTCTCACATGACAATTCCTCAGATAAGGGGAATGTATGCTGGAGATCAGGCAAGAAAGTCAACCTTGGTGGATTACGGTTTCCGTCTTCCGTCGGCTAAGGATAACAGACCGCTGAATTTTGAGGAGTTTGAGTCTAAGATTAATCAGATGCTGTTTGTATCGGCTACGCCTTCTGTTTATGAGAATGAGCATGAACTTCTAAGGGCAGAGCAGATTATAAGACCAACAGGACTTTTGGATCCGGAAGTGACGGTAAGACCGGTACAGGGACAGATTGACGATCTTGTTGCTGAGATTAAAAAGGAGACAGCAGGACATAATAAGATAATGGTTACAACCCTGACTAAGAGGATGGCAGAGGATCTTACGGCATATCTTAAGGAAGTAGGAATCAGAGTCAGATATCTTCATTCAGACATAGATACACTTGAAAGATCACAGATAATAAGGGATATGAGACTTGACGGGTTTGATGTCCTGGTAGGTATCAACCTGTTAAGAGAGGGACTTGATATTCCGGAGGTTACACTTGTTGCCATTATAGATGCTGACAAAGAGGGATTCCTGCGTTCGGAGACTTCCCTGATTCAGACTATAGGCCGTGCTGCCCGTAACAGTGAAGGAAGAGTTATAATGTATGCAGATGTTATTACGGATTCAATGAAAAAGGCGATTGATGAGACTAACAGAAGAAGGGCAATACAGCAGGCATACAATGAAGAGCACGGTATTACACCTACGACCATTAAGAAAGAAGTAAGGGATCTTATCGCCATTTCCAAAAAGGCAGAGAGTGAGAAGCTTGATGTTAAGGATATTGAGTCAATGAATAAGAAGGAACTTAATGCACTTGCAAGAGAGCTTACCAAGAAGATGAGCATGGCAGCAGCCGAGCTTGACTTTGAGCGTGCGGCAAAGCTTAGGGACAAGCTTTATGAGGTTAGAAAAGAGATAGAAGGAATCAATTAAGATGAGTGAAAAGAAATATATAAGAATCAGAGGAGCAAAGGAAAATAATCTTAAGAGTATTGATGTAGATATTCCAAGAGATGAGTTTGTTGTGCTTACGGGACTTAGTGGTTCAGGTAAGTCTTCTCTTGCATTTGATACGTTGTACGCAGAAGGACAGAGACGTTATATGGAGTCGCTCTCTTCGTATGCAAGAATGTTCTTAGGTCAGATGGAAAAGCCAAAGGTTGAGTCTATAGAAGGGCTGTCACCTGCTATTTCGATAGACCAGAAGTCAACAAACAGGAATCCGCGTTCTACTGTTGGTACTGTGACGGAGGTTCATGATTATCTGAGACTTTTGTATGCAAGGATTGGTATACCTCATTGTCCAAGGTGCGGTAAGGAGATAAAGAAGCAGGGCGTGGACCAGATGGTGGATGAGATTATGAAGCTTCCGCCAAGAAGTAAGATTATGCTCCTGGCCCCTGTGGTAAGAGGTCGTAAAGGTCGTCATGAGAAGCTTCTTGAGCAGGCAAAAAAGAGCGGATATGTACGTGTAATGGTCGATGGCATAATGTATGAGTTATCAGAGGAGATAGTTCTTGATAAGAATATCAAGCATACGATTGAGATTGTTATTGACCGTCTTGTTATAAGAGAGGGAATTGAGAGCAGACTGTCGGATTCTATTGATACAGCCTTAAGACTTAGTGACGGTCTTTTGGTTGTCAATGTTAAAGCTGACAGACCAAGGGATAATGGTGAGGGTGAAGCTGATGAGATGGAATCTGATAAAAGACTTATGTTCAGTCAGAGTTTTTCATGCCCGGACTGCGGTATTGGAATAGATGAACTTGAGCCAAGAACATTTTCATTCAATAATCCTTTTGGTGCGTGTGCGGAGTGTAACGGTATAGGATACAAGATGGAATTTGACATTGGACTTATGATACCGGATACGACATTGTCCATAATGGAGGGAGCTATCCAGGTTGCAGGCTGGCAGTCTTGTAATGATCCTAAGAGCTTTACTTACGGAGTTTTAAGTGCGCTTGCAAAGGAGTACAATTTTGACCTTAACACACCGTTTAAGGATTATCCAAAAGAGATTAAAGATGTAATTATTAACGGTACCGACGGTAAGAAGATTAAGGTATTTTATAAGAGTCAGAGGGGACAGGGTGAGTATGATGTTGTATTTGAGGGACTTATTAATAATGTGAAGAGGAGATATCGTGAGACTTCGGGCGAGAACATGAGGCAGATGTATGAGTCATTTATGACTACCACTCCATGTTCGGTATGTGGTGGAAAAAGACTTAAGAAGGAAGCTCTTGCTGTTACGGTAGGAGGTAAGAATATAGCCGAGGTGTCTGATATGTCCATTGCAGACGCTAAGAATTTTTTTGATAATCTTGAGTTATCTGAACAGGCAAGACATATCGGAGACATGATTCTTAAGGAAATCAAAGCAAGAATCGGTTTCATGTCTAATGTGGGACTTGAGTATCTGACGTTATCGAGAAATACATCTTCCCTGTCAGGAGGAGAGGCGCAAAGAATAAGACTTGCCACCCAGATTGGTTCAGGTCTTGTGGGCGTAGTATATATACTTGATGAACCAAGTATCGGTCTGCATCAGAGAGATAATGACAAGCTACTTGCAGCGCTTAAGAAGCTTAAGGATCTTGGCAATACGCTTATTGTTGTTGAGCACGATGAGGATACAATGTTTGCGGCGGACTGGATTGTGGATATCGGACCGGGGGCAGGAGAGCACGGTGGACAGGTGGTTGCAGAAGGAACTGCGAAGGACATAATGAAAGTTAAAGAGTCCATAACAGGAGCATACCTTAGTAAGAGACTTAAGATAGATGTGCCGGATACAAGAAGACAGCCAACAGGTTCAATTAAGGTGTTAGGCGCAAGGGAAAATAATCTTAAGAATATTGACGTTGAGTTCCCTCTTGGTGTTATGACCTGTGTTACAGGAGTGTCGGGTTCAGGTAAGAGTTCACTTGTTAATGAGATATTGTATAAGACTCTTGCTAACAGGCTTAACAGGGCAAGAACCGTGCCGGGAGAGTGTGACGGTATTGAAGGAACGCAACAGCTTGATAAGGTTATTGACATAGACCAGTCTCCAATCGGAAGAACGCCAAGGTCTAATCCTGCAACATACACAGGTGTTTTTGATATGATAAGAGATTTGTTTGCGGCAACCCCTGATGCCAAGACAAGAGGATATTCTAAGGGAAGATTCAGTTTCAATGTAAAAGGCGGAAGATGTGAGGCATGTTCCGGAGACGGTATCATTAAGATAGAGATGAATTTCCTGCCGGATGTGTATGTACCGTGCGAGGTTTGCAAGGGTAAAAGATATAACAGAGAGACTCTTGAAGTCAAATACAAAGGCAAAAGCATCTACGATGTGCTTGACATGACGGTTGAAGAAGCACTTTCATTCTTTGAAAATGTTCCATCGATAAGAAGAAAGATGGAGACACTTAATGAAGTCGGACTGTCATATATCAAGTTAGGTCAGCCTTCAACGACATTGTCGGGAGGAGAAGCACAAAGAATCAAACTTGCAACCGAACTTAGCAGAAGAAGTACCGGCAAGACAATATATATTTTGGACGAACCGACTACAGGTTTGCATTTTGAGGATGTTAATAAGTTAGTGAATATTTTAAGAAGGCTGTCGGATGGAGGCAATACTGTAATTGTAATTGAGCATAATCTTGATGTGATCAAGTGCGCGGATTATATAATCGATATAGGGCCTGAAGGCGGCGATAAGGGTGGTCAGATTATCGCGACGGGAACACCTGAAGAGATTGCATTGAACGAGAAGTCTTATACAGGGCAGTATCTTAAAAAGATGTTGTAAGGGAATTAAGGAGGTTTGCCATGGAGAATAATTATAGTTTTTTTGCGATGATGTCCAGAATGAAATATATTGAAAGATGGGCGCTTATGAGAAATACAAGACAGGAGAATATCAGTGAGCACTGTCTTGAAGTCAGCATGATTGCACACGGACTTGCTGTAATTGCTAATAAGAGATTTCACAAGAATGTTAATGAGCAGAAAGCTGCTCTTATTGGTTTATATCATGATGCTCCGGAGATTATTACAGGGGATATGCCTACCCCGATTAAGTACTATAACTCGGAGATGAAAGGGGCATACAAGGAAGTGGAAGCAGTTGCATGCAAAAGACTTCTTAATATGCTGCCGGAGGATATAAGGACAGAGTATGAGAGCCTGTTCTTTGTAAGTGAGGGTGAAGAATATCTCTGGAAGATAGTTAAAGCAGCAGATAAAATCTCAGCTTATATAAAGTGTATCGAGGAGATGAATTCAGGTAACGGCGAGTTTAAAAGTGCAAAGAAAACATTACTTGGTGCTATAGAAAATATGCATATGGAAGAAGTGGATGTATTTATGAACGAATTTATACCCTCATATGGCAAGACGTTAGATGAGCTTCAAAACATGTAATTTATTGGACGATATAACGGGGAAACATACTGATAATAATTGAAAATATTAATTGGCAATAAAAGAAAAGGATGCGCTAATACGTTGATGAACCTGACATCTGCCAGGTTAGTTTAACATTGTTGCACCGGTGGTAAAAAATACTATCCCGAACCGTTCTCTTGTTGTGTCTGTGTTGTTTAGCTTACACCACTGTATGGTTGACAGTGACGATTAGCCAATAAAATAACAGTCAATGTCGGTTTTGTGAATCCCAAAAGGGTGAGCGATATTTTGAATCCAAAACTATGTATCCATACTCAAACTCAATGACATCTGAAGTAATAAGCAGGATTGGGGGCACTTCCAATGCGCTTGCCAATTTTAATAGTATATAAAGGCTAGGGTTCCTGGCTCCGCACTCAATTTCACTCACATACTTTGGATGGATTCCGGCTCGAAAACCCAGCTCTTCCTGGGTGATGCCCTGACGTTTGCGAATCAATTTCAGCCGTTTGGCCAAAAGACATGACTGTACTGCTTCATAATTGTCTATATGGACTCCTCCTTAGTATATTAACGCATCCTTAATGAAAATTTTACAATAACATTGAAAAAAATCAAGTGAAAATTGAAAAAAATATACTATGCAAATGTATGATAAATGATTAACATCTAACACAGATGTGTTGTGCGTATAATGATATATAAAACAAGAAGAATATATTAAGTTTGATATATGAAAATGAATATGATATTATAGAATAACGAAAAAAGGGTGTTATATGATAATAATATTACAATAAGATGGAGGAACAGACGATGAATCAGGAGAAAGTCATTGTCATAGATTTTGGCGGTCAGTACAATCAGCTCGTAGCCAGACGTGTCAGAGAGTGCAATGTATACTGTGAGATTTATTCATACAGAACTGACATTGAGCAGATTAAAGCCATGAATCCTAAGGGAATTATTCTTACAGGCGGTCCGAACAGCTGCTATGAGGAGAATTCACCTACATACACAAAGGAATTATTTGAACTTGGAATACCGGTGCTCGGACTTTGCTATGGTGCACAGCTTATGATGCATGTGCTTGGCGGTAAAGTTGAGAAGGCACCTGTGCGTGAATATGGTAAGACAGAGGTGTTTGTTGATAAGACAAGTCCTTTGTTTGGTAACGTAGAAGAAAAGACAATATGCTGGATGAGCCATTTTGATTACATATCAAAAGTGGCTGACGGTTTTGATATTGTTGCACACACGGCAGACTGTCCGGTGGCTGCAGCACAGAACGCTTCAAAGAATCTTTATGCAATCCAGTTCCATCCTGAGGTTCTTCACACAGTTGAAGGAACAAAGATGATTTACAACTTTGTTCGCGGTGTATGTGAGTGTAGCGGAACATGGAGAATGGATTCATTTGTAGAGACATCCATTGAAGAGATTCGTAAGAAAGTTGGCAACGGCAAAGTACTTCTTGCACTTTCCGGCGGTGTTGATTCATCGGTTGCAGCAGGTCTTTTATCAAGAGCAATCGGAAAGCAGTTAACATGTGTATTTGTTGATCATGGTCTTCTTCGTAAAGACGAGGGCGATGAAGTTGAGAGCGTATTCGGTGAAGGCGGTCAGTTCGACCTTAACTTCATTCGTGTAAATGCTCAGGAAAGATACTACAGTAAGCTTGCAGGCGTTACTGAGCCAGAGTCTAAAAGAAAGATAATCGGTGAAGAATTTATCCGTGTTTTTGAAGAGGAAGCTAAGAAAATCGGTGCCGTTGATTTCCTTGCACAGGGAACAATCTATCCTGACGTAGTTGAGAGCGGACTTGGCGGAGAATCTGCCGTAATCAAATCTCACCACAACGTAGGAGGTCTTCCTGATTTCGTTGACTTTAAAGAGATAATTGAACCTCTCAGAGACTTATTTAAAGATGAAGTAAGAAAAGCAGGTCTTGAACTTGGAATTCCTGAGAACCTGGTATTTCGTCAGCCATTCCCAGGTCCTGGACTTGGTATCAGAATAATCGGTGAAGTAACTGCCGAGAAAGTTAAGATCGTTCAGGAAGCTGATGCAATTTACCGTGAAGAGATTGCCAAGGCAGGTCTTGACCGTGAGATTGGCCAGTACTTCGCAGCCCTTACCAACATGCGTTCCGTAGGTGTAATGGGTGATGAGCGTACATATGACTACGCAGTAGCACTTCGTGCCGTTAACACTGTCGACTTTATGACAGCAGAAAGTGCCGAGATACCTTATAGCGTCCTTAAGACGGTAATGAGCAGAATCATAAACGAAGTTAAAGGAGTTAACAGAGTATTCTATGATCTGACGAGCAAGCCACCTGGAACGATAGAGATGGAATAAGTTTAAAAAGCTCGCAAAAGCCTATAAAATGGGCGGTTGCGAGCTTGTTTTTTGCCTTGTGGTACTAAAATGGTACTACTTATTAAACTTTTGTATTTTTGATAAAACCTGTATATATTAGAATTGCTAATATGTCTGCAGGTATATATAGGGTAAGATTTGCTACAAAAGTAGTTACGTTGAAAGTGTTATTATCGCTTTTTGCAAGTAAAAAGCATCCAAAGATGTGTATTGGAAAAAGTAACAAATAAAATAGTATATTTTTGTCTAAGGTAATTGTTATGAATTTGTACTTTTCAGGTTCTTCATCTAATATTGTTTTTATATTAAAATTAAGTGTTTGCATATCATCATATGAATTGCATAAGTCTTGTGAAAGTTTAATAAAAGACTTTTTGTGCTTAAAGGCGATGCATAATCTATCATTATTTTGTGGACGAAGTATTAAATGTAATTTATTTATAATTTCGGTAAAGATGTCTTGTGTTTCTGTTTTTTGTAGATATGCAGAATGGATTATTCGTGAAAACCAAGTTATACTTTCTGTATATTCTAAAACAGAAATTGTTGATGAAGAAAAATATTCTAAATAGTTAATCAAATCGTGTATGTTGCTGATTTGAGGTAATTCAAATAGTTTTTCGTAAATTATATTAAGTAATATAGCAATAGCAAACATTACAATAGAAGTGATGTAAAAATGCATACAATATTTTTTATAAACAAATTGAGTAACGATTAGTCCGATTATAGGTACATTTAGTAGTAATAAAAATACTAAAGTAAAATATTTAAGGTAAAATTTTCTTTTAAGAGTTTTTTCAAGCTTCATAGTAGATATCTCCTTATTTTTGTGGCCATGTAATTTTCCACTCAAAGTATTCGCTTGGAGAAATCTCTCCAGCATTTAATTTCGTTTTCATATCATTCCATTCTGATAAAAATTCATTTACCAATCCATAATCAAATGTAATTGCAACAGGAGGTTCTGCTGTATCATAGGAATCTTTATCGTATGTCATAGTATTTTTTTGCTTTTTGGCAGCTATCATGGCAGATAAATGTATGAGATTTTCCGGACCAGTGTATCCTGGAAAACGAGGAGCTTTGCCACGGGCTGGAAGAGGTATTGTACTTTCTTCTAACCAAAAAAGTGTTTCGATAATATCTTCAGCTGAACCTAATTCATAATCAGATAGAGCTTTGTAATTGCAATTGAGAGAATCAGCTAATTTCAAAATCATATCTTCTCGTGGAATGCGGTCACCTGTTTCATACTGTGAAACACGGACAGACATATTCTTACTTTCAAAACCAAGGGCGGCACCAAGTTCGGCCATTGTCATTTTACGAAAAATTCTTATCTTTTTAATTCTTTCGCCAACAGTCATTGTATATTTCTTTTTTTTGGACAGTGTTTTTATTAACAATGCATCCAATGAAAAAATTCGGTTTATATAATACTAAGAAACAGTATATCACACTAATTGGAAAAATATAATGTTTTTCATACATATAAAATTAGAAAAAGCATATGTGTTCTAAATTAAAAAGTATAGAATAACTGCAATTAAATACTAAACAACAAAGTATAGAAAAACGCATCACGGGTAAATATATATGTTTATTCTAAAATTTGAATATGAACCACTATTAGCGTAGCTGGAGAATATATAATACAGTATTTATGAGATGACCTATGAATTAAAATTCATAATTCGCCTAAAGGAAACTGGAAGAACCATTTACAACCGATTACCAATAAGTATTGCAAAGAGCTGGGACTTGGTGTTGTTCCGGCAGAATATAGTAAATCACTAAAGAATATCAGCAGAGATAAATGGGAAAAAGAAATGTCTATGAAAGAAATAATACTGCGTGATGCAAAAATGTGTGCTTATGCCGCCGGAGATGTTGAGCATTTTAAATATCTGATGAGAAGTCTGGGATATATATTTAAAAAAGGTGTGTGGTTAGAGGTACAGGCACCGGGATTCAGGTATTATCATAGTCTGGGAAAGATGGATGAAATGTTTTTGGAGAATAATCTAAAATATAATGTGGCTATGCCATGGAAAGTGCATCCGCATTATTACTCTAAAAATATTCATTGTTTGAAAAGGTCTAATTTGTTTGTGTTCCAAAAAAAATATTATGCAAAGATGTATCGGCTTCGTATTATTGAGCAAAACAGATTCAAAGTCAATGCAGTAAAGTACGCAGAAGATTTGAAAGATTTCATCAGTTGCAGGATGAGTATCTGATGTTAGTTAATAATGATATCAGAGATTTTTCTGATTTGCTGGATTATAGAAGTGAACAGGAAAAGAAAATGAAAGAGATTGATGACAGGCAGCAGGAGATCTATAGACGTAGTTCCAGTAAAAAGCGAGCAATTAAGACAGACGAACAATATCGGGATTATCAATTATGGCGCTTGGATGTACAAAAAGAACTGGATGAACTGAAAATGCAGAAGAAAGAAGTAAAAAAGCAGAGGGGACTTGCTGAAATGACAATAAAAGAGAAGCTGTATACTGCAAGTTATGAAGTGTCTTAAGAGGAAGAGCTGATTGAGGATGAAGCGATAGAGATTCCACAGATGAAATCAAGTTCGCTTTATTCGTATGCGGATTATCTTGGTAGTACGGATGTAGACAAAGCTGGGATGGCAGGTATCGATGAAAATGATGAAGTAGTTGCTGTATATGAAAAACTTAATGCTTTATTTAAGAAAATGAGACATGAAGTTGATTTCGAAAGTCTGTATGAGGAGGCTCAGCGTTTGCAGGTGGCTATGAAAAAGAATAATGTGGAGGATAAGAGTGAAATAGTTGCAAGAGATCTTTTGGAGTATGGTCCTTATCAGTACTTGAAAACTTCTGTAAAAGCAGATGTTTTTAAGTTTGATGTAAGTGATGCTGGTGGGAATATGAAATTGTTTATGGCGGTGTTAGGTAAGCTGGGAGTGAAGGTGTAGGGGGATAAGTTGTATGAGGAGTATCAGAAAATTTATGAGGAAAGTGTGAGAAGGAATGAGAAAGAAAAAATAGAACATAAAAAAATATATCAAAAATAGAATGATTTTAATAAAAATGTTATTGACAGAGGTTTGATGACATGGTAATATGAGATTATCAAAAAGAAGAGGCACAGGTACCGTGCCATTTCTTTTACAAACTGATTTTGAACATTTAAAAATATATCAACATTACGGAGGATATAAAATGAATAAACAAGTTAAAATAAGTGATATTAAGGGACTATCATTTATAGGAGGTCAGATTACATCAAGAATAGAAGTAGATGAAAAGAAGAAAGATAGAGCTATCGGAACAGTAAAGGTCATTCCACCAAAGGCTATTAAAGCAGGGAAGATTGAGCACGAAGAGTTATACGATGTTGATTACAAAACAGAGTTTGATGAAAAGAAACTTACAAAAGAAGGCGACATTGTTGTAAAACTTTCATCGCCATATGATGCAGCGCTTGTCACAAAAGAAGATGAAGGCTTATTGATTACTTCATTTTGCATTATTATCAGAAATACTGGGGAAAATATATCTTCGGTTTTTATAGCAGCATTTTGTAACTCTGGGGTTTACATGAGAAAAGTAATGAACATGGTGAGTGGTGCAAGGGTACCTATGCTAACAATAGGAAAGATAAAAGAAGTTGAGTTAAAACTTATGTCAAAAGAAGAACAGGAACAGGTAGCATTATTTTATAGGAATCTTTGTGAAAAGCAAGTAGTAATGGAGAAGATTATCTCTCTTGAAAAAGAAAAACTGGATGCGGTGTTAGGAGGTAATTAAGATGGCAGATAGTATGAATGTTGAAAATTTTATTTGGAATATTGCTGATAGTTGGCGTTATGCAGGTATGGATTGGGAACGTTATGTGGGAAGCACCTTATATATCATGTGCTTAAAGAAAATGGTAGATGAAAATGCTTGTAAAAATCCAGATTATATGTCATCTATTGTAGAATTGACGAAAGTTCTTTATCGTCCTGTGGCGACAGAGGATATTGAAGTTTTTAGAAGAATGTCAGGAGTTTTGGAAGAAACATATCATGTAAAGTCAGGAATTTTGAGTGATATATTATCATCTTTCAGATCTGAGGAAGATGCATGGAAGAAGGCTTTTCTTAGAACTGTATCTGTGATAGCTGATATTGTTATTGATGAAGATGGTTATTACCCATATGCTAAAAAACTAATTGGTATGGCTTCTAAAAATGGTGGAAAAAACGCAGGAGGGTATGCTTCAAGTAATGCAGTAGCTGAGTTGCTAAGTATAGCAGCTAATGTTCAAGATGGAGATACTGTTCTTGATGGTACGATTGGATATGGATATTCTGCTGTAAATTGTGTTAGAGGGAAAAAGAATGTAACCCTTTATGGTATTGATATTAATACAGACTCAGTTCAGGTGGCTACCTTATATATGATTCTTAGTGGTGTTCGCTTCAATATAATGCAAGAAGATTTTACAGAAATGGGGGTTGTACATTCAGCAAACAAGGTAGTTATGGACATTCCTTTTGGTATGCGCACTATGAATGAGTTGGAAGGAAATCAACTTTATAGAGTTGAAAAATGGATGGATACAGATTCATGTAAAGAGATGGAATGTCTCTTTATGGCAAGTGCATTGGATGCTATGACTGATAAAGGCAGAGTTGTGCTAATAGTACCACAAGGAATCTTATTTAAGCAGTCTAAGGCATTGAGTACATTTCGTAGAAATTTGGTTAAGGAAGGTTTGTTAAAAGTGGTTGTATCATTGCCACCGGTATATAATAGCACAATGATTAATACGGCAATGCTTATTTTTGAACATAATAACGAGAACGTTTTGTTTGTAGATGGATCATCTCTTATACAGAGAGAACGAAGGAATGATGCTTATATTACTGAAGAGAATAAAAAGAAACTTGGTGATATTATTGAAGGAAAAAGGGAAGTTGATGGTATATCTTTTATAGTTTCAAATGCTGAAGTTATCCAGACTGGAGATTGGTCGATTTCAAAGTACATTGATATTAATGACGAAGTAGAATTTAGACCAATTTCAGAAATAAATAAGGAATTAAAGCAACTTTATAAAAGATTGGATGAACTAAATGCAGAAATTTATAATGAAAAACTGTTTTCATAAGTCCGTATTATGGGACAGGATATATGTTACAATGAAATTTAGAGGGAAAAAGCATAACTAGAAATGGAGATAATACTATGATTGATACAAAGAAAGAACAGGAAAGAGATGAATTACACCGCGCTATTTGGGCGATTGCAGATGAATTAAGAGGAGCTGTAGACGGATGGGACTTTAAGAATTATGTTTTGGGCACTATGTTCTACAGATATGTATCAGAAAATCTTGCAAATTACATAAACGAAGGCGAAGAGAAGGCTGGCAATGCAGGTTTTGATTTTGCAAAGATGCCTGATGAAGAGGCGGAGACTGCAAGAAAGGATCTTGTTCAGGAAAAGGGATTTTTTATACTTCCAAGTGAATTGTTTTGCAATGTGAAGGCTAAGGCTGATGAAGATGAAAACCTTAATGAGACATTGGAAACAGTATTTCGTCATATAGAGGAATCAGCTAAAGGAAGCGAGTCTGAAAGTGATTTTGAGGGATTGTTTGACGATTTTGATGTTAACAGCAACAAACTTGGTGCTACAGTAGCAAAGAGAAATGAAAAGCTTGCAAAGCTCCTTAAAGGTGTAGCTGAAATGAATCTTGGTGATGTGAAGAATCATGATATTGATGCATTTGGCGATGCGTACGAGTATCTGATGACTATGTATGCATCCAATGCAGGTAAGAGCGGTGGAGAGTTCTTTACTCCGGCGGATGTTTCGGAACTTCTTACAAGACTGGGTACTGTAGGAAAATCAGAGGTAAATAAGGTATACGATCCGGCATGTGGATCTGGATCACTTCTTTTAAAGGCAGAGAAGGTTCTTGGTAAGGATAAGGTTAGAAACGGTTTTTTTGGTCAGGAAATCAACATTACGACATATAACCTTTGTAGAATTAATATGTTTCTCCATGATGTAGGATTTGATAAGTTTAACATTGCTTGTGAAGATACCCTTATTTCTCCACAACATTGGGATGATGAGCCGTTTGAACTTATTGTTTCGAATCCTCCATACTCAATTAAGTGGGAGGGGGATGAGAACCCATTACTTATCAATGATCCTCGATTTGCTCCAGCTGGAGTTCTAGCACCTAAGAGTAAGGCTGATATGGCATTTATTATGCATTCACTTAGTTGGCTTGCAAATGATGGAACAGCTGCAATTGTATGTTTCCCTGGAATAATGTATAGAGGTGGAGCTGAGCAAAAGATTCGTAAATATTTAATTGATAATAATTATGTGGATTGTATTATTCAGTTGCCAAGTAATCTATTTTTTGGTACATCTATTGCAACATGTATAATGGTTATGAAAAGGGGGAAAAAAGATAATAAAACACTTTTTATCGATGCATCAAATGAGTGTGTTAAGGTTACGAATAACAATAAATTAACAGAAAAGAATATTAATAAAATTGTAGATGTTTTTGCAAAAAGGGAAGAAATAAAGCATTTTTCTCATTTGGCAGATTATAAAGAAATAGTTGATAATAATTATAATCTTTCAGTATCTACTTATGTTGAGGCTGAGGATACAAGGGAAAAAATTGATATAGTAAAGTTAAATGCTGAAATTAAGGAAATCGTTGCTCGTGAACAATTGTTACGTGATGAAATCGACAAGATTATTGCAGAGATCGAGGGGGATAATTGATATGAGCAAACTTATAAAAAAAGATGAAATGTATAAAAGGTGGATATCGGAAATATCTGAAAATTTTAGAAAGAGCCAATTGAAAGTAGCTGTTAAAGTCAACGAAAGCATGCTTCGATTTTATTGGTCATTAGGAGAAGGAATCTCTGAAATGAGTAGTAAAGCGGATTATGGTTCTGGATTTTATAATACAATTAGTACGGATTTGAAGGATATATTTCCAGATGTGAAGTCATTTTCGCCTACAAACCTTAAGTATATGCGTTATTTTTATGAGATGTATCCTGATGCCGGAAAACGTCAACAACTTGTTGATGATTTGGCTAATAGTGAAAACCGTCAACAGCCTGTTGACGATTCTGAAATTATTTTTCATATACCTTGGGGACATCATGTGCAGATACTTGGAAAGTGTAAGGGAGAACCAGAGAAGGCTTTGTTTTATGTAAAGAAAACACTGGAAAATAATTGGTCTCGAAATATGCTTTTGAATTTTCTGGATACAGCTCTATATGAGAGAGAGGGTAAGGCAATTTCAAATTTTACAAATACACTTCCCGAGATACAAAGTGATCTTGCACAATCAATAACAAAAGATCCGTATAATTTTGATTTTTTATCAATTAGGGAAAAATATAATGAGAAAGAACTTAAGGATGCCTTGATAAATGATATATCAAAATTTTTGATGGAACTTGGAACAGGTTTTGCCTATATGGGAAGAGAAGTGCGTTTAATGGTAGGAGAAAAGGAAAAGTTTATTGATTTGTTATTTTATAATACAAAGGTGCACTGTTATGTAGTAATAGAAGTAAAAACTGGAGAATTTGATTCATCAAATACAGGACAATTAGGAACATATGTGGTTGCAGTGAATCATCAGTTAAAAGGAGAACATGACAATCCTACCATTGGACTGCTAGTGTGTAAAGGATTAGATAAAGTAGAAGCACAATATGCTTTGGAGTCAAGCAGTCAGCCAATTGGTGTATCAAGTTATGAACTATCACGTTTAATTCCTGATGAATTTAAAGGTAGTATGCCTACTATAGAAGAAATTGAAGCAGAATTGACAGATGAAATGAAGGATAGAGAAGGAGGACAGGATTCATGAGTAGATTAGATGAGTTGATAAAAGAGTTGTGTCCGAATGGGGTGGAGTATAAGTTATTAGAGGAGTGTTGTATTTCATTAGATAATAAAAGAAAACCTGTAACAAAGGCTGCAAGAGAAAAAGGCATGTATCCATATTATGGAGCAAATGGAATTCAAGATTATGTATCAGATTATATTTTTGATGGAAAATATGTTTTGGTTGGTGAAGATGGAAGTGTTGTCAATGATGATGGAACGCCAGTGGTTAATTGGGCAGAAGGGAAAATATGGGTAAATAATCATGCACACATTATTGCAAAAAAAGAAGGAGTAATTCTTCGGTTTTTATTTCATGTATTACAAACAATAAATATTAAACCACTAATACATGGAAATATCCCAAAATTAACAGGAAAGGACTTTAAATCATTAAGAGTCCCTGTACCTCCGCTGGAGGTGCAGCGTGAAATAGTCCAGATTCTGGACAAGTTCACGCTCCTTTCAGCAGAGCTTTCAGCAGAGCTTCAAGCTCGAAAGAAGCAGTATGAATATTATAGGGATACACTACTTGCACCCAAGAAAGATATTCCAATTGTAAAACTGAAAGATATAGCAACTGATTTTTATCGGGGTTCGGGAATTAAAAGGGATGAAGTAACAGAAGAAGGTATTCCGTGTGTAAGATATGGAGAAATATATACTACATATAACACTTGGTTTGATAAGTGTGTTTCACATACAAAATTAGAATATGTTAATTCACCAAAGTATTTTGAATATGGGGATATTTTATTCGCTATTACCGGTGAAAGTATAGAAGATATTGCAAAGTCTGTGGCATATGTTGGGAATGACAAATGTCTTGCAGGTGGAGATATTGTTATTATGAAGCATAATCAAAATCCAAGATATCTTGCTCATGTACTTGCTACAACAGAAGCGAGAATGCAAAAAGGAAAAGGAAAGGTGAAAAGTAAAGTGGTTCATTCAAATGTACCTTCAATAATGGAAATAGAAATACCTTTGCCAAGTCTGGAGATACAGGAGAGATATGCAAATTTTTTAGATAATTTCGAATCAATTTGTAATGATTTAAACGTTGGTCTTCCAGCAGAAATAGAAGCACGTAAAAAACAATATGAATTTTATCGCGATCAGCTATTGACATTTGCTGAGACAGGAAGCAGCATTTTGACAGACAGACAGACAGACAGACAGACAGACAGACAGACAGACAGACAGA
>CACXFB010000065.1 GCA_902766825.1 uncultured Lachnospiraceae bacterium
GTTAGATAATGTAGCTGTTGCCACATCTGTATCAACTACTGCTGCTGCATTAGTTGTTGTCTCATTAACTGTTCCGTTAAATTCTTTATTATAAGCAAATGTTTTTTCAACGGTCTGCGTTCCGTCTGTTGCCGTTACCTTAACAGTAACATTTGAATCTGCAATCTTACCTTCACCAATCTTAACATCTTTTGATCCGGTAAATGATTTTGTGATACCATTATCAATCTGATATGTTCCACTTGTTGCATTAGAAAGAGTAAGTGTGATTGTAGTTGTCTCTGTCTTAAATGATGAACCACTTGCAAGAGAACTTGTCACATCAGGACCAGTTACAACTTTATACTCTTTCCACTCGCCATCCTCATATATCATTGAAGGATATGTAAACTCAAATCCAGGCTCTTTTGCACCAGGCATCTGATTATTATTGTCGTTAAAGACAACCTTTGGACTCTCAATATTTGAAGGAATCTCATACTTATATTTTCCTGTTGCAGAATCAAGTGTCATCTGGACACCCGGCCATTTAGCATTCTCAACTGTAGTTGCTGCACTGTCATCATACACGTAACAGTAAACTGTAGAACCCCATCCGGATGGTTTAGAGAACCATGCAGTATATGTCTGCCCAACTGCCTTCTTATAATATGTATAAGTATTTGTTGTTGTCTTGCTTCCGTCTGTAGCTGTAAGTGTTAACTTAACAGAGCTTCCGGCTGCTGTGTCCGCACCAACTTTAATTGTCTTAGACGATGTAAATGTTGTAGCAGATCCGTTATCAATCTTGTATGTTCCGCTTGTTGCATTGCTGAGAGAAATTGTTACATCAAGACTGTCTGTGAATTTTGTTCCGTCTGCTTCGCTTGCTGTAGCTTTTGGAGTTTTATTATCAGTCTTATTGTAAATAGCTGCAACACCCTGGCTTCCAAGTGTACCTTTAAGATATCCACCACTTACGGTAAAGGTATTTCCTGATATCTGATCTTTATATGTACCATCAGCCATTCTATTCATCTTAATATTAACTGTTGCTTCTGTTCTATTATAATTAACAATAGCAACTCCGCTTGTTCCTCTTTCAACCACAAGCATATTCTCATAGTTTGATGCATACTCATTTTCACCCGCAAAATGGTTGTGGAAGAAATTCATCTCTACTATTCTCTTGTCTTTATATGCATTTGAATGTACACCTAGCCCCCCCGATACCCACTGACTCTGTGGTCTTGAGAAATACAGCGCTACAGGATATCTTGCTGCAACTGCACACCAGGCATAAATCATCTGCTCTTCTGAGCAGTCTCTTGTAGTATCACCATATTGACCTGCAAACGTGTCATGAGACTCATTCCAAAGAACCCAGTCATGACCATCTGTATCGTCACCAAAAATTTTGACACCGTCTTCAGTATAACCATGAAGAGTCTTAACATACGATGCTTTCCAATCTCTTACAGAATTCTGAACCGTGTGTCCATAAAGATTATTAGTAACTTTTATATATGGAGTATACTTCTTTACATCATCATAATTTCCAGGTCCAGCTGTATTTAAAATCTCTCCATATATAAATACATTAGCATCCTTCTTCTTGGCCCCATCTACAATTCTTGGCCAAAACTGGCTGGAAAAATCACCATCCGAAGGTGTTTCAATATGTTTTGCGGTATCAAATCTGAATCCGTCTGCACCACAATCCTGTGCATCATTTAAAAATCCAATAAATATATCCTGCAGCCCTGTACTTGCCGTATTAAGATCCGGCATACCTACATGACCTCTGGTCATATTGTATCTATTATTATCGTGTGAACCACCTATTGTATCGTTGTGCCAATATTCATCGTTGTTTCTTATATAATCAGGAATCTGTGGTGAACGCTCTGAAGGTATATTATACTCCGGTTGCTTTCCATTAACATTAGCAAGATGATTAGCAACCACATCAACTACAACCTTTATTCCATTAGCATGCGCCACTTCACACATAGCCTTGAATTGTTCTCTTGTACCAAGAGCATTACCAATTTCAAAATTAACCGGCTGATAAAGTTTCCACCAGTCTGTTGTACCCCCGCCCAATCCATTTACTCCGTCCTTATTCATCTGAACAGGCGAAGTCTGAATAGCTGAAAATCCGGCAGCTGCAATGTCCGGAATCTCATTTTTAATCATATCAAATGACCAGTTCCAACAATGAAGAATTACACCATCTTCAATCTTTTCCGCAAGTCCAGTGTCCAGTGCCTGTGACACTATAGTTGACTGTTCTTCAACAGCTTTTGCTGTATCCACATAACTGCTTTCTACAGCTGCGCTTGTTACCGCAGGCGAATAGCCCGTAAATGCCGTGGTGATTGTCATTGCACCGGCTAATAACAAGCTGTAAAACTTCTTTGACTTAAAACGCATTTTTTACCTCCTAAATTAAAAAATAATTTGGAAACCAATTGGTTACCATACCTAAAATTTCTCTCCAGAATATATTACCTTGCATTGTAGTTAATTTCAACAAATTTCCATGGAAATAATCTAGCAAATTATGCAACATTTTTATGTTAATTGTGCACCGCCTCCAAATGCAGACGTTTTTCGTATAACCAATATTGCTATTTGTTATTTTTTGTGTCATTTTCACAATTATGTATATCTTTCTCATCAGTTGAATAATATTTTTAATTGTTTTATACTTTCATAAAGGTTATCAGGGAGGAGATTATTTATGAAAAAGATCTTCATTATTACTTTATTTATTCTATTATTACTGCCGGCATCAATCACATATGCAGGCGATATCAATGACAGTGAACAGACTATCATTGACAGACTTTCAACAGCTATCGAATACCACGGCAAGACTTACTATGCCAGTGCTGAATATATAGCCCAGGTTAAATCATATCTGTCTCAGGACGAAGTTGATTTTTCTAGCCAGGAAGTTTCTTTATATATGGAACAGTTTAACGGTAACATTTATTCTTATGTCAGAGATGGATACCTTACTGAAAATGTTCCTGTAGCAGATGACGATTCCAAAGAAACACAAACAGCGACAGACAAACCATCAGACATGCCAAAAGACA
>CACXFB010000066.1 GCA_902766825.1 uncultured Lachnospiraceae bacterium
ACTTTATTGTCGGCATTAATCTCGCTTGCCTTAATAATTCTTCCCTTTTCATCTCTTTCAAAAGTTATACTCTTTCCTGAGGAATGAATATATCCGTTTTTACTGATCTCAACTTCGTTACCGTTAGGGTCAACAATCTTATAAAGGCCATATGATGTGCTAAGGTAAAGTTTTGTATTGTCTTTTCTTGTGAGCACATATGAACGAGGTCCAAATGTGTTGTCGTCAGAGAAGACAAGGCTGTTACCTGCGATAAGTCCGTTGTTATCTCCCATAAGTGTAAGTTTAACGTCTTTGTCTGTGACGCATACCCATGAAAGGGATATCTCGTACATTGGAACAAGTGCTGTTCGCTCAGGTGTCATCTGCAATTTAAATCTGTCGCATGTTCCGTCGCCGTAATTAACTGTTATGTCGTGGTTTAACGTCTCTTTAATGTAGTAGCCTGTAGTGTAACGTGAACCCTGCTGTACTCTTTCGTAGCCTTTTGTTATGTCGTTGGCTTCTGTTATGCGGGCACTTGTTATTCCCATTGTCCAGCCTACACCAAAGTCTGATGCTTTCTTGTTGGCACTGCTGTAAAGCCTGTCCACTGTAAGCGGTACGCCTGCAACGTTAGATGTAATGTCAGTAAATCCGATATTCATCTTTCCAAGCTTAAGTTCACCTGTTACGTTAAATCCGATGCTTGTGGTTGTACGGTTACCGCCTTTGTCAACTACTGCAAGGCGAAGTGTATATCTTCCGTTTTCCATTACAGTAGTATCAATTTCGCCTAATACACCATCAGTTATCTCATCCTGACCGCCTGCTATCTCATAATAGTCTGATGAACCATCAGGACTTATCTCAAGCTTGTATGATGAGATGCCTTCATTGTCTGTTACTGTTCCTGTTACCTGAGTCTTCTTATTGAGGACACAGTCTGACAATGGAGATGTTATTAATGCGGTAGGATATTCTTTATCTGAATTATCATATATATTTAATGACTTTGTTACAGACTTTGGCTCACCGTCTATTACGGCAGAAAGGGTAATTGTTGCTTCTCCTGCGTTGGTTCCTGTAAGGTAGATATTTCTTCCCTGCTGTGTAAGTGTTGCACCTTCACCTGTAACGTGAATATCGCGTGCTGACGCCGGATAGATGATATAACCTGCAACTTCTTCACCAATATATGCACTGTAGCGTGACAGACAAAGGTCTAAGGCAGCGTTCTCTTCACCTTCGTATCCGTCGTCAATCATGCCTCTCTCATTAATTGTTACTGTATAGACAACGTATCTTTTATTGCTGGCAGCATCCTTTGCTGTTATTGCAACTGCATACTGTCCCGGTTCAAAAGTTTCATAAGTGTAATCACAGATAAATGAATCATTTACATTTTCATTTCCTGTTGCAATTGTAACAGGAGTTATAATCTGTCCGTTATCATCTGTTCTTCCTGTTATAACACTGTAGCTTTCAAGATTTTCATCAGATATTGTTCCACTAAGTGTAAGGTTAAGACCCAATGAGGATGTCTTTGCTTTAAGTTCTGTTGCAACTAAAGGTGGAGTTATATCATTGTTAACTATAACATTTTCGTTAGTAACTGTGTAATTAAATGCACTAGAGGTTTCGCAAGTATTGTTACTTGCATCCCATGCATTTAATACAAGCTCATATCTTCCTGTTGTTAAATCATTAGTGTTAATCTGACCTATAATGCCTTCTGTTACAGATTCTCTTCCTTCTCCTATAACGGTTTTGACACCATTTTCATCAGTAAGGGTAAGTTCATATCTGTCAAGTGCTGTCTCATCTGTAACTGTACCTGTTACTGTGATTACATGGCTGTTCTTATCAAGACTGACACCTGTTATAACAGCTTCCGGTGGAAGTCTGTCTGCTCCTTTATTTATAGAAAGAAGCATTGATGCCTTGCTTGTATTAAGAAAATATTTATGATATTATTTGGTATGAAAAAAATAAAGGAGCATTTGTAATGAAAAGACTAATAATTACTGGAGATATAATAATTGGAGATCCTTGTGAAATGGTTTGCACAGAAGAAGATTGGCAATTGTGCGAATGGGGAGAACACATGGAAAAACTCGGAATCAATAATTATTTATATATAGACTTCAAAGATGAAGCTCAAAAAATTGTTGATAATAACAAAAATATTCTTGGAACATTTTGCACAGATTCAAGTGCTATTGTTATTATGAAGTTAGACGACTTATTAAATTACAATAAAACTTTTAATCAACATATAGTGTTTCCAGAAAATTGGACTATAATAAGAAAATTTAAAGGAACAATAACATCTGAATTTATAAATGATAGGTGTGTTATAAAGGGATATGGCAATATATGTTTTTTCAATATATAATCTTAATAAATTTATATAAAAAATTGGATAATTATATTATATTAAATTAAGCTAATTATTTATGATTAAACAAAATAATTCAGACTAAAATATACTGGATGCCACCTGTATAATACAAGTTGGCATCCAGCATATTTTAGTCTAGTTCATAGTTATTATTCCAAATTATATATCATATATTATTTTTGCAGTTTTCTGTCATTGATATATTTACATAATACATAAAATCTTATGATTCGCTCAAAAAATCACCATATTCTACCTGTTTCCTCGATGTATTTTATTGCATCTAATAACTCTAATTTACTTATTAAATCATCGTCAAAATTATACTTTTCAAAAAATTCATACCATTTTTGATTATAGCTTTTAGCGTTTGATCTATGAATATGTTTTTCTAGCCATATTCCAAATTTGGAATCATCTATATCTATATCCATCAATTTAAAATATCGTCTAAATTTTTGAGGAAATATATGATGTGCATCAAAATCGTTTCCTGGATCAAAGCATGAAATGAGAAAAAAGTTATCAACGTATAAAACATGTGTATGTTTTAATACTTTTATTCTTTTTTCAATTCATATAAAGTACAACCAGCTATAGGTCGTATTTTAACTCCTTGTTGGTAAGCTAATTTTGCATTATCAGTATACATGTGATTTTTGTAATAATCCTTTGCATTATTGTAAGGGTTTAATATCCATGCACCTCTGTTCATTTTCTTTTTAAATGAATTTATAATTTTTTTAAAATCCGGATCTATTTCTGATTCAGACCAAATCCACATAGCGCTTTCATATAATCCGTCGTCAGGTCCGTTTCCAATAGTTATTCCTAAATTATTGTCTTGCTTTTTTATAAAAGTATTATAATTTTCTTCTTTTTGTAATTCTGACTTAGAGATTATAAGCATATTATATTTTTCAATATCTGTTGATTTAATTATTTTGGTAAATTCTACAATTTCAAACTGAGGAAAGAATATTAATCCATATACTATGTATTCTTTTTTTCTCATTTCTATTATAAATTCAGAAAAATCAAGACATGTAGCGTGAAATTGAATACTAATTTTTTTCATAAACTTATCCTCACTCATCATCATAAGCTATAAACCACATTGTGATTCCAACAGACTCCAAATCATATAGTGCTTCTACCTCTCTCTTTACAGGAGCTCCTTTGGCTGTCGTTCTTCCTACATTGATTCCATAAAGAGAACCATCACTTTTTTTAACTAAAATATCGGGTCTTCTATGTTTTTTCAATCCATTCGGTGTTGATATTATTGCCTCGGGTGGATAATTTCTTCCTCCGCCCGCAATAATTTCACCATCTTCAATTATGCTAGCCAATTCTTCAATCTTTAAATTGTGAGGACCTGTACCTTTAGGTTTTGGACCAGTTTTTGATTTTTTCTTCTTACTTTTTGTGCCAGTTTCATCACATCCATCATTATGTACTAATACACCCTTGGCAACATAATATGTATGAAAATCCTCTATTTCAAGATTATAAACCTTAATGATATCAGTAAGCTTTTCAACTCTTATTTCTGCTACCGTAACAATTCTACCATCTTGTGTCTTAAGTAGATTTCCTGTATGAAGGTCACCAGCCGATATCCATGTCCCAATGAATTTTGAATCTAAATCATTAGATTCATTTACAACATAAAATGGATGTAACCTCGTAGTACATATATCCTCCTTATCAGAGGTTATTACATGAACAAGTTCATCGGTTTCGCTTATCTTTACAGCTGTTACATGCTTTAATTCATCTTCATCAGTCTCAGTGTCATATGCCCATACTTCATCTCCGACTTCTATATCTTCTATAGCCTTTTCACCATCTGCTGTAAGAACTAAAGTATCTCCGGTAAAGCACTGACATTTAAATGTAAAGATTGATACTGCAAGCCTTAAACTTTCAATGATTATCTCTTCAGGGTCTCCACTTTTTACTGCATCAACAAATGAATTAAAATCTTGACCAAGATTGAAAAGCTTTAAAATTCTTGTTGCAGCTTTTGCCATTGCCTTGGACATAAATTTATTACAAATCTTTGTCGTTACGCAGTTAAGTAATGCCTGAACAAAAAGACCTTTGATGATGGAAAATGCAAGTCCAAAGAGTGTTGCTTCTCCCGACATAAGCAGTCTAAACTGGTGTGCTACATCGTGAAGTGTTATAACAAGGTTTGCCCAGCTCATCAGTTTCTTTACATCAAGGGCTGCGACGACCTTGCTGTTTAAGACGCTTTGAATTGTCTGCGATATCGAAAGTTCACTAAACGATAAGTTTCCACTCGGATCAGTATACTTAACCGGGTTGGCATTTGCGTACAGGTATTTATGCAGGCTTACAGGGTTATCAAGGCTTCCTGCGTATGTATCCATGCTGATAAATGTTCCTGTTTCAGGATTCATGTATCTTGCTCTTAGATAATACAGGCCTGTTGATTCATTGTACTGCTCGCCGGTGTACATGTAATCATTTTCAGTTGTTCCGGTTTTC
>CACXFB010000067.1 GCA_902766825.1 uncultured Lachnospiraceae bacterium
TATATGTATAAAAATTATTATTCCAACCACAAACACTCCGACAAGCGCACAATCACTTGAACATGTTATGCTTTGAAATATACCTGCGGCCATTGTTACAAAATATAAGCACTCTTTAATATCATTTTTGCTTTTCAAAAACATGATTGCTGCAAGCGGGGTTATTATGCAACAATAACCGGCATACCAATTGATATTACCTATTGTAGAAATATATTTGCCTATATCCTTTCCTGTAAGGGGACTAAGGATTCCAAGTAGATCACATCCAAAAAGATTAATCACACCTACAGCAAAAACTAAATCCGCCACAACAAACATAAGCGTGATAATCTTTAAAGCATCTATATTCTCATATCTGATATAAAAATATAGCAGCACACACAAATTCCAGAACAACAAGCCCAGCCCTGTTCCTTCATTTCCAAGTAATGAACTCTTGATGTTACCTGAATATAGGCTGCCAATAAAACACACCAACAGGAATACAATAAGTGAAACATCAACAGCTGTTATCCTAAAAGTTTTATCCTTATCACTTTGATTTTTACTAAAAAGGCTAAATAGTGAAATGAATATAAAATGCATTACTGATAACAGCACAAAGAACTCCCTCTTTGCTTCTAACATGTTAAAATACCCGTTATCAAAGCAAAGAGGAAGTCCTATAATCAGAGTTGTAATAAATATTTGTTTTTCGATTTTTTTCAGTTTATTCATCATGATAAATAACCTACTAGTTAAAATCAACAGCTGTTCCATCCGAATCTAAACCTGTTATTGTTTTACTGTTAAAATCAAACGTCAGGCAATTATCAACATACACACGATTCCTTACGTCATATCCTCTGACAGATATCTTTTTATTTTCCTCATCTATATCATAATAATCTTCAGACATTCTCATGTAGAATTCCTTTATCTCATCATAAGTATAGTAATCAAAGAAGATATCCGTGTAGTCTTCATCAAATTTCTCTCTATATATTTTTATAATCCCCTCACTTATATCAAGTTCCATAATAGTTGGCACATACGTCTTGTTATGAATTGTAACTTTTGAATACATATTTCGAATAGAATAATAATTTTTTTCATATTCTGTTTTATAGATGCAATAATAATTATTGTCGTCATAAAACATTAGACCTTCATACTCAGTACAATCACAATGATATGTGAACTCTCCAATACAGTCATCATTCTCACCTTTTAATTCATCAAAACTTTTATCTACACTCATATATGATTTACAATATGTTGAGTCATGGCCAGTTTTACCTGTTGTGTGTGCGATAATATACTCTTTATTTAATCCGTTCCAATTATACACAACGACATCTTTTAGAACTCCTGATTCCTCATCTGCGTCCTTTTTATGCTGCTCATCAATAATAACCACTGTTAATACTACCATAACAACTATAATTATGGATAATAATACAATTTTCTTCCTCATACATAACATCTCCTTTACACAAAACTTGTAATTGCTGTGATGTATTTACTGTTAATATATTGAATTCTGTAATTACCCGAATCACAATTATGCCAACCATCATTTACAACGTAATATATAACAGTTTTGCTTTTATATGAATCTTTTGAACTATTTCTATATCTCACTTTCACATATAAAATTCCATTTATATTCATACAGTGTCCATCTACTCCCCCATCAGGTTTCAACACTTTAAAATGACCCGGTACAGCTCTTCCATCTTTAAGATTATCTTTTATATAATCATATAGATAATTTGTATCATACAGACCATACATCTTAACTTTTTTCATTTTATAGTAATCTGTAATAATCTTATATGCTTTTGCATTGTATGTCGTCCCCTTCCACCTATCTTCTTTTTCATCATATATATACGCCCATGCACCATTCATTTTTGCACAATATAATACATTTACAAAACACGCTGTATAATTAAAATTTTTAATAGAGGCTATTTTCATTCTGTTAAAAAATTCTGCAGAACTTGTTATAGCAACTTCCGTACACGTTCCATCAGCTGGTTTCTTATCATACACTTCAAGATATCTGGAATTATATAATTTATTCAAATCATCTTGATCATAATTATGTGTGTCAAGTGTATCTTTATTAGATGGAACCTCCAAAAAACTTGATGAAACTTTAACATCAGAATAACTTTTATACTGTTTTTTTACATCGTTTTCTGCATCTGTTTGGGTTTCAAGTACAACAGCATAAATACTAGGCCCCGTCGCAGAATTATAAGATTCACCAACTTTTCTAACTTTATTATTTTCATTCAAACCGCCAACTATTGCATTCGCATCTGTGTCTTTATATTCATTTTTCCAATATACATCACCATTTATTACAGCATCTCCACTTAAATCTGGATTACCACTTAAAATACTATTTCCACTTAGTAATCCATCCCCACTTAACACTCCATTGAAAGCAGATGAATCCATCATACCAAATCCGGTGACAGTCATTGAAACAATAGTCAGCATTGCTATCATCCTTTTGACTACATTTTGTAACTTAAATCTTTTTTTCTTCACAACAGTTCTCCTTATCGATTTTTTTACA
>CACXFB010000068.1 GCA_902766825.1 uncultured Lachnospiraceae bacterium
AAAAAACGATTCCTAAATATAGAAATCGTTTTGTAATAGATGAACCATGATTCACAGTTTGTTATCCTTCATACACAACTTTTTCTCCACTGCCTGGATCTGTATAGGTAAATGTCTTGTTCTTCCAGTCAATTGTCATAAAGTTCTCTACATACTCATCATTAGCTCTGTCATATCCATCGACCGTAATCGTCTGATCGTCGCTGTCTATATCTGCGCAATCGTTGGTGAAGCGGCCGTAGAATTCACTTGCATAATCAAAATCTATTCTATCAAAAAATCGTTCAACATTATTATATCCATCTCTCCATTCATTATTGATATCAATGCACATCTGACTAATCATTAATTTACCAGGCATAGGGAAAGTAATGTCATCTTTACCAGCATCTTTCATGTCCGTCATCGGATCAAGCATTTCTTCTTCATTATTATTCTTAACATCAACTATTCCACAAAAATTTGTCAGGATATAAGATAAACACTTTTCATTATAAAATAACCCGTAGTAATTGTTATCATGGAATAAAAGAATTGCACTTTCCATATGTTCTGCATACGGATATATATTGTCTTTATCAATTAAATCCTCCTTTTTATATTCCGGCATCTTATCCCCTGACTTGATAGAATTAATTGAAACCTCCATTCTATCATAATTATATTCCACTACATCGTTCTCTCTGGCCATACATATTTCATAATCCAGTTTTTGTCCTTTTTTATCAATACCATAAACCGGCTGATTCACAGGCTTTTCTTCCTTTAAACTTCCATCAAACACAGTATGTTCACCTGTAATAATATCATCATATGTATATGTTTTATTTTTCCAGTCAATTGTTACGTATTTATCTAAATATTTATTATTTTTCGGATGATATCCATCAACAGTTATTGTCTTATTTTCTTTATCAATAATATAAATATCACTGTCAAGTCTCTTATAAAACTCGCATGCTTCTTCATAAGAAACACTTTCAAACATTTCATCAACTATGTTTTTTCCATACTCTAACTCTATTTCAGCTAATCCATAATCAAATACTGTATACGCAGGACTTGGAAAAAAAACATCCTGTGTTACGCCATTTAATATTGTAGCCATGCAACAACATACAACAATACAATCAGACTGATAATCATTATACATGGCATAACAACCTCTGCCTTCATGCAAAAAAAGCTTCGCATTAACTTCAATTCCACTTTCATAAAATTTTATATCACATACATAGTCTTCATTCTGTTTTGCAATCTCATCAATGGTTCTATCAGTTGTTATATATGTAATTCCTTCATGCTGATATGTGTGATGATTTCCTTTTGATTCAATTGAACATATACCATATAATTCGTATTCATCATACCATGGATTTACATAAATCTCTTGATCTCCACCACCATTTTGTTCACTTTGAGTAACTTTATTTTCTTTCTTAATGTCCACAATAACATTTGATCTTATTATTAATGCTGCCAACACACTAACAGCAACAAATAAAATTATTATCAATTCTACAGTAAATTCTTTGTCTTTTCTCATACCATCTATCCTCCTTATCCACCTTGTTAATCAAGATAATCAAAAGTTGTTATATCTATCAAATATTTCGAGGCAATATATTGTACTCTGTAATTTCCTCCATCACAATCATGCCAACCATCATTCACAATAAAATATGTACTAGACGTCATTTTTTCCAAATTACCAACTTTATATTTAACATTTACTCTATACGTTCCTATAATTGCCATGGCATGCTCTATTTCATTTGGTGCTCTAAAATTTCCGATTACAGGTTTACCTATTTCTAAGTAATTATCCACATAATTATCAGTCCTTAGATGTCCATACATAGTTTTTTTATATAGTTTATAATATGGATTGATTATTTTGTAATACTGTGTTGTATACATCCCCCCATCTTTATTATAATAAATTTTCATTTTTCTCGCCAAATCAACAAACTCCTTAAAATGTAGTCTCCAAAAAGCCTTATCCCTTCGTTTGGATTTAGTATTAACTACACAGTAATCCTTATAATTGTAAAATTCAGCCACTATAATAGATGCTACTGCTGCACATGTACCCTTAACTGTAACACCTGTTAATTTCTCATACTCTGTATTCATATATTTTTGTTCATAATTAACTGTATCCAAAGTTCCATCTATTATATATCCATTAGCCTTTAATATTTTTACATTTTTTATATTATTTTTTATTTTGTTCTTCTCATAATTAACAACATCATCTCCTGTTTCTATCACAATGTCTTCCATTGTAGCTTTACTAACAACTCTTTTCTCAATATCATTCATACCGTTGTATGCGAACTTTTTTAAATCTTTTTGTTTTTTATCAATAACATCTCCGCTTATAGAACCATCACCACTTAGTAATCCATCTCCACTTAACATTTTGTTCCCACTTACCGTTCCATTAAAAGCAGCTGAATCCATCATTTCAATTCCTGTAAGTGCCATCGAACCAATAATACTAACTGCCACTATCCTCCTTGCCATGCTTTTTATTATTACTCTTTTTTTCATCTTATGTATGTCTCCTTATATAATTTAGCATCTCCTACTTGAAATAATATTTTCTTTCCAAGTTGGCAGAAGTATTATATATATATATATCGCATGTCAAGGTTTTTATTTATTTTTTCTCTTTACCCCCTCAATCATATACACGTAAAAAAATCAGTTTGGTTTCATTTTTTATATATCTTTTTTGATAACTATCAAAAATCATTACTAAAGAAAAAAACGATTCCTAAATATAGAAATCGTTTTGTAATAGATGAACCATAATTCACAGTTTGTTATCCTTCATACACAACTTTTTCTCCGCTGCCTGGATCTGTATAGGTAAATGTCTTGTTCTTCCAGTCAATTGTAATAAAGTCCTCTATATACTCATCATTAGCTCTGTCATATCCATCGACCGTAATCGTCTGATCGTCGATATCTATACCTGCGCAATCGTTGGTGAAGCGGCCGTAGAATTCACTTGCATAATCAAAATCTATTCGATTAAAGAAGTTCAAAACTGCATAATAGCTATGTTTCTTCACATCTTTATCACCAAAATCGCTAAGTACCAGTCTACCTGGCATTGGAAACAATATATCCTCTTTCTGCTCACTCTGATTAGACATTGATTCTAACAATTCTTTGGTATCATCATTATTCACATCTGCCATACCACAACAGTTTGAAATGATATATTTTTCTTTTGAATCCAAATAATACATTATGTAATAATTATTATTGCCAAAAATAAGTTTTCCCGGATTATCCTTATAATCATAAGGGTAATAATCTGTATCTTCTATTTCTTCAACACCATCTGCTAATGCAGGATATTTATCACCTGATTTAAACATGTCTGCTGCTATCTCAAGTCCCTCATTATTGTATTCCACCATATCAGCTTCATGAATTCTCAACAAATAAAATTCCTGTTCATTTCCATTCCAGCTGCCTGCCGATATAGTCGTAGTTAATGGTGCTTCCTTTTTAGGATAACCATCAAAAATAATATGCTCACCTGTTTCAATATCATCATATGTATAGGTTTTGTTCTTCCAGTCGAGTGTTATATACTCATCTAAAACACTCCTTGACTTTGGATGATAAGCATCTAGTATTATTGTTTTATTTTCCTTATCTATGATTACATATTCATCAGAGAGTCTCCCATAAAATTCACATGCAAATTCAAAAGAATAGTTATTAAATAATTGTCCTGCTAAATTTGTACTAGAATCATATGAATCATAATACTTTATAAGGTCGTAATCCAACACTGTATATGATGGACAAGGGAAAAAAATATCCTGAATATAACCATTATAAATAGTGCCTTTGCAACTCGCTACAACAAAATAGTCTTTCCCATAATCATCCTTTTTTTGAAACAACGCAAAATAATTCATTCCGTCAAATAACAATTTTGATTCCACCAATTCATCATTGAAAAAAAATTTAAAGCTGTCTATACATTTACCACTATCTTTTCCAATTTCATCAATGCTTTTTTTTGTACTAAATGTTGTAATACAATCATCATTATCTACATGAATAGTGTCCTTGCTTTCAGATTCAATATTACATATAGCATGCATGTTATCACAATCATTCCAACCATATACATATACGGTTTCCTCTTTACCATTTTCCATTGTTTGGCTTATATTTTCCTTGCTAATATTACTCTTATTTAATGAAGGTCTAATCAAACACCACACACAAATAATAGATACTATAACAATAGCTATCAACAACAACATTATTTCAAATTGAGATGACTTCTTAAATATTTTTTCTTTCATAAATCTCCGCCTTTCGTTTGCAATATTTTTTAATTACACGTTATATATTTGGTAGAATATAAATAAGTTGTTCTTATATATTGAATTCTTTTATTTCCCTCCTCGCAATTATTTCCACCATTATTTACCACATAATAATCAACATTATATGAATATGTTTTCCCATTTAATTTATATGTAATTGTAATTGTATATAATCCTACAATAACCATTGTATGCCCTTCAGCATCATCTTCTTCCGATGCAAAAAAATCTCCAATTAATGGTCTATTATTATATTTCAATATATGTTTAATTAATTCTTTCATCTCACTCTTTGTAGCATAAGAAGCTTTTCCCTCAACTTTCTTTCCAAACATATCATAAAACAATTTAAAAACATGATAATAACCAAGTTTTGTACCACCTTTTTCTTCCCTTGCTGGAAAATACTTTTCCTTTGTAGCTAAATCTATATAATCACAAAAATAGATTTGCCAATACGATATACTTCTTTTATTCTTTTTGTCTTTTCCAATATTTCACAATATTGTTTATAATTATAGTATTCAGACAAAATAGTCATTGCAACCTCTGCACATGTTCCGTTCACTTTCTTTTTCTTATAAGAATAATAAAACGCATTCAAATCTGATTGGCTATAATTAACACTTTTAATAGTATTTGTAGAATAATTTAAAGAATAGTAGTTTCCTTTAGATGATACAAATTTTGCACCTGAATATCTATTACATGTTTTTTTTGCATCCTCCACTGCATCATCACTTGTCTCAAAGATTAAATCCCTAATACTTACTTTCCCAACTTTTCTAAAATCATCTTTTCCCCTACAAACTTTGTTCTTTTCTTTGTCATCAATTTTCTCGGAAGTAGCATTACCACTTATAGTACCATTTCCGCTCAGTGTTCCATCCCCACTTAATAACCCATCCCCACTTAACACTCCATTGAAAGCAGATGAATCCATCATACCAAATCCGGTTACAGTCATTGAAACAATTGTCAGCATTGCTATCATCCTTTTGACTACATTTTGTAACTTAAATCTTTTTTTCTTCACAACAGTTCTCCTTATCGATTTTTTTACA
>CACXFB010000069.1 GCA_902766825.1 uncultured Lachnospiraceae bacterium
CCGGGGATAAAACTATATAACAATTACGTGACAAAAAAGCCCTAATTTACTGGGTGGATAATTGACACTAATTGTCAAAAAATTGAGGGAATTTAAGGAGGGAAAATGGTGTAACTAATTGATACTCACCTTTTTTCTCTCCTTTTCCCCTTTTTTCCAACCCAACACATCGTATAAAAACATTGGACTTTTGTACTGCCAACACAACTTAACCAGTATCAATTTCTGCAAACTTTGCCAAACAATTTAACACACATTCCTTCTCAAGTTTTGTAGATTTACAATACATTTTAAGCATTTTTATGCAGTATTCATACATAAAATACCGGTAAAATACAGGATTCTTACACTATTTTTCACATATAAACACACATAAAAAACTTTTGTTTCGTTACAAAAAGATGATAGTGTTTTACCGGTATTGTTTAAAAGAAATCACTATGATTAAAGTGTACATAATAAAGGATCCGAAAGGACAGGACACAGCAGTGTTACTCTTTGATGCAGACAAGGATGAAAAGACCATATTCAAAATGATTGAAGAATATTGGGATGGTCCGTTTGAAATTATATACAGAGCCAAAGTGTCATCTATGATGCTTGATACTGAATTAAATCCGTAATCATGTTTGAAAATACCTGTCCTGGATGTGGGAAAATCATCCAATTTGATGTTGAAGATTTGAGGCATTCTACCTTCACTGATAGATTTCTGACCTTTGGTCTTGACTATGTGTGTTGCCCGGAATGTCACACAGTGATGCCATTCAGGATAATAGATGAAGAAACCGGGGAACTGCATTCTGATTTTACATTCAATACATAAAAATGAACCTGTTCAAAACCATAGACAAGTTGATAAAACACCTGTGGATTATCACGCTTGTATTTTCTATAATCCTTATGATACCCGCTTGCGTACCATGCTTTTTTGAAGAAGTGTGGATGCAGAAAGTATATGACCTCTTCACTATGGTGGTAGTAATACCAACTATAGTACTCATAATTATCGCAAAAACTGAAAATAAATTATGATTTTTCTAGCAATATGCGGAATTTTGTTGTTACTTTGTCTTTTGGTAGTATGGTACGCCAAAAAACACAAAATATTCCTCATGGCAATACTCCCAAATGAAAAAATATATGAGGTGCCGAAAAAAGCAGCACCGAGAAAAAAACCTCAAGGTCTTTGGCATATTGAAAATATAACACACCTTCAAAGAATAGTTCGTTATTCGCCATATTGTATATCCCTTACTTAAAAAAGCCGATGGGAATCGCCTTTTAATATGAAGGTGTGTTTTTTAATTGAAGCATGGTGTAATGGTAGCACTACAGATTTTGGTTCTGTCAGTTCAGGTTCGAGTCCTGATGTTTCAACCTTAAAAACACAAATCTCCCTAAACAATCGTGTTACGATATGTTTTAAGATTCTTCCTTATTGTGAAATATAGAAGAATAACTTAAGTAACATTGGGCTTTATAGTGGAAACATTATAAAGTATCTTCCCTAATAAAACAATAGAGATTTTACAACAGTGTGACAGTTTATTATAAAGCTTGCTTGCACGCCAACTAACCAACAATATGTAAAATCAATATTGCGGGGAAAGCTAAATCATACATTTTGAGAATGGCTGCGCTCTTGCAAAATTGCAGCTAAAAGTTTTTCTTTTCGGTATAATGTATGACATGCCAATCCCGAGCCAAGCATGTATAGATTGAATATACTTCGATATAGAAGAAACTCTCAACCTGATACAAGGCGTGTGTAGAGACTGCATAGGAAGAACCTAAACTGTGATAAATTCTATAGTGAGAGCTGAACTCACAGGGCAGCCCCAAACAACGGCTTAATTAAAATAGAATTTGAATCTTGCAAGTACACAGCATGGTTAAGAGACAGTCCGGACCACAAATAACTTCGTAATTTATTACTATCTAAGATGCAGACAGCCACTGAAACTGGCCGTTATTGCCAGCAGCAAGAAAGTGTTCCTGATAGTTTTGGAGTTAGTAGTGAAAACTATAGTGGTAAGAAGAGATTTGTGTTTTTAATATAATAAGATATCTAAACTCTAATGCTCCTAGAGGAAAGCTTATTAATATAAGAGTTGAACTAAATGATACTGCCGTCATTTAGAGATATCATTAAAAACCTCCCTAATTCGGTGAAAGCTAAATTATTGGTAAGTGGGCTTGGAAGTAGCCATCTTTTAATAAGTGAATCGTACCGTTCTAACAAGGTAAGTAATCTAATGGCATAAAATATAAGTAGGAATGAAATTTATGTCTTGATGGTGAAAGCATTAAGTGTTCGCGGAAAAATATGGATTCTTTAGTGTAATAACAAGCCAATAATATGCTAATACCGAGCCAATGTTAAAATAATCTGAATGGAAAAATACTTCTGCGTTGCATGTGAAAGCATTTAGATTAATAATAGACAGTGTGTAGAGACTATCGAAAGACGGATAAATTGTGCGAGGCTTTGACATTTGAAGCCCCGGATATTACCGGGAGTAAGTTGGTGTAAGTCCAACCCGCAATCCCTGTCCGAATCGAGTAGAGTACACGATGAGTCGTTAAACGTCTTTGAGTGGAAACGGGAGGGGCCTAAGTTGAAATTATTATTTCTACAAAAGATACGGTGGTAATGCTATCGTGGAGAACCAACAAAAAGAAATAATATCTTGCAAGATTTCAATATGGTTAAGATATAGTCCAGACTACAAACATTCTCAAAGAGACTTCATCAGTCTCATCATAGAGAAATCTATGTGGGTATGAAC
>CACXFB010000070.1 GCA_902766825.1 uncultured Lachnospiraceae bacterium
ATCTTTCAAAAGAAGCACAAAAGGCAGGATCGGACGGACTTTTGGTTGTTACACCTTACTATAACAAAGCAACCCAGAAGGGACTTAAGGAACATTTCACAGATATAGCTACAAGTGTAGATATTCCACTTATCTTATACAATGTACCTTCAAGAACAGGATGTAACATTGCACCTGCAACAGCTGCAGAGCTTGCAAAAGAAGTAGATAACATTGTAGCTATTAAGGAAGCAAGCGGTAACATCGGTCAGGTTGCACAGCTTGCAAGACTTGCAGAAGGCAATATTGATATTTATTCAGGTAATGATGATCAGATAGTGCCACTTCTTTCATTAGGTGGTGTCGGTGTAATCTCAGTTCTTGCTAACGTTGCACCAAAGCAGACACATGACATCTGCTATAAGTTCTTTGAAGGGGATACAGCCGGATCACTTAAGCTTCAGCTTGAATATCTTGATCTTATCAACTCATTGTTCTGCGAGGTTAATCCTATACCTGTAAAGGCAGCAACTAATATGCTCGGATTTAATACAGGAGATCTTAGAAGACCACTTACAACAATGGAGCCTGCTAATCAGGAAAGATTAAGAAAGAGCCTTCAGGCAGTAGGAATTATTAAGTAGATTTGACTCGTGATGATTAAGTTGATGATAAAAGTACGATAATGTACGAAAGAGAGGAAACTATTTATGACAAAGATTATAATGCATGGTTGCAACGGAAAGATGGGGCAGGTCATAAGTGATATTGTCAGTGCGGATGAGGAAGCACAGATTGTTGCAGGTATAGATATTAATCCTGTTAAAAAAAATGATTATCCTGTTTTTGCTACATTGGCAGAATGCGATGTGCAGGCAGATGTAATAATCGATTTTGCGGCAGCAGTTGCTGTGGATGCACTTCTTGATTACAGCGTTGAAAAAGGAATACCTGTTGTTTTGTGTACAACAGGACTTAGTGAGGAGCAGCTTGCCAAAGTACAGGAATCATCTAAGAAGGTGGCAATTCTTAAATCAGCAAACATGTCACTTGGAATTAATACAATTCTTAAACTTGTAAATCAGATTTCTGGACTTTTTGCAGATGCCGGATTTGACATCGAGATTGTAGAAAAGCATCATAACCAGAAATTAGATGCACCATCAGGAACAGCTCTTGCAATTGCCGATTCCATAAATGAAGCACTTGACAATGAGTATGCATATAAGTATGACAGAACACCTGACAGAATAAAGAGACCTAAGAAGGAAATAGGAATAAGTGCTGTAAGAGGCGGAACAATTGTAGGTGAACATGAGATTATTTATGCTGGAAAAGATGAGGTTATAGAGATTAAGCATACAGCATATTCAAAGGCAATATTTGCAAATGGAGCTGTCTCAGCTGCCAAATTCCTTAACGGTGCTAAGCCGGGAATGTACAATATGTCTGATGTAATAGATGCACAGCAGTAGTATATAATTTTAATAAAAAATGATTAAAGATATTATAAATAATTGTAAGATTTGTTGAAAAAGGACGCTTGTAGTGATAAAATATAAATTATTACTATGAGCGTCATTTTTTTGTTTTGCGCAAAACTTGGGCGAAAAATATATAGGGATATGAGTAGCAGTTAACGATTCCGGAACGGAGGGTAACATGGCTGGAAATACATATGAAGATTACATACCTAATCTGTTAGATTCCATGATGACAAATCTGGATATGTCCGATAGCAATTATATGCTTATTAAGCATTATAATACATTTGATTTGCCACGGGATTACATTATGGATTTTGCGAAGCAAAGGGAGCAGGTTCATTTTTTGTACCACTCCTTTGATATGACGCAGATGATAGGGCCGTTTGAACCTTTTTTGGATTGGATAAAAGTGTTGATTAACACTTATGTCGATGAATCGATTGATGAATTCTTTGAAAGATGCAATATATATAAGCTTCACAGACCTATTTTCAAATCATATTTTGAAAAAGGGTTATGTAAGAGAAATGAAGAATTGATTTTTGGTGAGATTGATTTTGAGAGAAAGAAGTTTTTTAGTGCAATTATCGAAATGTTCAGCAAGATTGCCGAGATTAAACCTCTCGTATTTGTTTTTAATAAAATTCATGCGGCACCAAGTTCGACTATAAAATTAATGATGGAGTTTATTACAAGCAATCATTGCAAAAATATAGCAATATTAGCTACATATAATGAGATTAGCCAGGGGCTTGAATATACAAGAACATTTTGGACAAAATTGTTGGAGAAATTTGAAGAACACGATGCTATCCTTGACTGGACTCTTAATAAAAGCACATCATTAAAGTTTGATGCTAATACCACATTTAAATTTAATACTGCTGATCTGGCATCATATTATGTTTTGCTCAATAATATGTATTGTTTTCTTACACTTGATCAGGCAGAGTACTATCTTGATATTCTTTATCATAAATTTGAAGTAGAAAAAGTTTATATAATTGATAAATATAAATTTGCGTTTCTTGAATTACAGGCAAAGATAGCAATGTATCAGGAAAAGATTTCAGATGCATTATTATATTGTAATGGAATGCGAAATATTATTGAGAACAGTGACAATATCAAGTGGCAATACAGATGCCATTATGTTGCAGCCCAGATTCACATGTATAGTTATCAGCAGGAACTTGCAAGACAAAGTATAGCTGAATGCAAAAAGTGCGTGAAGCAAATGAACCAGAGTTATATGTTATTTAAAGCAGAGCTGCTTGAATTTATGGTTGAATTCTGGGGATGGAGAAGTATATGTATGATTGACAGCGATACAGATGTTGATCAATCCCTTTTGGATAAGTGTATAAAATATGATTATCTTAATCATATATCGCATATCTATGTGTATTCATATGATAATGTGGGGGAGAAATTTTTAACTGTTGAAAATATTGATGACAGACTTGTGTATTTTAAAAAAGGTATTGAGATAGCAAACAAGCTTGGCAATGAACAGTTCCTGATAGAAGCCTACAAAAAGAATGTCATGGTTGCATCGAGCAATGGTTATTTTGACGTTGCAAATTATTTTTATGAGAAATGTTATGAGATTGTAACTGCAAATAATGATTACTATGAAGAAGCATGTATCTACAATGGTATGGGTTATAACTGCTGTACAATGGAGAAGTATGCTAAAGCCAATGAATACTTTAATAAAGCACTGCTTATATTCTACAGACTCAATGATGTGGATGCAGTAAATGAGACTATATATAATATGGCGGTTAACTCCGTGCTTGCTGAGGACTATAAGCTTGCCGAACAGTATCTTTCAGTCAATCTTAGAATAATAAAGATTATGAAAGCAAACAGTGTAAGAGTATGTAATATTTCAAAAATATATGGTCTTAGAGCATATTGCTGTTATAAAGAAAGAATCATGTACAACTGTAAGATTAATATGCAATATGTTGAACAGTTTTTGGGCCATATAATTGAGATTGAAGACAGAGATCTGACAGATGCTCATTTGTGGGATGATGATCTTTTCCTGTATTATTTCGTAGGAGCATTGATCAGCGAACATGAAAATAATCTTGAAGAAGCATACAAGCTTATGAAAAAAGCTGATAAATATGTTCACAGATCAAAAGGAAGTATGTTTTTGAATTTTATACCGTATTCAGTAGGGTTTGCCCGTATATGCAGGAAGATGGAAAAATATGATGAGGCAAGGGAGATTTTAAATGAATGTATCGCATTTTGTGATGAAAGAGGATACATCTATAAGAAGAATCTGGTGAAGTCTGAATTAGAAGGCAAAGTATATATTCCCATGAAATGGAACCTTTCTTTCAAGGGCATAACTTTGGATAAAATAGTTGAAAATGCAGAGGTAATTGGAATAGAGAGAGATTTTAAGGCACAAAAAGAGGAGATTGATTTCTTAAGTATATGGCAGAAGATAATCAACAATGCAAGCAATTCTATTCCGCGTACAATTGACAATGCTGTTACGACTTTAAAGAATAATTATAATATAGATGAACTTACATTCATAAGAATGGAAGACGGGGTTCCGGTTAAAAAGTATGATGATTCATCATATGACATGGATGAAGAGAAAGTTGCATATCTGTGTGAGTATTTCACGGTTAACAGAAGTGAATTTGCCACCACAAGACTTGACAAAGGCTATGTGGAACACAAAGAGCTCATTAACATGATATTTGGATTTAATTCGATTAACACGCTGATATGTGCACCTATTTTTATCAATGAAAAACTAAGCGGACTGTTTGTGTGCTGTGTAACCATTGATATGGACTGGAATTATAAGAACAAGAGATTCCAGTTTGATGAAAATGATGTATCAATACTCATGATGCTTTTCAGACAGCTAATGGATGCTATAGACAGAATGGAAGCATTGCAAAAGATTGAAACAATTAACGCAAAGTTACAAAAAGCCAATGAACGTCTTAAGGAAGTTGCAGTCAGAGATAATCTTACCGGATTATTTAACAGACAGGGATTCCAGGAAGAGATGGAAGGACTTATACACAGAGTTCAGACTGATGAAAAATCCGTTGATATATCATTTTTATATGCGGATCTTGATAACTTTAAGTACTATAATGATACCTTCGGCCATGACGTAGGAGATATAATACTTAAAGGATTTTCGGATATTATCACCGAGATATGCAGCCAGCGCGGATATGCGGTAAGATACGGAGGAGACGAATTTATACTCGTAATACTTTCCAATGACAGAGCTGAAATCGAGAAGGCTGCAAAGGATATTTATCATAACCTACAGGAAAATAAAGGATTTACAAAGATTATTTCCGAGCGACTTGGCAGGAAGGTTACCATACCGAAAAATAAATACATATCTTGTTCTGTAGGTATTTCGGATACGTCGATATCACCGGATAATGCATCTAAAGATTTACTTGAAGAGACGTTAAAGAAAGCTGATGCTATGATGTATTATGTAAAGAAGACCACTAAGAGCAGATATGTATTCTACGGCGATGTCAAAGAAGATGTCGATAAGATAATGGAAGAAGAGGAAAAGAAAGAAAAAGAAAGCAAAGAAAAATAAAAGTAAATAAAGACAGTCATACATGCCACTTTTCTAGAGTATATTATTAGTGAGTGTTAGGTTTGTCCTATCCAAATAATATAGACGGAGGAGTGGCATGAAAAAGTTTATAGGGGTAATACTTGTGTGCCTGATGACGGCACTTGTTGTTTTTCAGGGGAAAATATTTGACAAGATAGACAGTATAATTGAGGCATCTAGGGAGGATAAAGCAGATGCTGACAAAGTTGATACTATACAAAGACAGAGTAATAGTGGAACGCTTGATGTAATGCAAGGTGACAAAAAAGATAATTTTGTCGTGTATAAAAATGCATGGATAAAAAAAGTGGATGACGATGAGATAGAGATTATGTCAGGGAAAGAAAGTATAAGTCTTGACCTTCCCGTTAATAAAGGAGTTGAAAAATTAAAAGAAAAGGTTCTAGCAGATATAACGGTAAAAGATGATGAAGTATCACTGATAAGATACAAAAATGCGGTTGTCTTGGATAATACGGCAAAAGAAGTAGATGGTAAAGGAAAACATGTTGTTAAAAGCGATAACTACGGGTGTATTGAAGTTACCGAAGACTTTGAAAACATAAAGCTATATGATGATGAAAATCAGGGGAATAAATACATAGTATTTGAAGGAGATAAAGCCTGTGCGATAATTGAATATGAGAAGGAGCCTGATATAAATGTAGGTGTCGTAATTAAGAATAACGACTATAGTGAATATATGCACAATAAAATTGTGCTGACGAGTAAAAAAGAGATGGAGTGCGCAGGGAAAAAATCTAAAAAAATTTCATTTGAGAAAAAAGACGGTGAATCGTACTTAAATATTGGAGGGACAAGCATTAAGCTAAAAGAAAATGACAGCATATCAATAGAATGTGCCGGGGAAATATATATTAGTTCCTTAAAACGTTCAAAAGGAATAGGCTATGCCGGGAATATGAAAGTGTTTGTCGAAAAAGAAGGATTTGTTCTTGTTAATTATCCAAAGCTTGAGGAATATATTAAATGTGTTGTTTCGGGGGAGATGCCACAAGAGTTTGATATTGAGGCTCAAAAAGCTCAGGCTGTGTGTGCGAGAACATTTATAATGAATCTGATTAATGAAGGCGGAGGAAAATACGAAAAGTATGATGCATATGTAGATGACAGCACATCATACCAGGTATATAACTTCAAAAAAAGAAATAAAAAATCAGATAAGGCAGTGGCTGCCACGGAAAAAATGACTCTTAGATATAATGATGAATATGCAAAGGTATTTTATTATTCCACTTCGTGCGGATATTGTGCATCGGCACAGGACGTATTTGGAGAGAGTTATGATTACCTGACAGCCAATATACAAAATGGAGAAGACTATAAAAGTGTATCGGTTATGAATGTAAGTGATATGTCACTAAAAGGTATGAATATGATATTTGACAACAAAAGTTTTAAGAAGTTTCTTGATATGAGGGATAAGTATCCGGAAAAAGACTGCCCATGGTTTTCGTGGAGTGTATCAATCAGTTATGAAACGATTGCAAAGGCAATTGCAAAAAACGGACTTGATGATGTAAAAAAGGTCAGTAAAGTAACTGTAAATGAACGAAAAAAGGGCGGTGTTGTAACAGAATTAAATGTAACAACCGATGATGGTATATGTAAAGTATGCAATCAATATAATGTGAGAAAAATACTGACACCCGTTGATTCAAAAATTTATAAAAATGATAATACAATTGTTGAGAAGATGACGATGCTGCCAAGCGCATTTTTCTACATTGACAATAAAGAAGATAAATGTGTTATCCACGGTGGCGGATACGGACATGGTGTAGGAATGAGCCAATACGGAGCTAATGAAATGGCGAAAAAGGGGATGAATTATAAGGAAATATTGCAATATTATTATAACGGAACAAAGATTGAAAAAGATAATTAAGAATGTTTACGTGCCCTTAATGTGTCTATTGCAACTCTTATCTTATGGTTAATCTGTGCGCCGATGAAAAGAATGTTGATACAAAAATACAGCCATACCATCAAAAGTACAAGAGTTGAAAGACTGCCATACATCGAGTAGGTCTCACTGAAGTTGTTGACATAGTATGAGTAAATATATGAAAAACCAAGCCATCCGCAGCTTGCGATAAGTGCTCCCGGAAGTTCATAAATAATTGATGATTTCCTGTTAGGAAGAAGGATGTAGAGTATAAGGAAAAATATAAGATACAATCCCATGGAAACAATAGTACGTATGCTGATAATGAGCACAGCAACATTAACAACCTTAGGAAAACGGTAAGTAAGATATGCAAATATTCTGTTACCAAAGACAAGAATTAAAAGGGTAAAAAGAATCAGTAATGCAAGTCCTAAAGTGTAGAAAAGAGAACTGATTCTAAGCTTAATATAATTACGTGTCTCATTTACTTCATATACTGAGTTAAAACCGCGAACCAATGCGAGGAATCCTCTCGATGCTGACCACACAAGAGTGATAGCCGTAACAGAGATTGTTGCGCCGGATGAAGCGGAATAGATATTCTTGATAATAGTCGTAACCGCACCTGATGCAGTCTGTGGAACTATCCTTGTAATCATATTGATAAGCATATCAGAAGTAAGTGAAGTATGCTTCATAATCATGAAAACAAACATTATGAAAGGAAAAAAGGATATGATAATAAAGAGGGTTGACTCGCCGGCACTTGCAGCGACATTAGCCCTCGACATTGAATTTCCAAACTCTTTAATTATATCATAAATCCGTCGAATCAGTTTCATAATTATTCACTTTCATAAGGTTTGTGATATATATTTGTACGCAACATTTTATAAATTATACACGAGGATTGATTATATGTAAATAGAAGAAAAATGTAATCATTTAATAAAGTTGACATAACCGTAAAAGAAGTAATAAAATACATAAAGTGCTAATTGATTTACAATGGGGATAGGAGAAAGAAACTGATGAAATC
>CACXFB010000071.1 GCA_902766825.1 uncultured Lachnospiraceae bacterium
AATGCCATACCACCTTCACAATTCTGTGTTGAATACTGTCCCTTTCTAAGTGCAGGTATTGCCTGACGAAGTCTGTTAAGTCTCATGATATGCTGCGAAAGTTCCTTATTAAGTGTCTGTTTAACCTTTCCGCTAAGGTTACCAAACTCTGTAAATCCCACTGTGTCAACATTACCCTCAATGTTATCTCCGTAATATGCACGTCCTGTCTCTGAAAGTGGTGCATTTGGACCCGGATCTATAACCTTTCCTGCCTGGAACTCTATCTCTGATCCATAGTAAATACATGGTATACCTCTGAATGTAAACATAAGTGAAAGGTTCTCAGCCCATGCATCTGTTCCACCGTTATATCTGAGTGTCTGACTCTGATCCGGACCATAATCGTGTGAATCTACATACACAACATTCCATGTTGAATCATTAAAGTAGCTGTCTTCACCTGTTGCTGTTCTAAATGCGCTCCACGCATCATTAAAGCTCCAGTGCATCTGGAAATCAATTGAATTAAGTCCTGAAGCTTTTGAATAATCTGGTGTATGATACTCATTACCATTCAGGAATGCGTTGTTACTTGTCGGCTGAATACTCTCATCATTATATGCATTGTGATGTGCCTCAATCAGCGCTTCATTACTCTTAGTGTCGTTACTCCACTGATTGGTCCATGTAGAGTCATCTTTCCATGTATAGAAGCATGTAGAAATAGGTGGGCAGTGACGATACCATACATCATGTCCCTTTGTACATACCTCGCCAAACATATAGAAGTTGTTATTGCCATTCTTCTTTGCCTCAGCCTGAAGCTGTGGAACAAATGTTGAGTTAAGAGTTAATCTTGATATATGCTTAACTGTATCCACACGGAAACCATCAACGCCCATATCAATATATTTCTTATAACAATCAATAAGATAATTATAAACTGCCGGATTCTCTGTATTAAGATCAAGACAATCATCTGCTATTGTCTTGTACTGTGCAGCAAACTCATCCCAGTCACCACCGCCACAGTATCCATTATGATGATATATGTCGTTAGTATCCTGAAGTTTATTACCTGCCTTATCATAGTAATAACCACCCTGCATTACTACTGAATTTCTCTTCGTAAATACATCATTTTCGAGTTTAAGAAGATTTCTTTCTCCCCAGTTACATGTATGGTTAAATACAACGTCCTGTATAACCTTTATTCCTTTTTCATGACATGCATCAATAAGGGTCTGATATGTAACACCGTTTGACTCATATCTTTTATCAACCGCACTGAAGTCATATGCATGATAACCATGATAATCATATCCTGAATCATTTTCTACTACAGGTGTAATCCAGATAGCGGTAAATCCAAGTGCCTTAATATAATCAAGCTTATCAATAAGTCCTTTGAAATCACCTCTCCATGAAGGATCGCTCTCAGGATTATGTGCCTTGTTATCATCTTCCGATGTTCTGGCATTGTTGCTTGTATCACCATCATAAAATCTGGTTGTAATAAGGAAGTAAATAGATTCATCTCTAAAATCCGTTCTGCTGTTAGCATATATTACTCCTCTTTCCGCATTAGACAATGTAGCAGTCTGTGTATCCGTTGTCTGCTCAACAACAGCCTGTACTGCTTCTGTCTGTTCAACATTAACTGCTGCCTGTGCTTCTTTGACAAATCCAAGATTATCAAACCCGCCTGATGACAACAAAACTGCCATCGCCATACTGCTTGCTAAGACTTTTTTCAAATTCTTTTTAGCAAATTCTCTTTTAATCACGCCATACCTCTTCTTTCTTCTATGCATTTTTTACATAGCGCCGTACTTAATATTATAAAAGCGGATTGCAATTTGTTCAATAATAGATGTGACCGTTTTTCATTTTTAGTATTCTTGCCTATATAGAGCAAGAAAAAAGGGCTTATTCAAAGCCTGAATAAGCCCTTTGGGATGTTATGGTTTATGGGTTTTGCGAAAAACCATAGCAACTATATCTTTTCCAACAATACAATAGTTCTCTTTTTTATCTTAGCATACATATAATCAAAACAAATAGAACAAACTAATGACACACAAAATGTAATAACTGTTATTATAAGAATTTTTGCCAATTCCAATTCCAATCCAATCCCATCAATATATCCACCAACCAACTTTAATAAACTGGAATGAAACATATAAATTCCAAAACATTTTTTTCTTAAACCTGTACTCCAACGATTGCTTTTTACCTTCTCAAGCTTCCCAAACAAAGAAAACATCCCAAATGACATCAAAACAACACCCGGTGAAAAAAACACCTTATATACTCCTTTTGTATAAAAATCCGAAATAAAGATACGCGCAAAAAAGCAAATTGCAATTCCTATTATACACAGTAATATATCTATCAACATATTACTACGTTTATTTTTTTTCTCATAAATAATATTCCCTATTAAAAAATATCCCAAATATGACATTACTATACCATTATCATAAGCAACGATATGAGTTGTTAGACTTTGAGAAAACACACCATAACAAAGAAGAAAAACAGCAAAAACAATCCATTCTTTATATGAAAGCATTTTTTTGATTCTCAAAACTACAGGTACCAATACATATATTCCGACTAACATATATATATACCAAAAATTCTCAAACCCCCCAACAGCAACCTGCTTTAATATATTAATTATTTTTTCGTTCGAATCACTACCCGCAAAGCTTTTTATCACAAATACCATTACCAGTATAAACTCTGCCAACATAGCCGGTAATACTACGTTAAGAAACGCTTTTTTATAAAAATATTTAAAATCTGCATTTCTCTCATTTTTCAAGATAAATGCACCGGATATCATTACAAAACAAGGAACAGAGAATCTTGTAATTATATTAATAAGTGATTCTGTTATCCATATACCATCTCTGCTATGAACCAAATAAACATTAGAAAAATATCTCCAATTTACATGTATTAAAATCACTGCAATCGTAGAAATAATCCTTAAATAATCATATCCGGTATCTCTTTTGTCTACATCACCATTATTTTTTTCTGTATACATCATGACATCCTCATCACGCTCTTTATTCTATCTTTAACCTGTATAATTAACTCATTCACATAATCATTATGCATAACAACGATTAAGGCTCCAAAATATGATACTCCGCCAACAATCATCCCCATTATAACGCGCATAACAGTTCCACAATGCACTATATTACCAAGGAAAAAAAGTATTAGCATCATCAGCCCACCTGACAATATATATTGATGTACAGATTTAAAAACTTCTTTCATATCAACAACTTTATTAGCTACTTTTAACAATATACAAAAAACCATCACTTCAGATAACAATGTTGTAATCGCCGCCCCTTCATAGCCCCACTTATATACAAAAAACAAATTCATCACAAAATTACCTGCAGCTCCAACAAAAGTTGCTTTACTCGCCTGTTTTTCCAGCTTATTAGGAAGACATATCTGATTATAGATCATACCATCAACAACAGAAAAAACCATGTTTACAGATAATATTATACACGCAAAAACAGCACTATCAAATTCCTTTCCGCAAAATATTATCATAATCTCTCTACTCAAATAAATAATTCCAAAACTAGCAGGAATAACCAATATCAAAATCGTATTCACGCCTCTTTTTAACAACCCAATATAATCCTCATTTTTGTTAAGCGCTTTATAATATGATAATCTGGACAACAGCACACTACTTATAGATGTTATCAATGTTTTAACAACCGAGTTAAGTTTAACGGCTGCACTATACAAACCGACTTCATAATCATCTCTAATAACTCCAACCATTACCATATCAAGACTTAGATAAATTGAAGTAGATGCACTAACTCCAAAAATAATCAAAATTGGTTTAAAATGTTTTTTTATATCCAAGCTAAATCTTTTTTTCCAATTTATAATCTTTCTGGATTGCCATATATTCGCAAAGCAATTACCCCCTGCAGCAAAAACAGTAATAATTGCATAAATAATATAATCCTCTCTTTTCTTAACACATGTAATCAGACAAATAAAAGATATGAACTGAATTACAATAGTCCTAAGACTAATATATTTATAATCTTCAACAATCTGATATACCCATTCTATTCCAAACGTTGAAAAAACAATGTTCAAGCTACACACCAGCATTAATTCGGTATGCTTATAAAAAACATTAGAAATTATCAACCCAAACAACAATATATATGCTACAATTGTTGAAACAAAATTTATCGAAAATACTTCCTTAGCAAACTTCGATAATTCATCCTTATCATCTCTGTATCTTACTCCCTCTCTCGTAGCATATACATTAACACCTAAACCTGCAAATAAAACAAAATAATTAATAACTGATATACAATAATTAACCTTTCCTATGTTCTCAACTCCTAAAACACGAGCTGCATACGGGAACGAAATGATGGGAAATATAATCTTACATAATACCATCATCAGGTTAAATATTATATTTTTTTTTACCGACTTCATATAAAAAGCACCTTCCTGCGATTAACTCTCAGAGCAGAACACTTCCACATCAGAAAACCCCCAAAATATATAATATATCGCACATATATGATTTCTTTGTTGGATAAAAATGAATGTCCCCCAAACCTTTTATCCACCCCCATACACTTTTATTCATTAAATACCCTCTTCTTTTACATTGTATTTCTACCAGTTTTTTTATATATTCCCTATCTTCTTTTACAGAACTCTCCTCAGCTAATGTCGCAAATAAATTATAATAGTCAAAATAATTATTTACCACTTCAAGTCTTTGAGATATGCCCTCTCTCTTTGTTTTCTTTTCAACTTTTAATGCAACATTGTTTCCGGTATATCGCCTGTACGAAACAATCTCATTCGAAATATACATACCACATCTGAGCACAGCCAATGCATGAATGGACCAATCATGTGTTGGAAGAATATCTACGTCAAGAGATAACAAATCTTTTTTCAGGCTCGAACGAAATGCCGATGACATTCCACAGTAATTCAATCTCCTACAAAAATCCATCACACGTAATTTGCGCAATTTCTCCGTATAACCAATTTGCGGTCCACTTATTAATTCATCATTCTGATCAATAATTGAATAATCCATATGAACAGACATCATATCATCATGTTCCAAAAACATATTACAAATCTTTTGAACTTTATCTTCCGTCCACACATCATCTTGATCTGAAAGAATTATTATATCTCCATTTGTATTCTTAATTGCATTAATAAAATTTTTGATATACCCCTGATTTTTATCATTTACGATTATTTTCCACTTTATATCATTGAAATTATTTGCATAATCATTAACAATTTCGACCGTTTTATCCTTTGAGCAATCATCACATATAATAACTTCATCAGGTACGCATGTTTGCTTTACAATAGAATCCAATTGCTTCTTAATATATTTTTCACCATTATAAGTCGCCATAGCAACAGACACTGCCATTTCTCAATCCTCACTTTTCAAAACTACATTTATCCGGCAATATTTCCTCAAAGGATTCCACTAAATTTTCTTTTATCTCTTCAAAGTTTCCATTCTTAATAGTATCATTTATAACAATCATTTTTGATCGTTGCTTTTTTATATGTTCATATACAGCATTATTTTCTCTTTCATCATCCGATATACATGTCAAATGACCAATCTTAGGACTTCTAGGATAAAACTTTCCGGATGCATATTGCCAATATGATGCAAGCCATATGTTAACATCATTAGAATTTCTGAACCTATGGCTACATGTTTCATCCAAAACCTCCGGTTCCTTTTCCCACAATTCTCTTAAAACACCTTTAGTTAAACTATACGGATAATGATAATTATAAAATCCGGTAAAATGAATCCACGGCCATAAACAAATTGTTCTAAGCATGTCCTTGCCGTATTTAAAGCTAAAATACTTCCTCCAATGTTTTCTTATGCTTTCTTTTTTGCGAAAGTATTTATTTATTATTTCAATATTATTTATTGGCATCAGGAATCTAAATTCTTTATCCATTTTTTCCATTGCGATTGCATTAAACACTGCCGTATCACATGGCAATTCATTTTTAAAAAAATCTTCTTTCACAGTATTTTTTAACACAAACATATCATCCTGAAAATATACAAAATTTTCAGACAAACCATCAATCCTATGAAGATTCATTTCTATTGGATGAGAGCTAAATGTAGGAAGATATTTTTGAGGAATATAATCTGTATGATTAACCAGTTTTAATCTTGGATTATCAGTATTTAACCACTCCGGAGTTTGACCACACGTAACAAAATATATGTTATTTATCCATGGCATAAACTTTTCAATACCTCTGAATAAATATTTTAACGTTCCATAATCCCTGTATCTTTCAGCCTCATCATCTTCAGATTCTTTTACAACATTAAAACTATATTGATTTTTTATTTTTATCCACTCTTTGTCTGAGCCATCTACCCATACAATAACACAATCAACACTGCTCATATGACACACCTCAATAATATGGTACAATTGCCATCGTTTCAAAATTCTTTGATATAATATAATACATCCAAATACAATAAATCAAAAACATTACTCTTGTTGTTTCTCTTCTCTCTATATTTTCATCTTCCTTAACAAATAACGGAACCGCGTATATTATTTGAAAAACAAGTATTGCATTTGATATTCTGGACGCAGAACCAACAAAATATCCCAAAAAAGAAAAAATTACATTAGCAAAAGTAAATACAACAAGCCACATATATCTGTAATCCTGCCTATATTCTTTATTATACTCCCAGAGAAAATACGCTATTGGAATCATTCTTACTATCGTACCGATTCCCAAAGACACATGTTGATTAATTATAATTTGCGAACTATATCTTTCAACATTAATCAGCGAAAAAAAATACATTGGTTTTGCCATAAAAGCAAGAAGTCCAATTACCCCCAAAGTTATAACTATGCCTTTATGCTTTTTTAAGTTCAAAAGTGCAATATGAATTATCAACACAATAATCGCGCTCAAATGAAACAACGGAGCTATTGCAAATGGAATAATCGCAAGTTTTCTTTTATCATTTATACAAAATGAATATCCAATAAAAACAAAAGATACCGCAAACAACATACGCATATAATTATACGAAAAAAAATATATGCATGTAACATATGCAAAAAAAGCTAACGTAACATCAATACGCTCTCTTAGCCTTATAATTGAAGAAACCGAAAGCACCACCGTTATAACAGAAACAATCCCCAACCCGACCTTAGGATCCAGAATATAACGATGTAAATACATTAACAAATAACTAAACATTATATCAAAACTCTGTATACGATCATGCGAATAATCAAAATAGTACACAGGGGTATCTATTCCACATGTTCTCTTCAATAACGGAATTAATAAAATAAGATAAGCAATAGGAATAAAAATTATTCTTGCTAAAGTTGTTGTATGTCGTTTTCTAATTCCTTCAATATGAATTATACCCATATTTACATTCTCAGCAATCCAGATACTTGCCGTAGAAAACATTATTATAGCAATATACATCAAATGTGTTTGTGTTGTGTTCATACATTCCCTTTCAACATGATTTCTCTATACGTTTTCTCAATTCTATCAGCATATTTTTCGACATCTCCAATTTTATTTGCCTTATCTTTTGCACACACCACTTTATCCTTATACATTTCTTCATTCATCAACAAACAAATTATCGCGTCACAATACTCTTCTAATTGCGAACATATCTGCCCACAGCTTTCATCAACAATTTGAGGCAATCCCCCAACGTTGGAACATACTACAGGCACCCCTAACGCCAACGCTTCAGCAGCAGCCAAACCATATCCTTCCCACGCAGATGGCATAAGCAAAATCTTCGCATGTTTCAAAAAATTATATGGATTCTTTTGAAAACCAACTAAATTAATATTTGGCTCCAGATTATCACTTTCAATTTTTCTCACTATATCCTCTTTTAATTCTCCGTCCCCAATCATTATTACCCGTATGCCGGGAATTTTCTTTTTTATTTCTTTAACTATATCCAGAAAAAATAACGGGTTCTTCGCCGCAGACAATCTTCCTAAAAAAGCTATGTCATATTCTTCCGTTATTACATTCTCCACACTCGCCAAACCTCTTATCCTATTAACATCAACAGGATTACCGACAACCACGTTTTTCTTCTTAAACATCCCGCCCAATACATATTCGTTCATTACTGCTTCCGAAACTGTCAAAATCTTTTTGTAACGCAAACAGCTCATTCCATATACAACCCCCCTAAGATTATAACGTCTTAACCAAGGAGAATTATTATGCAAATGATTTATAACAGGTATAGAAGTTGCAGCTGAGCAGATAATCCCCGCCGTAAAATCATGTGCATGAATAATATCCGGATGAACCCGCTTTATAACCCGTTTTATTTCCTGAACCACAAGTTTATCAATTGCTTCAAACTTGATATCGTTCTCACTTAAGTAATCTCTAATTTCTCCATCCAACGAAACATATGTTGCATCCACATTTGCTTTCGTTGCATTGATCAAAGTTATAACAACATTTTCGGCACCTGAATATTTTCCTGTATTTAAAACATGCATTACTTTTATCATTTTATTATACCTGCACATATAATTCTTCATCGACTAAATTATAAAATTTCTTCCTTGACATTCTAGTATATATAGCTTCTTTTTTCAATACCCATATTCGTTTTTGCACTTATTGCAATGCACATATTTTCAATATAAAACCCCTGATAATGAACTGCTTAATTGCATTACATTATCAGGGGTTAACCTATTTATTATTTTATCCTTTTATTACTTAGCAGTTGCATATCTGATATCCGATACTGACCACTTTGACCATGTACCGTTTACACACGCAAGTACCAATATCCCATAACTTGTTCCGTTTGTAAGTCCGCTTATCTCGAATTCTGTTCCTGTTGTAAATCCAACTGTTGTATATACTCCGTTTGAGCATGTGAATATTCTGTAA
>CACXFB010000072.1 GCA_902766825.1 uncultured Lachnospiraceae bacterium
CAGGAATTGATTGATTCATATCAATACAGTGATGAAGAAGAGTAGTTAATGTAAAAGAAGGAGTAAAGGGCACATGAGTTTTCTTGAGTTAAAGAATGTAGGTAAAATATACACTTCAAAAGATAATGTATGTGTTGGTATAAGAGGAGTTAATCTTAGCTTTGACAAGGGTGAGTTTGTTGTTATAACAGGCTCATCCGGTTCAGGTAAGACTACCCTCCTTAATTCCATAAGCGGAATTGATTCCTATGAGGAAGGTGAGCTTTTCATTGAAGAAAAGCCCACCTCTTGTTTTGATGACAGGAACTGGGAAGATTATATCAACAGGTACATTTCTTTCGTGTTTCAGGAGTATAACATTATTGACAGTTTTACTGTGCTTGATAATGTAGAGGCTGCACTTACAAACATAACAGACAAAAAGGAAAGACGTCAAAAGGCAAAAGAGATTATTGAAAAAGTTGGTATGACTTCTCATATGAAGCAAAGGGGAAGTCATCTGTCGGGAGGTCAGAAACAAAGAACTGTTATTGCAAGAGCACTTGCAAAGAACAGTCCGATTATTCTTGCGGATGAACCAACAGGTAATCTTGACAGTGAATCCTCTGCGGCTATTGTGTCTTTACTGAATGAGATTTCAAAGGACAAACTTGTAATTGTTGTAACACATAATTATGAAGAGTTTGAAGATTATGCTACAAGAGTTATCAAGATTGATGATGGAGCCGTAGTGTCAGATGAAAAGATAAGAAAAGATGTTAATTTGGATGTTAGTAAATCTGATGAAAATACAGCAGATAATGATGAAAAAAATAATACATTAAAAAGACAGGATAATAAAAGTTTTGCAGAAGGAATTCGTCTGGGACTTAAGATTCTTGTTTCAAAACCGTTAACGTCGATGTATTATTTTTTTCTCCTTCTTATAGTAAGTACATGCCTGTATTTTTTTTGTGGAATAATGGGACACGAGGCCATACTATATAAAGCTGATGATGGTAAGCTTTTTAATGAACAGGATGGCAGGTTAATAGTATCAAAAAGAGATAATAGTGCATTTTCAGATGAAGAAGTTGAAAAGTTAGCTAAAGAGTATGGTGCTGACAGTTTTATTCATTGTGATAGAATCAATGAATTACATAGTAAAAGAGATTGGTTTGAATACATAAACAGTATTGATTTCTATGATGAATTTGATTCTGAAGAAGATATACCTTTTTGCATAGAGAAGGATAAAGACTACGGTAGGGCTGATATTGGAAGATATCCAAGTGCTGATGGCGAATGCTTTTTGTATCTGCCATATTCAGCTTCTGAGGTTTATGGAAAAGAATCTATAAGAATTAAGGAAATCAACCAGCTTAATGTTCAGTTTAAGGTTGTTGGAATCAAATATTTTTCCAACAATACAATCAGAGGAAAGATGGTTGTTACAGATAGTGCGTATGATATATTGACGGCACTTGCATACAAAAATGAACAATTGCGTCTTTGCAAGGAATGCGATACAGATGTTAGTGATGTGAAGGGTTATACAGCTGTTATGTATTCTTTTGATGTAAAACCGGATGAAATACAGATTTTAAAATCAAAGTTGGACAAATATAGTGATGACGATAAAGGATGTGTACTTAGATGGGAAAATGACCTTGATAATACAGAAAAAGGATCAGACAGTTATGTGGTATCATTTGCAAAAGAAAAGATGATTCCAATTGATTATATTGATTCTGAATATATGTTTGCAATTGTCAATCCTGATGTGGTAAAGGATGAACTGTTTAAGAATATAGATGAAAATTATGCTCAGTGTTCTCTTTATTTTTTATCAGATAAAAAAATTGACGAGGCAATGGAAAAGATTAGAACAGCAGGATATGTTACGTTTAAGTCTGATGCAGTCTGTTCAATATATCAAGGTGATTTTGTTGAGACTTTCTTTAGTGAGTCGGTAATTGTACTTATATGGTTTGCGCTTGTATTGTTTTTAGGATTTATTTTTGCCCTGAGTACAAAAAATGATATTGCATCTTACAGTCATGATATAGGAATACTAAGATCACTCGGAATAAATAAAAAGGTGATAAGTATTGCTATGTATGTAAGAATCACAATACTAGCTGTAATATCATTTGCAATTGTGATTACACTTGCACTTGTAGCATATACGAATGTGACGTTTAACAAGATGATAATCTATCTTATGCCGGATCGTTATCTTATTATGTTTGGTTCAATTATGTTAATGGCATTTATTGTGACAAAAAGACATATTGCAATACTCTCTAAAAGCACGGTAAGAGAAGCAATTAAGGAGGGTAGAAATCTATGATTAAGCTTGAAAAGGTAAAAAAGTATTATAACAGGAAAAAAAGAAATGAAGTTCGTGCCATTGATGATGTTACGGTTGCTTTTGACGGCAAAGGCATAATCGGACTTTACGGAAAAAGCGGAAGCGGTAAAACTACACTTCTTAATGCTATTGGCGGTATCACGGATATTGATGAAGGTACAATAACTATAGACGGTAATGATCTTAGCACGGATAATGATAATATCCGTAACCGTTACATAGGATATATTTTTCAAAATTATTGCCTTAGTGAAAATGAAACTGTGTATGATAATGTAGCCGATGGTTTGAAGCTTATCGGAATAAGGGATGAAGATATAATTAAAGAGCGTGTAGAGGATGCACTCAAAAAAGTTGGAATGGAAAACTACGCAAGAAGATACACGGGAACTTTATCCGGCGGACAACAGCAGCGCATTGCTATTGCAAGGGCAATAGTTAAGAATCCAAGTGTTATTCTTGCTGATGAACCGACAGGTAATCTTGATAAGAAAAACACAAAAATCGTGATGGATTTCTTGCGTGAGTTTAGTAAAGAAAGACTTGTGCTTCTTGTTACTCATGAAAGAGATGTTGTTGATGAATATTGTGATCTTGTTTTTGAGATTAGTGACGGAAAGATAAAAAGCGTAAGGCATAAAGGGGAGGAGAAACAGGAATACAATGAGGCGAAGCTATATAAATCCAATCCTGATGAAGAAAGCATTAGGCCTGAAATGCAGAATGACAGAAAATCTGAAATAATAGATGAGGAATCAGGCAGCGATGAAAAAGATTACGGCAGACTTTTTGATTTTAAAGATGCTATAAAAATTGCTAAATACAACATTGCTAACCGTCGCTCTAAATCACGGTTCCTTAAAGTTACATTGTTCATATTTGCACTTGTGCTCGTGGTGGTAACGGCATATTATTCAGTCAGTGTAAGAAAATTCTTTAATACAGATAAATTATTTGAACGTGATATCATATATGCATATGTTGAAGATAAGGCTGCGATGGAGGAACTTAACAAGGCGACACAAAATGATGAAAGCGGCATTGATGCTTTGTATGTGACATCTCAGGAAAATCCTGGACCGGGATTATATAAGCTTGACAAGATAAAATTTGAAAGCAGTTACTATGGTGAACAGGAAAGTTCAGGTGATGTAATTACTAACTTCTACGGTACATTTTTACCGGATGAACTTATGGAAGATAATAAGATGGTTTGCGGGCAGATGGGAACCGGTATTGAAGATGCAGTAATAACAACAGCTGTAGCTGATATGATTATGAGCGAAACAAGCTACACTTTTTTGGATGATTATGAAAAACTTATCGGACTTTCATGTTCAGATATAAATTTGAGTGATGTTTCTGAGAATGCATTTTATATCACAGGTATTGTTAAAGGCAGCAATTGTGCAATATACAGAAATGATGAATATTTTGTGGATGCAAGATATATAGGAGATTTTGATGATAGAATACAGTCTGAAAGTGATGCATCTGTAAATGTCGATAAAGGAAGCGTTGTTGCAAGAGTATATGATGAAAACTGTATTGATGCAATTAAAGAAGGAGATACGGTTCAAATTTACGGTAACAGCTTTACAGTTGGCAGAGTTGAAAACATTATTTGCACTTATGATAAATGGCTTGCTGACAATAATATTGTTAAAGAAGATAAGTCAAAAACAAAGTACTCTGATTATGAGTATTATGATTATTATTATGACAGATATACGGAGTATATTGATTACTGCAAAGATAATCCTGATAAGACGTATTATAATGCTTATATGAAGCTTTATGAAATGGGATATGATGAAGGTCTCTATTGTCAGCTGATAGAAGAATGTGGGGATTTCAATTATTATGTGGCACACATGTTTAACAAAGCTAATGGGCACTACCCTGATGAAGAAGAGTTCGAAGAGGCAATGGATGAGTATGACGATTTGTATGAGACAACAGATAAATTGTTATATGATAATAATCTGAGGTTCTCGTATAAGAGTGTTGATTATGTTCTTGATGATGACGATTATAAAAATACTGCCAGCTGTCTTGGAGATACCAGTCTTGTAGGAACATCTCGTAGTACGGATTACGGTTATCTTATAATTCATTCTAAGAATATTAAAAAGACACAAAGTTATCTTGCCGGATTGCTTAAGAAAGGCGACGGCGGAGAATTCAAAAAAGGTTTTTATGTACCTGATGAAGTGCGTGAGAGATATGTATATGCTGTAAGAAAAGAAGCAAAAGATTCTTTTGGTATGTGGAGTGCAATTGTTATAATGCTTTGCCTGTGCGTATACGGATTAATGCGAAGTATATTAGCATCTGAAACAAAAGATATCGGTACTTACAGATGCATTGGTGCAAAAAGTAAAAATGTTGTATTTTATTTCATGTGCGAGACTCTTATTGTTATGAGTAAATCAGCAGGTGCAGGATTTGTTATTGGAAGTGTGGTTCTTTGGTACATGTCATACGCAGGCACATTTACAAACATTGCGTCTGCAATATATTATCCTGTGTGGCTTGCGCTTATTGTGTTTGTGATAATAGGAGTTTTATCATGTGTGATAGGACTTTTGCCGATTACCAAGCTCCTTAAAAACAGTCCGACAGACATAATGGCTAAATATGATATGTAATATGGTATTTCCTCTTGACTTTACATATTAATCAATGATAACATACATAAGAATATATTTTAGATGCAGTGAAAGAGATTCTTATTTGCAGATATCCTGACAGAGATGTGGTGTCGCCGGCTGTAAGCACCACTTTGTGATAGCGGATAAGGGAACACTCCGGAGCATGCAGGGTGAACGAATTAATTTTCCTTAGCTTTGCACGTAGGCACGCGTTAAGTGCAAGAGAGCAGATAGCACAGCAGAGTGCATTACAGTACATTAGAGTACATTACAGGCAATGTCATGCTGACTTCTGAACACGGGTGGTACCGCGGTTAATGAATATCCGTCCCGAAGCATATAGGTTGTATGCTTCGGGATTTTTTAATTTCAGGTAAATCACAAAGTCCCACCAGGCAAAAACATGTACACAATTAATAAAAACATAAAGGAAAGGACAAGAACAATGACACAGACAACTTACAGAGATGTCACAATTGATAAGCTTAGCGAAGGTGACATATCAAAAGAATTACGAGTAGCAGGATGGGTAGAGAACATCAGAGATCACGGTGGAGTTTCATTCATCGACCTTAGAGATATGTATGGAGTTCTTCAGGTTGTACTTAGAGATACTTCACTTCTTGACGGTATCAACAAGGAGGACTGCGTTACTGTTAAAGGTATCATTGAAAAGAGAGATGAGGAGACTTACAACCCTAAGATTCCTTCAGGAACAATCGAGCTTGAGGCTCATGAGATAAGCATTCTCGGTAAAGTAAGAGATCAGCTTCCTTTTGAGATTATGACTTCAAAGGAGACAAGAGAAGATCTCAGATTAAAATACAGATATCTTGACCTTAGAAACCAGAAGGTTAAGGATAACATGATTTTCCGTTCAAATGTTATTTCATTTTTAAGAAATAAGATGACAGAGCTTGGATTCATGGAGATTCAGACACCTATTCTTTGTGCTTCATCACCTGAGGGAGCAAGAGACTACATAGTTCCTTCAAGAAAGTACAAGGGTAAATTCTACGCACTTCCACAGGCACCACAGCAGTACAAGCAGCTTCTTATGGTGTCAGGTTTTGATAAGTATTTTCAGATTGCACCTTGCTTTAGAGATGAGGATGCAAGAGCTGACCGTTCACCGGGAGAATTCTATCAGCTTGATTTTGAGATGAGTTTTGCAACACAGGAAGATGTATTTGAGATTGGTGAGCAGGTTCTTAGCGCAACATTTGAAAAGTTTGCACCAGAAGGTTTTGAAGTTACAAAGGCACCTTATCCAATCATCAGCTATAAGCAGGCAATGCTTGAGTTTGGTACAGATAAGCCTGACCTTAGAAATCCGCTCAGAATAATTGACACAACAGAGTTCTTCCAAAGATGTACATTTAAGCCATTCCACAAGAAGACTGTTCGTGCAATCAAGGTTCATGCAGATATGTCAAAAGGATTCCATGAGAAGCTTCTTAAGTTTGCACAGTCAATCGGAATGGGTGGACTTGGATACCTTGAAGTACTTCCTGATAAGACATACAAGGGGCCTATCGACAAGTTTATTCCGGATGATATGAAAAATGAGCTTATGGAACTTGCAGGACTTGAAGTTGGAGATACAATCTTCTTTATCGCTGACAAGGAATTAAAAGCAAGCCTTTATGCGGGACAGATTAGAACAGAGCTTGCTACAAGACTCGACCTTATTGAGAAGAACGCATATCGTTTCTGCTATATTAATGATTTCCCAATGTATGAATACAACGAGGAAGAGAAGAAGATAGGATTTACACACAATCCGTTCTCAATGCCACAGGGTGGTCTTGAGGCTCTTAACACAAAAGATCCTCTTGATATTCTTGCATATCAGTATGATATCGTATGTAACGGTGTTGAGCTTTCTTCAGGTGCCGTTCGTAACCATGACATTGACATTATGGTTAAGGCATTTGAGATTGCAGGATATGATGAAGAAGTACTTAAGAACAAATTCGGAGCACTTTACAATGCATTCAGATTCGGTGCGCCACCACACGCAGGAATGGCACCAGGTGTTGACCGTATGATAATGCTTCTTAAGAATGAAGAAAATATCCGTGAGGTTATTCCTTTCCCAATGAGCGGTACTGCACAGGATCTCATGTGCGGAGCGCCTAACGAGGTAACTGAGCAGCAGCTTAGAGAGGTTCATATTAAAGTAAGAGATTAGGAGGTATCCCATGGCAAATGTAATTTCAGATGAGACAATAGATTATGTTGGAATTCTTGCAAAGCTTGAATTAAATGATGAAGAAAAGGAACAGGCTAAAAAAGACATGGCAAGCATGCTTGACTATATTGACAAGCTTGGTGAACTTGACACTACCGGTGTAGAACCTATGAGTCATGTATTTGCCGTTAATAATGTTTTCCGTGAGGATGTGGTAACTAACGGTGACGGATCTAAGGATACATTGGCAAATGCTCCGGAAGAGAAGAACAACATGCTTGGTGTTCCTAAGACATTTGATTAAAGGCGGTGTAATATGGATATTTTAGATTTAACGGCAGTTGAACTGTCACAGAAAATAAAAGCAAAAGAAATAACTGTAGTTGAAGCAACAAAGGCAGTACTTGATCAGATTGACAAGAAAGAGGAGTCTTATAACTGCTACGTTACTGTTGATAAAGAAGGAGCACTTGAGCGTGCTGCAAAAGTACAGGAAAAGATAGATAATGGCGAGCTTAGCGGTCCGCTTGCCGGAGTGCCTGTTGCAATCAAAGATAATATGTGTACAAAGGGAATGCTTACAACATGTTCATCTAAGATTCTTAGTAACTTTATCCCTACATTTTCTTCACAGGCAGTAATCAACCTTGAAGAAGCTGGAGCGGTTATAATCGGTAAGACCAATATGGATGAGTTTGCGATGGGTTCAACATCTGAGACTTCATACTATGGTCCTACTAAGAATCCTTGGAACACAGAGCATGTTCCTGGCGGTTCATCAGGTGGTTCTGCTGCTGCGGTTGCTGCAAAGGAATGTTACTATGCACTTGGTTCAGATACAGGTGGATCAATCAGACAGCCTGCAGGATACTGCGGAGTAGTAGGTCTTAAACCTACATACTCAACAGTTTCACGTTACGGACTTATCGCATATGGTTCATCTCTTGATCAGATAGGACCTTTATGCAAGGATGTTACAGACTGCGCAACCATTTTAGATGTAATAGCATCGCATGATGAGAAAGATTCTACCTCGGTAGAAAGAAAAGACGGCAAGTTTACAGATGCACTTGTTAATGATGTAGCAGGATTAAAGATTGGTATTCCTAAGGATTATTTCGGTGAAGGTCTTGACAGTGAAGTTAAAGAGGCTGTTCTTGCTGCGGCAAAGGTACTTGAAGAAAAAGGTGCCATCGTTGAAGAATTTGATTTAAGCCTTGTTGATTATGCAATTCCTGCATACTACACAATCGCTTCTGCAGAGGCAAGTTCTAACCTTGAGAGATTTGACGGAATCAAATACGGATACAGAACAGAAGAATATGAAGGACTTCACAACATGTACAAAAAGACAAGAAGTGAAGGATTCGGACCTGAGGTTAAAAGAAGAATCATGCTTGGTTCATTTGTACTAAGCTCAGGTTACTACGATGCTTACTATCTTAAGGCACTTAAGGTAAAGGCGCTTATTAAGAAGGCGTTTGATGATGCATTTGCTAAATACGATGTAATACTCGGACCGGTTGCTCCTACAACCGCACCTAAGATTGGAGAGTCACTTTCTGACCCTATCAAAATGTATCTTGGCGATGTATACACAATATCAGCTAACCTTGCAGGACTTCCGGGAATTTGTCTTCCATGCGGAATTGATTCAAAGGGACTGCCTATCGGACTTCAGCTCCTTGGTGACTGCTTTAAGGAGAATAACATTATCCGTGCGGCATATACTTACGAGCAGGCAAGAGGAAAGATAACAAATAAAGGATTGGAGGCGTAAATTATGGCTAGAGAATATGAGACCGTCATAGGACTTGAAGTTCATGTTGAACTTGCAACAAAGACAAAAATATTCTGTGGTTGTTCTACCGCTTTTGGTGGTGCACCTAATTCACATACATGTCCTGTATGTACAGGAATGCCGGGATCACTTCCTGTGTTAAATAAGCAGGTTGTTGAGTATGCTGTTGCTGTAGGTCTTGCAACTAACTGTAAGATAACACAGTACTGCAAGTTTGACAGAAAGAATTATTTCTATCCTGATAACCCTCAGAACTATCAGATTTCACAGTTATATCTTCCTATATGTCGTGACGGAAAAGTTGAGATAACAACTGACGAGGGAACAAAATTCGTCGGAATACACGAGATTCACATGGAAGAAGATGCAGGAAAGCTTGTTCATGATGACTGGGATGATTGTTCGTACGTTGATTACAATCGTTCGGGTGTGCCTCTTATAGAGATTGTTTCAGAACCTGATATGAGAAGTGCAAAAGAAGTTATTGCATATCTTGAAAAGTTAAGAACAACAATTCAGTATCTTGGAGCTTCAGACTGCAAACTTAACGAAGGTTCAATGAGAGCTGATGTAAATATTTCGGTAAGAGAAGTCGGTGCAAAGGAATTCGGAACCAGAACAGAGATGAAGAATCTTAACTCATTTAAGGCAATTGCCCGTGCAATTGAAAATGAGCGTGCCCGTCAGATTGACATCATCGAAGAGGGCGGACAGGTTGTTCAGGAAACAAGAAGATGGGACGACAACAAAGAGTACTCATACGCAATGCGTTCCAAGGAAGATGCACAGGATTACAGATATTTCCCTGAGCCTGATCTTGTTCCTGTATCAATAAGCGACGAGTGGATTGAAAGCATCCGCTCTAATCAGCCTGAATTTAAGGATGAGAAGAAGAAAAGATATATGGATGAGTTTGGTCTTCCTGAGTATGATGCGGACATTATAACAGGCTCTAAGAAGATGGCTGATATGTTTGAAGAAGCAACGGCAATCTGCGGCAAGCCTAAGAAGGTCAGCAACTGGCTTATGGGCGAGACTATGAGACTTCTTAAGGACAGAGACATTGAATTTGAAGATGTTAAATTTGATGCCGTTAATTTCTCTAAGCTTGTTAATCTGGCTGATGAAGGCAAGGTTAACAACCAGGTTGCAAAAGAAGTATTTGAAAAGGTGTTTGATGAAAACATAGACCCTGAAGAATATGTTAAGGCTAACGGCCTTGAGAGTAATTCAGATGCCGGTGAACTTAAAGAAGTTATTCAGAAAATCGTGGATGCAAACCCACAATCCGTAGAGGATTACCACAATGGTAAGACCAAAGCAATCGGCTTCCTTGTAGGTCAGACAATGAAAGAAATGAAGGGTAAAGCAAATCCTGCGATGATTAATCAGATTCTTACAGAAATCCTCAATGGTTAATGTGCAAATACAACAATAAAATATTATATTTTATTAAAACAGACGTCAAAATATAAAAAAGACGTCTGTTTTTTTACTTAATTTGGCGCAAAACCTGCATAAACAGCTGTAAAATAGCAAAAATCAACAAAGAAAGCGTCAAAAAATAATGAAAAGTGAAAAGTTTGACTAAAAAACTATTGATTTTTTGGTAGTATTACATTATCATTATCATGTAATTCATTAACAGGTGAAGTTAATGAATAATAATAAATAAATTCAATCCTAGGAGGAGGATCCATTTATGAAGAAAAGATTTTTAGCAGTAACTTTAGTTGGGGCAATGGCAGCAACTGCACTTGCAGGTTGTGGTTCTGACAACAAGACAACAGACAACACATCAGCTCAGAAGAAAGCTGAATCAGGAGATAAGAAGAAAGGATCAGTATATTATCTTAACTTCAAGCCTGAGGCTGAAGATGCTTGGCAGGCACTTGCTAAGGCATACACAGAAGAGACTGGTATTGAAGTAAAGGTTCATACAGCAGCTTCAGGTACTTATGAGACAACTCTTGAATCTGAGATGAATAAAGATGAAGCACCTACATTATTCCAGGTTAACGGACCTGTAGGACTTGCTAACTGGGCAGATAAGTGTGCAGACCTTTCAGAGACAGATGTTTATAAGAATCTTACAAGTGAAGATTATGGTTTAAAGAAAGATGACAAGGTACTTGGTATCGCATACGTTATTGAGTCATATGGTATCATCACTAACAAGAAGCTTCTTCAGGAAGCAGGACATTCAGTAGATGAGATTAACTCATTTGATACATTAAAGAGCGTTGTAGAAGATATTACAGCTAAGAAGGCAGCTGGAGAAGTTAAGTTCTCAGCATTTACTTCAGCAGGTATGGATGGATCTTCTGACTGGAGATTTAAGACACACCTTGCTAACCTTCCTATCTACTTCGAATACCAGGAGGATGGTATTGATTCAACAGAAGCTATTAAGGGTACTTACCTTGATAATTACCGTCAGATTTGGGATCTCTACATCAACAATGCTACAGCAGAAGGAAAAGATCTTTCAGCTAAGACAGGAACAGATGCAGAGAATGAGTTCCTTAACGGTGAGGCAGTATTCTTCCAGAATGGTTCTTGGGAATACACAGCACTCAGCGCAAAGATTGCAGATGATGATATGACAATGATTCCTATCTATGTTGGAGCAGGAGATGAGGCTAAACAGGGACTTTGTACAGGTACAGAGAACTTCTGGTGTGTAAATCAGGATGCAAGTGATGATGATGTAGCTGCAACACTTGATTTCATGAACTGGTGTGTGACAAGCGAAAAAGGAACAAAGGCTATGGCTGAAGACATGGGATTCACAATTCCATTCAAGAATGCTGTAGAGTCTAAGAACGTATTCGTTAAGCAGGATGTTGCTAATACAGAAGCAGGACTTAAGCCTGTATCATGGAACTTTACAACAATGCCTTCTGAGAAATGGAAGGATGGTGTAGGTACAGCACTTACAGCATATGCAGCAGATCCTTCAGATGCTAACTGGGATGCAGTTAAGACAGCATTCGTTGATGGATGGGCTTCAGAGTATAAGTTAGCTAATGCAGATGCTTAATCTCATTTAACTAAGAACTTTATTTACAATTAATAATATAGGACAGGCAGGTTATCTTGACCTGACTGTCCTAATTCTTTATATGGAGGTTAATATGGAGAAAGCATTAAAGAGATATTGGCCAATATTTATCTTACCAACTCTTGCAGCTTTTGCTATTGGATTTATATATCCTTTTGCACAGGGTCTGTATTTATCATTCTGCCAATTCAGAACTATTGATAAGGTTAAATGGGTAGGTTTTGATAACTATGTTAAAGCATTTACATGGGATCCACAGCCACTGACGGATTCGATGAAATTTACGGTGGCATTTGCGCTTGTTTCCATAGTGCTTATTAATCTTGGAGGATTTGTTCTTGCGTTGGCTCTTACAAGAGGAGTTAAAGGAACTAACATCTTCCGTACATTATTCTTTATGCCAAACCTTATAGGTGGTATTGTGCTCGGATATATATGGAATGTTCTTATTAACGGTTTTTTATCTTTAATAGGCAAGCCTCTTATAGAGCTTAATCCTACAGCCGGTTTCTGGGGACTTGTTGTTCTTATGTGCTGGCAGCAGATGGGTTACATGATGATAATATATATAGCAGGTCTTCAGAGTGTTCCTGAGGAACTTATTGAAGCTGCTAAGATTGATGGAGCAACTAAGTGGATAACACTTATTAAAGTTAAGGTTCCGATGGTTATGTCATCAATCACAATTTGTGTATTCCTTACACTTTCCAACTCGTTTAAGTTGTTCGACCAGAACCTCGCTCTTACAAGAGGTGAGCCTGGTGATCAGACTGCAATGATGGCTTTGAATATCTATAATACATTCTATGGACGAAGCGGACAGGTGTGGAAAGGTCTTGGACAGGCAAAGGCAGTTATTTTCTGTATCATAGTTGTTGTACTGTCACTTGCGCAACTTTTGACAACACGTAAGAGGGAGGTGCAGCAGTAATATGAACGAAAAAGAATTAAAAGATTTAAAAAAGGGCAATGGTCCTAACATTGCAAAAGAATCAGAGAGTCAGGAAAGAAAGGAATCCCGTGAGGAAAGTAAAAAACTTAAGCAGAAAGAAAATACAGCCAATATACTTATTATGGTTGCGCTTATAGCATTTTCTATAGCTTTTGTGTATCCTGTTTTCATGATTTTGTTTAACTCCTTCAAGGTTGGTTCGGCTTTTTCAACAAATACGGCATTTAATCTTCCTAACGGAGATACTTTCTCAAAACTTGATAACTATATTGATGCAATTAAATCCAAGGGATTTTCGCAGAGTTTGTTTTATAGCTTTTTCATAACTATATCATCTGTTGCAGCAATATTACTTTGCTGCTCGATGTGTGCATGGTTCATATCAAGAATAAGAAACTGGTTTACAGAGGTACTTTACTATATATTCGTATTCTCTATGATTGTACCATTCCAGATGGTTATGTTTACACTTTCAAAGACTGCAGACAAACTTAATCTTAATACACCATATGTAATATGGATTATTTACCTTGGATTCGGAGCGGGTCTTGCGGTATTTATGTTCTGCGGATTCCTTAAATCTATTCCTATTGAGATTGAGGAAGCTGCTATGATTGATGGTTGTAATCCGATACAGACTTTCTTTATGATAGTTATACCAATGCTTAAACCAACAATGATTTCGGTTGGTATTCTTGAGGCAATGTGGGTATGGAATGATTATCTTCTTCCTTATCTTGTACTTGATATCAAGAAATATAAGACGATTCCTATTCTTATTCAGTACTTCAGAGGAAGTTACGGAAAAGTTGAATGGGGACCACTTATGGCATGTATTATGCTTACAATCATCCCTATCGTTATTGTATATATAGCAGGACAGAAACACATTATCAAGGGTGTTGCTGCCGGTGCTGTAAAAGGTTAAAGAACTTATTTGGGTATTATATTATAAAAAAAATAAAACAGAACCGATACATTGTTACCGGTTCTGTTTTTGTGTGTATAGCTTTTAGTGAAATAAATTTTTCTTAACAAATATATGAAAGATAAGAAGTACAACTGGAACACTTAGTGCAAAAAGTACTTTTATAATCATCCTCCATGTCGAAAAATATGCTATGGTTCCCATTATAACTAAAGTTATGACAGGCATTATAATCCATACAAATTTTTTCTTGCTTGTTGAAAGAATTATTTGCAGGCATGGCGAAATCATCAGGAAAAAGAATAAGACGATTATACCTGCGCCTTCTAATATTTTTATCATGGTATTCCTCATTTCATAATGAAAATTTATTAACAAGTAATCACTGTTAATCTAATATTTGATATTCTATCATTAAAAGCATTGTTTTTCAATTGAAGATTATGTTGCAATATATTGTAATACATAATATACTGTTAAAGTATGAGTAAATTGCACATGAATGGAGGTATCACTTAAAGGTGATTGAAGAGAAGAGACGTAATAAAAGAGTTGCGATTAGTATGCAGCTTGAGATATCAACATTATTTAAGCAGGATAATGTTAAAGTTGGTAATGTAGATGCACCTATTGAGGTAGTTAATATATCAAGGACAGGAATTGCATTTAAGACAGAGAGTATATTGCCTTTGAATTATTATTTTAACTCTATGATTGAGATAGGCGATAAGGATTCAAGATTTTATTGTGTAGTTCGTATTATCAGAAGAGAAAAAAATGAACAGGGGGAAAACATCTATGGTTGTGAATTCATAGGTTTCGCTCCTGTTCTTAATCATGTGTTTGATGAGCTTGAAGCTGAGAATTAAGTTCTTATATCGAATGCATAACGTTTCATTGGAGCCGATGGTCCATCGGTTTCAATGATTTTTTTTGCTATATCCATATTTTCATTCTGGTCATATACTTTGCCGTCAAAGATAAATCCCTTTTCAAAAAGATTATTTTTAAGAAGTTCCATGTTGGTTTCCACTAACTTACGGGATGTTTCATCTGCCATATAAAATTTTGCATCAACATTGTTATCAGTAAGTCGTATGTTGACATCTAAAGGTTTCAGATTATCCATATCAAGATGCAATAAAACACTTAGGCTTTGTCCACCCATTGCCAGTTTCTTTTTGTTAGTCATTACATACAGTTCACTGTGAATGGTTTTGCCTTGAAGTCGTACAGGAAGCTGAATGTAGGAAAACATCTCATTGAGTGTATTCATGAAATCAAGGTTGTTCTTTAATGCTTGCGAGCTTGTTGCAAGCTTGCCGTCTGCAGCGAGATTCTGCGCAGCCTGTCTCATTGAATCTGCCTGGGCGAGAGCCTTGTCTAATTTGTCTAACTGTTCATACATGTTCTTGTATTTTTCATGAAGTTTGTCTTCACTTAATTCGTCAGGAGTAATGGTCCATTCACCGGTAATTGCCTGAGTCAATACTTTGATGTATTCATTGCTTTTTATTAGTGCCGCACTTTTTTCATCGGTCATAAAGTTCATAATATTATTAAGGTATTTGACAAGTTCGATGGAAGAAACATCACCTTTCCATATCATATCGCCAAGAACCTGTGAACCCGGAAGACCTTTTATCATAGCGTTAATTGTAGCACGCCCAAAGTCGTTCATGTAGGATGAGAGTTCATTGTTGTTAAGCTGCATGCGTGAGTAGCTTTCAAGTACATTTTCAATCGATGGGTCAACAAATAAATCTCTTGCTCTTGTAACTAAGGAGTTACCAAGAGGAGTAGTAAAGGTAGTGCCTGAATAGTAGTTTTCTGTATCATTTACAGTAGCATGTTCGTATGCCTGATTGATTGCAATAGCTGTTTCACGAAGAGTGGCTGTACCGTCAGCAATCTTTTGGGTGAGTTCCTCGTTGTTTCCAAATAGATTAAGAATATTAATTATGCTTTCACCGTCGTTAGCAGATGTAAATACTGATGTAAGCAAAGGTTCACCGCTATAGATTCCCATGTCAGATCCTGAAGCTGTTGTGGTCGATGTAATAATCTCACTGATGGTACTGTTAAGTTTAAGTAACTTATCAGTTGATGATGTGCTTCGGAGTGCATCTTCAATGGCCTGTGTTACATTACTGATCTGGTTTACAATGCGGTGCTCACCAAATTGGAACTCCTCCATAAGACGTGCATTATCGCCTGTTACGGGAATGCCTGCTTTATTCATTGCAACGATTGTAGATATTGACACATCTTTATTGGCATAGGATTGTGTAAGTATATTGATTATACTTTGCTTGTCGATTGACATGTTATTATGGAGAAGTTCACTTGTTATTGCAACATTTTTAACGGTCTTTGGCAGACCTGCTGCGACAAGTGCCTTTTCGATAATGGTTTCTTCATTGCCGGCCTGTGTTGTGAGCGGCTCGAGAAAAAGTCCATTAGCAGTTCTGTGGGCGCTAAAGGACGTGATATCACCGATATTAACATCGGTTCCCTCTTTTACACGGGCTGTAATTACAGTGTCGTCGGCAAGTTTGATTGTTATCTCGTTGTTCTTTCTGTCTATAACTTCACCTGTAAGTTTTTCACCGTCATTAGGAGTATAGCGCGAATCTGCGCCCCCCTCCTTTGAATTGTGGATGTTTTCTCCTGGTGTTAAGGGGATTGTTCTTGAATTTGTAATGGATGAATCCATGTATGAATGTAGTGGTGTAAGTGAATCCATTTATAATCTCCATATAAAATTATTATTTGCCAAACCCAAAATACATAATAAATCATATAGCCTATTTCGGACAAAATATAAAAAAAATAAGTCCAAAATGAAAAATATTTTATTTTATTCATATTATTGAGGCAGCGGTGTGTTGATTTTAATGTGATAAAGAATCATAATTAATTATATTGGAGGTAAAGCGTAATATGTACAAAACTAATTATCATATTCATAATGAACTGTGTAAACATGCGATGGGGACGGTTATGGATTATGCAGACAAAGCTTTTGAATGCGGATTTGATATTATCGGAATGAGTGATCATGCACCTTTTAGAGGTAATCCGTATGGTTTCAGGATGGATTTTGAAGAGTTTGAAGAATATATATTTCAGGTAAAAGAAGCTAAGCGTACGTATGAAAAAAGAATGAAAGTACTCCTTGGTCTCGAGATAGAATATATGGCTAAGCATAGAGCATACTATGATGAGCTTAGGGAAAAATATAATATGGAATATTTGATCTTGGGACAGCATTTTTTTGATGACGGACACGGAAATGAGCTTTATGTATATGATCTGCCTGATACGACGGGTTATGTAGATTATGCAAAGTCTGTAGAAGAAGCACTTGGGACGGGATTATTTAGCATGGTTGCACATCCGGATCTGATGTTTGTTCATGATTTTGAATGGGATTATAATTGTGATAAGGCGTGTGATATTATAGTTGATGCGGCGGTAAAATATGGCGTGCCGTTAGAGTTAAATGCTAATGGGGTAAGAAAGGGAAAAAGCAGGTTTGTGGATGGTGACAGGTATCCATACCCTCATTTCAAGCTTTTTGAGAAAATCAGTGATGCTAAAGTGCCGGTTATGATTAATTCGGACTGTCATCAGTTAAAAGAGCTTGATGATGAGGCTATGAAGATGTCACATGAGCTGGTTAAAGAATGGAATCTTATATATCAGGATGTCTTGGAATTAAGGTGATATAAGGGTACGTATAAATGCAACTTTATTCTTGGTGTTTTCAGGCATTGTTGCTAAAAGATTATCAAGAATTTCATTAAGCTCTGACTGTGTAAATGACATGTTTTTGGAACTTAGCATTTGGTTTGTCTGGGATATTTTTAGTATTGCCTGTTCGGGCGGAAGGTCTTTAATTTGAGATGAAAGATTTTTTAAAATTTCAATTTTTTCTTTTGATATGTTAGTTTTTTTATTGATATAAGCCACTAAAGTCTCCTCCGTTCATAGACTGATATGCATTTACGATATCTCTTGATTTTTTCAGGCTTGAGTACATATCTATTATATGTGCATCATTGCCACTGCAAAGAGGACGTATATCTTTGAAAAGTGCGTCAATATCTATAGATTTCATTGAATTATCTTCGTGGGATTGAGCCTGAATGATGCCAAGATCTTCAATGTTATCAAGACTTGATTTGAGCTGGTTGACTTTTAGAAGAACGTCCATGTACATTTTTGCCTTTCCGGGAAGATGTGGGAGAGCTTTGGTAAGAATGTTTATGTTTTGAGAAGAAATCATATAACCTCCGTAGGATGGTTAGTGGTTTTTTAATAGTATATTTTTGGTTTTTATATTTATTCCTAAAGATGTAATTGTTCTTATTGTTAATACAAAAAGCATTATATACGAGTATTTATTTTATTTTCAAAATAACTAACAAATATTCGAATAAAAAATGTTAAACTTAAATAAATTATATTAAAATTGAATAAAAATCTTGTGATATTTTAACGTGTGTAATATAATTGTTGATAGAAGACAACGTAGGGTGTAGCGTTTTCCCTAATTACTATAGATACAGGAAGGTGAATTGTTATGGCAAGTATTCCAAAGTTATGTAAACAGTGTAAGCATGGAGTTGTTATAAAAGGAGATCAGGTTGATTTCAAGACCAATGCCTTTTGTTGCCATCCTAGTGAGATTAAGAACGGTTTTGGTAGACCGCTTACAGATAAGGTTAAGGAATGTGCAAAATTTATGAGCAAGTAATTTTTAGTATAATTGAATATACTAAATTTTCAGAATGAGTCTTTAACTAAGACTCATTTTGTGTTGTTTAAGAATATAAACAAATTTGGAGGATTTTATGTTAAACGATAAGAAAGTATTATTCAGTGGAATGCAGGCTACAGGTAATCTTACAATAGGTAATTATTTTGGAGCATTATCTAACTGGATTAAGATTGCAGATGAGTATGAGACATTTTATGGTGTAATGGATCTTCACTCATTGACGGTAAGACAGGAGCCGGCACAGTTTAGAAAGAGAGCAAGATCTCTTATGGCGTTATATATCGCTGCAGGTCTTGATCCGGTAAAGAATTGTATATATTTTCAGTCGCATGTGTCAGGACATGCGGAGTTGGCATGGATTCTTAACTGCTTTACATATATCGGTGAACTTAACAGAATGACACAGTTTAAGGATAAGTCAGCAAAGCATGCGGATAATGTTAATGCAGGTCTTTTTACTTATCCGGTTCTTATGGCTGCTGATATTCTGCTTTACCAGGCAGATGTAGTTCCTGTTGGTAAGGATCAGATGCAGCATTTAGAGATTACAAGAGATATAGCAATCAGATTTAATAATATTTACGGCGATGTATTTACAGTGCCGGAAGCTTATCTTGGTAAGAGCGGTGCAAAGATTATGAGTCTTGCTGATCCTACTAAGAAGATGTCTAAGTCTGATGAGAATCTTAATGCAAGTATATATCTTCTTGATAAGAGAGATGATGTAATAAGAAAATTCAAACGTGCGGTTACTGATTCGGATAACGAGATAAGATATGATGAAAGCAAGCCTGGAATAAGCAACCTTATGGATATTTATTCATGTGCTACAGGCAAGTCTCATGATGAGATTTCAGCTGAGTTTGCAGGAAAAGGTTATGGTGAATTCAAGATTGCGGTAGGAGAGTCTGTTGCAGATATTCTTGATAAGTTACAGGTTGAATATGATAAGATTCTTGCCGACAAGTCATATCTTGATGGAATCATTAAGGAAAATGCGCAGAAAGCTTCATATTTCTCAGAGAAGACTTTAAGAAAAGTTAAGAAGAAAGTTGGACTTACAGAGCGCATAAAGTAATTTTTTAATTTGGTAATGAATTGATTCGTAATATAATAAAATGCCCCGTTTCGTTAGGAAACGGGGTATATTTTTTTGATGTTATCCATGTTTGAATGCATATTGGAGAAGAGAAGATCAACCAGTGTGATTGCAACCATACTCTCCACAACTACAACGGCACGGGGAACTATAATAGGATCGTGTCGTCCTTTGATGTTCACGGTAATGTTTTCACCGGATTTATTAACAGTTTCCTGTGTCTTTGAAATAGAAGGAGTCGGCTTTATTGCCGCACGAAGTATTATCTTGTCCGAATCACTCATTCCACCGAGTATTCCGCCGCTATGGTTTGTCTTTTTTGAAATTCTACCGGAGTCGTCTATGGCAAATGCATCATTGTTGGTGCTGCCAAGAGCAGTTGCTACGTCAAAGCCATCACCAATCTCAACACCTTTTACTGCACCGATGGACATTACTGCCTTTGCAAGGCATGCATCCAGTTTATCAAATACAGGTTCACCTACACCGGCAGGCATTCCTGTTACAACACATTCGATTACACCGCCTGCTGAATCCTGATTTTTCATTGTGTTAACAAGAAAGTCTTCAGCTTTTTGTGATGCCTGTGCATCCGGCATATATAGCGGTCCCTGTTTTATGAGGCTTTCGTCAAATTTGCTGTAATCGATAGAAATGTTACCGATTGAGCGTGTATATGCTGCAACTGTAATTCCTAATTCCTTAAGAATAGATATGGCTATTGCACCGGCTGCAACACGACCGATTGTCTCACGACCTGAAGAGCGCCCACCGCCTCTGTAGTCTCTGAAACCGTACTTGCTGTCAAACGTGTAATCAGCATGTCCCGGTCTGTACATGGAAGCTATCTCACTGTAATCGCCTGAACGCTGATTTTCATTAAGTACTGCAAGGCTGATAGGGGTACCGGTTGTTCTTCCTTCAAATATTCCGGAAAAAACAGTTACCTTGTCGCCTTCTTTTCTTGGGGTGGAATATTTAGACTGTCCCGGTTTTCTTCTATCTAAAAATTGTTGGATTATCTCTTCATTCATTACAAGTCCTGCAGGGCATCCATCCACAACGGCTCCAATTCCACGGCCGTGGGATTCACCCCAGGTAGTAACGGTAAAATTATTGCCTAATACTGAACCTGACATAATTTCCTCCTAAACATTTATTACGAATACAATATAGTATATAAAAAAATGAGATTAAGTTCAAATAAAAGTGTAATAAAAATCACAGAAACTAATTGATGACGATGAATATACTAATAAAAAGAACAGTTGAATGGAAAGTGTAATATGAAAAGAATTAATAGTTATAATGTGTCTGCTGGTAAAGACAACCCTATATATAATTCAGAAAAACGAAGAGATAAGACGGTAAAAAAGAGCACGGATACGATGATAGTGGATGAAGGCAATCTTTTTTATGAAGTGGATCTTGAATGTGTAAAGAAAAATAAACGATACAATAAAAAGATATGATATAAAAAGTACAATGTCTTATATGTGATCGGATAAGACATTGTACTTCATTATCTTTAGTATATAGGAACTAATTACTTATCTGTATTATCTGATTAATACAGATTGTTAGAAGCCCCATGAGTTGTTGCCGCAAAGGCAGCAGATGAGAAGAATTAAAACGATGCATGAACATCCGTCATCACCACATCCATTGTTGCCAAGCAATGAATTATTACCGTTGCAGCATGAGAGCAATAATAAAATAAGAATAATGCTGCTGCATCCGTTACCGTCGTTACATCCACATCCGCTGTTACAATTTGTTGCTGCTAAATCACTCATGTTTTAAATCCCCCTTGGGTAGTTACATTGTATATTATGAAGGATGGCATGTATAAGTTTCCTGTTTTTTTAGATTTTATAAAAGTGTTTACAGAGCGACAAAAAAATATATAATGGTGGGCAGTTTATTTGACAATAATGAAAGAAGAAGACTATATGAATATATTAACTGCAACAGATATTGTGAAAAATTATACCGGCAAAACACTGTTAGATGAGGTTTCATTTGGACTTGATGACAGTGACAAAGTTGGAATCATAGGAATCAACGGTACCGGTAAATCGACTCTGCTTAAAATAATAGCAGGTGCAGAGAAACCGGATTCAGGTAAGATTGTAATGGCTAATAATCTTAAGATTTCCTACCTTGAGCAAAATCCTGTTCTTGATGACAGTAAGAATGTCCTTGAAAATGTTCTTTCTGTCATTGAAAACGGTGTAAGCCAAGTGAACTGGAGTCTTGAAGGTGAGGCAAAAAGCATTCTTAACAGGATGGGATTTGACAATTATTCTGAAAATGTTGCCAATATGTCCGGAGGACAAAAGAAAAGAATTGCCCTGGTTCGTGCTATACTTACGAAGGCAGACATGCTTATACTTGACGAGCCGACCAACCATCTTGATGCGGCAATGGCGGGATGGCTTGAGGATTACCTGAAAAAATACAGAGGTGCAATTATCATGGTAACGCACGACAGGTATTTTCTTGATCAGGTCACGGACAGAATTCTTGAGATTGATGATGGTAAAATCTATTCATATGATACCAACTATGAAGGATTTCTTGAACTTAAAGCTGCAAGGGAAGAGATGGTGCTTGCGACAGAACGTAAGAATAGGAGTCTGTACAGAACGGAACTTGAGTGGATGATGCGCGGTGCACGTGCCCGCTCAACCAAGCAAAAGGCTCATATTCAAAGATTTGAGAATTTAAGAGACAGGCAAAAGCCTGTTGAAAAAGAACAGCTAAAGATGGCTTCTGTCAGTTCAAGACTTGGAAAGAAGACTATTGAACTAAGTAACATTTGTAAAGGATTTGATGATAAAAAACTTATATCCGATTTTACATACATTTTCCTAAGAGATGATCGAATAGGTATTGTCGGACGTAATGGCTGCGGTAAATCCACACTTCTTAAGATTATTATGGGATATGAGAATGCGGACAGCGGAAGCGTAGATATAGGAACAACAGTTAAGATAGGTTATTTTTCTCAGATGAATGAATATCTGGATGAATCCATGCGCGTAATTGATTATGTAAAGGAAACGGCCGAGTACATTGAGACTCCGGAAGGAAGAATAACTGCATCGGTAATGTGCGAGAGATTCTTATTCACGTCACAGCTGCAGTATTCGTTAATCGGAAAGCTTTCCGGCGGCGAGAAGAGAAGACTCTATCTTCTTCATGTGCTCATGCAACAGCCTAATGTGTTGATACTTGATGAGCCGACCAATGACCTTGATATTAAGACAATGACTATACTTGAGGATTATCTTGACTCATTTGACGGAATAGTGATTGCAGTGTCACATGACCGTTTCTTTTTGGACAGAGTAGCAAAAAGACTTTTTGTGTTTGACGGGACTAATCTTAGACAGTTTGAAGGTGGATACAGCGACCTTGTGGCTGCGGGCGGATACGATACCGCTTATGATATTGCAGGAGGTTCATCTTCAAAGACAACGCAAAGCGATGAGTCAACTACAAAGACTGCTAAGGATAAATCATCATGGAAACAAAAAGGTCCAAAGCTAAAACTTACTTATAACGAGCAAAGGGAATATGACACAATAGAAGATGACATTGCAAAGCTTGAAGAAAAGATAAGCGAATGTGATGAAATGATGGTTAAAAATGCCACTGACAGCGGAAAACTTAACGATCTTCTTAAAGAAAAAACAAAGTTAGAAGAACAGCTTGATGAAAAGATGGAACGCTATGTATATCTGACGGATCAGCTTGAGGAGATTGAAAAGAATAAAAAATTAAAGAATGAAAGCATGAGATAGGAGATTGTATTGATGTTAGAACTTGAGATTAATACATCCGGTAAACCATTTATAAAAAGCAGGCTGATAGGAATTATTTTGTTATTTACCAGTGGCTTGTGGAATTTATTTTGGTTGCTCGGAATTTATGACTGCTTGTTTGGAGAAGATGGAAGGGATGTGGAAGGAGCTATAATTTTATTGGCTCTGGTAGTCTGGGGATCAATCTGGTTACTGCTTGGTATAAGAATATTTGTAAAGTTGAATCAATTTAAAAAATATTCTTTTATTATAGGAACTTCATCAGAAAATGTTCTTGAAAACATTTGTAACTCAACAGGACATTCTAAAAGAAAAGTAGAAAAGAATATAGCTTACATGATAAAAAAGAAATATTTTATACCTAAATCCTCTGAAAAGAAAGAAGAAACCCTAATGGAATTTTTCGGAATTGAAGATAATGAAGAAGATAATGTGGATTTATATGGTGAAGGAAAAAAAGAAGTTACCATAGATGATATTGATTTTTTGTTGGTGTATGAAAATGAAGGCTATAAAACTATTCGTCTTTTGATATCGGAAATGATGATGTTAATAGGAGTATTAGGAGGTGGAGTTTTACCTATAATAGAACTGATAGCATCATATGAGGAGAACAACAAAAAACTGACAGCGGAAACAATCTTGCTATGCCTGGGCGCATTTGTAATCGGTTCCTTATTTTTTGTTATTGGAACGATCAGAATGATGTTTAGTATCAGATATATCAAATACAGAAAAGCATTGTTTAAACATCCGCAAGGGTATATAAAGGATCTTGCTATGGAAATAGGTAAAGATGAGTATGTTGTTGAAAAAAATATTAAGGCTTACCTGAAAAAAGGGTTCTTTTATAATGCAAGATTTGATGAAGATGATAAGAGAATAATAGTAAGATTTATGGCACAGAGATTTAGAATTAACAAATTAGGCTTGAAGGATTGGGAAAGGGTCTCGGATATGACAGCGGAGAAATGTCCACATTGTGGAAATCTTAATTATATTTTTATTGGCATAACAAAGAGATGTTCTGAATGTGGAGAACGATTATAGATTTTCAAAAAACAAATAAATAACTAAAAAAGAGATTGTCTATTGCTGTAGAATATAACAGCAACCGGACAATCTCTTTTTGTATGTGCACAGTAATCACATATTATTGCGATATTACATCATTTTCTCAAGTGTAGCACGGATAGCTTTGATAAATCCTTCTGAATTAACAACGTTAGGATTCTCAAGTGTTGTGATAAGAGCAAGATCTTTTGTCATTGTACCTGCCTCGATTGTATCAATTGTAGCCTTCTCAAGCTTATCGGCAAATTCCATAAGCTCTTTGTTGTTATCAAGCTCACCACGTTTTCTTAAAGCACCGCTCCATGCAAAGATAGTTGCAACTGAGTTAGTTGATGTCTCTTCACCTTTAAGATGCTTGTAGTAGTGTCTCTGAACTGTTCCGTGAGCTGCTTCATATTCATAGTATCCGTCAGGAGATACAAGTACGGATGTCATCATTGCAAGTGAGCCGAATGCTGAGGAAATCATATCACTCATAACGTCTCCGTCATAGTTCTTGCATGCCCAGATGAATCCACCCTCAGATTTCATAACTCTTGCTACTGCATCATCAATAAGAGTGTAGAAGTATTCAATTCCTGCAGCCTTAAACTTGTCTGCATACTCAGCATCGAATATTTCCTGGAAAATATCCTTGAATGTGTGGTCGTATTTCTTAGAAATTGTATCTTTTGTTGCAAACCATAAATCATGCTTTACATCAAGTGCATAGTTGAAGCAGCTTCTTGCAAAGCTCTCGATTGAATCATTGATGTTATGCATTCCCTGAATGATACCAGGCTTTGTAAAATCATGAATAAGTTCCTTTGTAACGGTTCCGTCTTCTGCTGTAAATACAAGCTCAGCTTTACCTGCACCAGGAATCTTCATTTCGCTTCCCTTATATACATCACCATATGCATGTCTTGCGATTGTGATAGGCTTCTTCCAGTTCTTAACGCATGGTTCGATACCTTTTACTATAATAGGTGTTCTAAATACTGTTCCGTCAAGAATTGCACGGATTGTTCCGTTAGGACTCTTCCACATCTGCTTAAGATTGTATTCTGTCATACGTGCAGCGTTAGGAGTAATAGTAGCGCACTTTACTGCAACCTTATATTTTTTTGTTGCATTAGCAGAATCAACTGTAACCTGGTCGTCAGTCTCGTTTCTGTGCTCAAGACCAAGGTCATAATACTCTGTATTAAGTTCAATGAAAGGAGAAAGAAGGTCATCCTTAATCATCTTCCATAAAATTCTTGTCATCTCGTCGCCATCCATCTCAACCAATGGAGTAGCCATGCTTATCTTTGCCATAATTTAAATCCTCGCTTTCCTGTCGTTGATTAAAATATTATAGAATTAAATTAATATCCGCAAAAAAGTATATACTATAGAAGTTGTTTTTTCTATAAAAAAATGATTTTTGATGAATTTTATATGGAGAAATATAACAAAGTTACACGCAAAATGTTACTAGAATATAACGCATGTGTATTTTTGTACAAATAGGATATGATAAAACCTTTATAAATTTATGAAAAACCACTGAATTTGATGTTGAATAAGAATTTTTTTTGTAATATAATGATGACGTAATCATGCGTGAGGTATTTCTGTGCACTTTTGTGTGGGGACTACCAATTATTAAAACAAAACATTAATGAAAAGGAAAGGGATGCGAAGATGAAAAAAACTTTTAAGAAAATTGTAGCAGCAGCTACAACAGCAGCTCTTGCATTTGTTGGAACAGTTACATTTAATCCGGCAGATGCTAAGGCAGATGATAACTATTATGTTATTGGTAATGAGGATGTAATTGGTGGATGGAATATGGAAAATGCAAAGCAAATGACAGCTTCAAGTGATGGAACATATTCATTATCATTTGATGCAAGTGCAAGTACTACATATTTGTTTAAGATAACTCCAACTACTGAGAACTGGGATTCTGCTATAGGAACTGAAAGTGGCGATAATTTTGCAGGACTTGCATTATCTGCAGGAACTGCAAAGATTACATTTGATCCAAGCAAGGAAGGCGATGCCAGAGTAACAATGACTGGTCTTGTTGCACCTAATCCGGCTGAAACTTATTCAGTAGTAGGAGTCACAAGCTGGGACCCTGCCGAAGGAAAGGTTATGACCAAGAATGATGACGGAACATACACAGCAGTATTTGACAAACTCGCTGCTAATTCATATGAGTTTAAAATCGTTCAGGACGGTGCTAATTACGGATGGTATAAAGCATTCGGAACTGGTGATGATGGAAAGGCTAATTATACGAATACAGATGGAGTAGAGTGGGATGGTAATGAAAAACTTACTATTACATTTAATCCTGAGACTGAAGAAGTTACATCTAAAGCAGAACAGTTAGCAGCTGAAGAAGAGGAAGAAGAGGAAGAGGAAGAAGAATCTGATCCAGATGCAACAACTGTAACGGTTCATGTATCGACAGAATGGCTTAAGGCAAACTTATATGCATTCACGACTGCAGAAGGTAAGGGGCTTACAGGTGATTGGCCTGGAGCTGCTTTGAAGGCAAATAAAGACAACGAAGGATATATAAGCTTAAAGGTTACTCTTGATACTACAGAGGATATCACGGTTATTGTTAATGGTACTAATGCTACTGATAAATCTTCTGCTCAGACCGTAAATATTCCACTTACAGTTAAAGATGGAGCTAATGAGTTCTGGATTACAACATTAGATACAAAGTCAGATGAAGCTGATGAGTTTGGTAATACAAATTTCCTTGCAGAAGTTTCTGATGAAGCTCCAGAAGGATGGGTATCTGGCGAAGTTGAAGAAGCAGAAGTAGAAGAAGAGACTGGCGATGATGAGACAGGTGATGACGAGACAGGTGATGATGAAGAAGATGCAGCTTCAGCATGGGATGATGCTAAGCTTAAGATTCACGTAAAGATGCCTGAGCTTGAGAACTGGGATGCTCTTGGAATCTATGTATTCGGAACAGGCGAAAGCTTTGGATGGAACGGTGGTTCAGGAGAACTTACAGGTGCATGGCCAGGAAAGGCTTTAGTTCTTGAGAACGATTCTGAGACATGGTACGCATTTGGTGGAACATTCTCTGATGGATTCTATGATATTATTATCAACAACTTCGTATCTGATGATGAAGCTGCTGAAGGAGCAATCAAGTGCCAGATTAAGGAACTTGAGCTTACAGATGGTGAGTACTGGATTACAATCGATGTTGATGAAGAAGGTAAATTTGTCGGAACTGTATTGACAGAAGCTCCAGAGGATTATGACGGAACAGGTCTTTCTGATGACCAGATCGCTGAAGATCCAACAGCTGATGATACAGATGACGCAACAGATGATGTAGCAGATGATGATACAACAGATGATACTACAGGAGCAAATCCAGCTTCAGGAAGCACAGACGGACTTCCGGTTGCAGGTGCAATGGTAGTTGTTATGTTCTCTGCAGCAGTAGTTGTTGCAAGCAGAAAGAGAAGAGCTGCTTAATAAGCATTTAATTTCATAAACGTTACATGATTACAACTCCTGTCGCAATTTAATGCGGCAGGAGTTTTTTTGTTGCTTTTTTACTGGTATTTAAATTTTAAAAGTGTTACCATATGAACATGGGTATTATTCGGTGTAGTGGAAGAAAAGAAAGGGTATAATTATGTTATATTCCAAATTGACAGATGAAGTAATGAAACTTGCATACAATGCACATCATGGACAGGTTGATAAAAGCGGTGTGCCGTATATTTTTCATCCGTTTCATTTAGCGGAACAGATGGATACAGAGGAAGAAGTTGTGACAGCACTTTTACATGACGTATTGGAAGATACGGGCATAACGGTGGAACAGATTAGGGTACTTGGAATAGGAGATAAAGTCATAGAGGCACTTTTGCTTCTTACTCACGATAAAAGTATAGATTATATGGAATATATAGAGAGACTTAAGTTAAATCCACTTGCCAGAAAAGTAAAAATGGCTGATTTAATACATAATATGGATCCTACAAGATTAGAATGCGAGAATGATTCTACAAGAAGAAGGCAGGAGAAATATAAGAAGGCATATAGGATATTAGAGGACTGTGAATTGTCAAGATAAAAAAGTTCACAAAAATCCAGTATTAACATTTTTTATTTTTTAGAAATAAAAATGATAATGTTACTTGTTTTTAAATGTCGTATGTGATAGAATACTATCAATTTAGGCAAAGGACAAGGAAGGGAAAAGATAAGTTATGAAGACAGTCGTATTTTTGACATATAAACATCATAACAACAACAGATTGTGGCATACACATTCCTGTCACTTTAGCCATTTCATTTTTAGTAAAATTTATAATAAAGTATTCAAAGAGAACTATTGTTTAGATATGGTTATTTCGGTTTCATTATAATCGTTATTATCATTTTCAGTAGTTCTTATTTTTTGGGTAAGTAATTGTACAGAAAGGATTTAAAACAGATGAAGGCTTTTCTTATTCTTGAAGATGGAAATGTTTTTGAAGGTGAGAGCATTGGTGCAGCTAAGGAAGTCATAAGTGAGATTGTATTTAATACATCCATGACAGGCTATCTGGAAGTTCTTACAGATCCCTCATATGCAGGACAGGCAGTAACAATGACATATCCTTTGATTGGTAACTATGGAGTATGCTATGACGATATGGAGTCACTTAAAGTGTGGCCGGATGGATATATCGTAAGAGAAATCAGCAGACTCGACAGTAATTTCAGAAGTGAGGCAGGAATAGAGGAAGTTCTTAAGAAACATGAGATTCCGGGAATAGCAGGAATTGATACAAGAGCTTTAACAAAGATCCTCAGAGAAAAAGGTACCATGAATGGTATGATTACTACTAATGAGAATTTTAACAAGGAAGAAGTAATCAGCAAGCTTAAAGAATACAAGGTAACAGGTGTTGTAAGAAAGGTTTCACGTACTGAAAAAGAAGTGATTGAACCAATGTGTGATATGCAGGGAAAGACTCCTTTAAATGTTGCACTTTTAGACCTTGGAACAAAGAACAACATTGCAGCTTCTCTTGCACGCAGAGGATGCCGTGTTACAGTATATCCGGCATATACATCAGCAGAGGAGATTCTTGATACTAATCCTGATGGAATTATGCTTTCTAACGGCCCTGGAGATCCAAAGGAATGTACAGAGATTATTGCTGAGATTAAGAAGCTGTATGAAACAGATACACCTATATTTGCAATCTGTCTCGGACATCAGCTTATGGCACTTGCTAACGGATTTGATACAAGCAAGATGGTTTACGGTCACAGAGGTGCTAATCACCCTGTAAAAGACCTTAAGACTAACAGAGTATATATTTCTTCACAGAACCATGGATATGTGGTAGAAGAAGATTCTATCGACCCTAAGGTTGCAGAGGTTGGATTTATCAATGCCAACGACAAGACTATTGAAGGTCTTAACTATATAGGTAAAAAGGTATTTACTGTACAGTTCCATCCGGAAGCATGTGCAGGTCCTGTAGATACAGCATTTTTATTTGACAGATTTATTGAAATGATGGAGGTGTCTGAATAATGCCAAAGAATAAAGATATTAAGAAAGTATTAGTTATCGGTTCAGGTCCTATCGTAATCGGACAGGCAGCAGAGTTTGACTATGCAGGTACACAGGCATGTCGTTCTCTTAAAGAAGAAGGAGTTACAGTAGTTCTTGTTAACTCTAACCCTGCTACAATCATGACAGATAAAGAGATTGCAGACATGGTATATATTGAGCCACTGACACCTGACATGCTCAAGAAAATCATTATTAAGGAAAAGCCGGACAGTGTACTTCCTACACTTGGAGGACAGGCTGCCCTTAACATCGCTATGGAACTTGAGGAATGCGGATTCCTTAAAGAGAACAATGTTAAGCTTATCGGTACTACATCACTTACAATCAAGAAAGCAGAAGACAGACTTGAATTTAAAAAGACCATGGAAAAGATTAACGAACCATGTGCTGCCAGTGAGATTGTAACAGATGTTGAAGCTGCTGTAGCATTTGCAGGAAAGATCGGATATCCGGTTGTTATCAGACCTGCATATACACTTGGTGGAAGCGGCGGTGGAATCGCTCATACACAGGAAGAACTTGAAGATATCTGCTCTAACGGTCTTAGACTCAGCCGTGTAGGACAGTGTCTTATCGAAAGATGTATTGCAGGATGGAAGGAAATCGAGTACGAGGTAATGAGAGACAGCAATGGTAACTGCATTACCGTATGTAACATGGAAAACCTCGATCCTGTAGGTGTTCATACAGGAGACAGTATCGTAGTAGCTCCTTCGCAGACTCTTTCAGATAAAGAGTATCAGATGCTTAGAACATCAGCTCTCAACATTATTACAGAGCTTGGTATCACAGGTGGATGTAACGTACAGTTCGCACTTCATCCAACATCATTTGAATATTGCGTAATCGAGGTTAACCCTAGAGTTTCGCGTTCATCAGCACTTGCTTCTAAGGCAACAGGTTACCCAATCGCAAAGGTTGCGGCTAAGATTGCTCTTGGATATACACTTGATGAGATTAAGAATGCGGTAACACAGAAGACTTACGCAAGCTTTGAGCCTGCACTTGACTATGTTGTAGTTAAGATTCCAAAGTGGCCATTTGATAAATTCATCATGGCTAAGAGAACTCTTACAACACAGATGAAGGCTACAGGAGAAGTTATGAGTATCTGTACTAACTTCGAAGGTGCACTTATGAAGGCTATACGTTCACTTGAGCTTAACGTATATTCTCTTGCACATGGCGGATATGATCAGTACTCAAAGGATGAGATTATCGAACTTCTTCACAGAATAGATGACAGAAGAATATTTGTTATAGCAGAGGCAATCAGACAGGGTGTTGATTATGACACAATTCATGATATAACAAAGATTGATAAATGGTTTATCGATAAGATTGCAATTCTTGTTGAATTTGAAAAGAGACTTAAAGAAGAACCTCTTACAAAAGAGCTTATGCTTGAAGCTAAGAGACTTGAATTCCCTGACAGAGTTATTGCACAGTTTACAGGCAAGACACGTGAAGAGATTCACGCAATGAGAAAAGAGATGGGAATTACAGCTGCATATAAGATGGTTGATACCTGTGCGGCTGAGTTTGAGGCTCATACACCTTATTATTATTCATGCTTTGGAAGTGAAAATGAGGTTAAGCCTGTATCAACTAAGAAGAAGATTATGGTACTTGGTTCAGGACCTATCAGAATCGGACAGGGTATCGAGTTTGATTACTGTTCAGTTCACAGCACATGGGCACTTAAAGAGCGTGGCTATGAGACAATCATAGTTAACAACAACCCTGAGACAGTTAGTACAGACTTTGATATAGCAGATAAGCTTTACTTTGAGCCTCTTACACCGGAGGATGTAGAGAATATCGTTGATCTTGAAAAGCCTGATGGAGCAGTTGTACAGTTCGGTGGACAGACAGCAATTAAGCTTACAGAAGACCTTCTTAAGATGGGAGTTCCTATCCTTGGAACAAGTGCTGAAAATGTTGATGCGGCAGAAGATAGAGAGCTCTTTGATGAGATTCTTGAGGAGTGCTGTATACCTAGACCTGCAGGAAAGACTGTGTTTACAACACAGGAAGCATTAGAGGCTGCTAATGAGCTTGGTTATCCGGTACTTGTAAGACCTTCTTACGTTCTTGGTGGACAGGGAATGCAGATTGCAATCGGAGATGATGATATAAGAGAATTCATGGCAATCATCAACAGAACAGTACAGGAGCATCCAATCCTTGTTGATAAATATATCATGGGTAAGGAAGTTGAGATTGATGCCGTATGTGACGGAGAAGATATTCTTATCCCTGGTATCATGGAGCATATCGAGAGAGCAGGTATCCACTCAGGAGACAGTATTTCCGTATATCCTGCAATGGATCTTACAACAAAGATTAAGAATGTAATTGTTGATTATACAAGAAAGCTTGCGCGTTCATTACACGTAATCGGTCTTATCAACATTCAGTTCATCGTATTCCAGGATGAGGTTTACGTAATCGAGGTTAACCCTCGTTCAAGCCGTACTGTTCCATACATCAGTAAGGTAACAGGTATTCCTATCGTAGATCTTGCTTCAAGAGTAATTCTCGGTGAGAAGATTAAAGATCTCGGATACGAGAGTGGACTTGCCAAGGAAGCAGATTACTATGCAATCAAGATGCCTGTATTCTCATTTGAGAAGTTAAGAGGAGCTGACATAAGCCTTGGACCTGAAATGAAGTCAACAGGTGAGTGCCTTGGTATAGCTAAGACATTTAACGAAGCTCTTTACAAAGCATTCTTGGGTTCAGGAGTTAACCTTCCAAAACATAAGAAGGCAATTATTACAGTTAAAGATTCTGATAAGCTTGAAGCTGTCGGAGTAGCTGAGAGACTTAAGAACTTAGGATATACAATCTATGCTACAAGAAGTACTGCAAAAGTACTTAACGAACATGGTGTAGATGCAATCAAGATTAATAAGATTGGCAAGGAATCTCCAACAGTTATGGATGTATTGCTTGGTCACGACATCGACCTTGTTATTGATACACCTACACACGGAAGAGATAAGACAAGAGACGGATTCCTTATTCGTCGAGTTTCTATTGAGACCGGTGTTACATGTCTTACAAGTCTTGATACAGCTAACGCATTACTTACAAGTTTGGAGAATGCTGACAAGCACAACCTTGAGATAATTGACGTAGCAAGAATTTAATATATAAGTATATATTTATATACATTAGTCTGATTATAAAACCTTGATGGTCCCTCTGTATGGATGTGACTGTCAAGGTTTTAATAATAGAATGGATTAAAAAATTGTCCGAATTAGAAAGAAAGGTTGTAAAAGATGAACTTTAAAGGTGCAATATTTGATCTGGATGGTACATTGATTGATTCTGCCTGGGTATGGGAGAAGATAGACCACGATTTTTTGGGGGACAGGGGACTTTGCGTTCCACCGGATTACCCTGAAAAGATAGCACACATGGGCTTTGAAGCAAGTGCAAAGTATACAATCGAACGATTTGGGTTTGAGGAATCGGTTGAGCAGATAATGGATATATGGACAAAAATGTCTGAAAAAGAGTACAGGGAAAATGTAATGATTAAACCTTATGTCAGGGAATATCTTGATTATCTGAAAAGAAATAATGTTAAAATGGCTGTCGCGACAGCTTCGTTTGAGGGGCTTTTTATGCCATGTCTTGAAAAAAACGGTATTGCAAAATATTTTGATGCAATAGTTACTGTAGGTCAGACCGGTAAAGGAAAAGACTGTCCTGATGTATATATTCTGGCTGCAAAAAAACTTGGCTTAAAGCCTTGTGAATGTGTTGTTTTTGAAGATTTACCGACAGGAATTATAACGGCAAAATCAGCAGGCTTTATGACGGCGTTTGTACCGGATGATTTTACGAAAGTTTCGCGCAAAACTCACGAAAGGGAAGCTGACTATATTGTGGATAGCTATAAAACGCTGATAGATAAACAATTTACAGTGTGAGTTTTGTGCATAATATATATATAATATATTGCACCATTTTCTATACGATGTTATAATTAACAGATAGAATACAATTATTTTTGCATTGTATGGAAGGGCTAAAATTCATGGATGAAATTAAGGATGATATAACTAAAACAGATAATAAACAGCTGGATTTGAATAATTTAATGGCTGACTTTCCGGGAGGAGTTGTCTATTTTCAGTTTAATGAGAAAATGACCATTGAGTATTATACTAATAGTCTTTTAGGAATGCTTGAATGCGATGACAAGAATTTTAATAATTTATATAAGGGAAGTTTTAAAAGTATTGTCCACAAGGATGATTTTGAACAGGTGTACAACTGCATTACGGAGACTATTTCCGAAGGGAAAAGTTCAAACGTTGAGTGCAGACTTGTGCTTCGCGGCAATAAGACAAGATGGGTTTCAATGAAATTTATCATAAAGGGCAATAAGCTTACTAAATTACATGTTATTGCCAATATAATTGATATCGACAGTTATAAGGAAAAGGAAATTCGTGCAGGGCTTGAAAAAGAGAAGTACAGACAGATTCTCAATATGAATTCAAATATATATTTTGAATACAATGTTGCGAAGGATATTATTGTATTTAACAACACTGATGATGTGTTAAGACTTGCAGGACAGCAGATAAAACAGTTCCGTAACAGGCTCATTGCAACTAACAGGGTTCATGAGAATGATAAAATGGAACTTTTGAATCTAAATAATTACGCTAATGGAAAAAGTGTTGAATTTCGCTTTATGAGTGTAGACTCGTCTGTTACATGGTGTTGTGTACGTGCTGTTGCGATTCTCGATTCGCGTAAAAACATAAAAGAGATCATAGGATGCATTGATAATATAGACAAGCAGAAGAAGGAGATGACCCAGAAGCTTGCAAGACAGCAGCAGGATAGCTTGACACAGCTTCTTAACAGAAAGTTTACCCAAAAGGAGATAATTACTTACTTAAGTCATGAAGGAAGAGACGGTAACCATGCATTCATGATAGTTGATCTTGATAATTTCAGACAGGTAAATGAAACTTTGGGCAATCTTTTTGGAGATGCAGTTCTTATTAACATTTCAGATAACCTTAAGAAGATTTTTTATGAATCAGATATCGTTGGAAGAATCGGTGGGGATGAATTCCTCATTTTCATAAAGAACAGCAATAATCTTCGAATGCTTATCGATAAGACGGAGGATATAAGGGAAGTAGTACGTAATACTTACATCGGTGAAAAGGTTGACGGTACGATTACATGCAGTATAGGTATAACATTATATCCTGATGATGGTAAGACATTTGAGGAACTGTTTCGTAATGCCGATGTCGCTCTTCATAAAGCCAAGATGCTTGGAAAAGACAGATGTGAGTTCTACAGCAGGGAGCTTTCATTTAAGCTTGAAAATGGCGGAAAGTTCTATAATGAATACAAGATGGAGCCGGTATCAAGAAACGGCCTCAATAATTTTGACAGAGAGATAACAACATTTGCATTCGACATAATGGCAAGAACAAAGGATGTTAACAGTGCCATTAATCTTATTCTTGATAAGATTGGAAGACAGTTTGATGCTACATTTGTAAATATATATGAGATAGATAAAGATGCCGGTGAAGTTAACGTAACATATCATTGGGCAAAAGATGGAATCAAGCGAAGAGAGCAGGACAAGAAGATTTTCAGCTTCAAATACGATGAGAATTACAATTCGGTATTTGATTCAGCGGATATGTATTGTGTTAATGATACAACCGGACATGTAAAAAATGCTTACAGTGAAGTGGTTGAGAATCGTAACATAAAATCTTTTATGCAGTCTTTGATATTTGAAGATGAGTCAATTGAAGGATATGTGTGTATAGCAGATTCCAAGAAACCAAGAAAGTGGAGCAGATATGAAAAGGATTCTCTTGTAACGGTTACTAAGGTTATTGCCTCATATCTTCTTAAGATGCGTGCATCACAGAGGATGGAGGAAAAGCTAGAGACGCTTAAGAATTATGATACTCTTACAGGACTTCCTACACTTGTTAAGTTCAAAGAAGAAGCTCATAAGATAATGCAGGAGAATGCAGATACAAAGTATGCTGTTGTAAGTATTGATTTTAAGAAGTTTAAGTTTATTAATGATACACTCGGATACGAAGCAGGTGACAGGGTGTTAAGAGACTTTGCGGATTATATAAGACGTGATGAAATGATGAATGTTTGCGCCAGCAGGGTGGCTTCGGATAATTTTGTTCTCTTGTTTGAGCATATTGATGACAAGACTATAGTTGACAGAATAACATTTATGTCTGAAAAATTCGGGATTCATGAGCAGGGCAAATTCCTTAATATCAACATTATATTGTCGAGTGGGGCGAGTATTATTGATAATGCATTAGATGATCTTATGGTTCCGATTGACAATGCCAATATTGCAAAGAAGCAGGCGAAAGAACAGAGTAAATGTACATGTGTTTTCTTTGATGAAAAATTAAGGGAAAAGAGCCAGTCTGAATTTGAGATAACAAATACAATGGAAAAAGCATTGGCTCATAATGAATTCAAAGTTTATCTGCAACCTAAAGTTTCACTTTCCGATGGTAAGTTAGTAGGGGCAGAGGCATTAATCAGATGGATTAAACCAAATGGAACGATTATGCCACCGGACAAGTTTATTCCTCTGTTTGAGAAAAACGGATTTGTAGTAAATCTTGACTTTTTTGTATATGAAGAAGTATGTAAGATGTTTAAGAAATGGATGGGACAGGGAATTCATATTGTTCCTATCTCGGTAAATGTTTCAAGAATACATCTATATGATGTTAAGTTTGTTGATACGTTTAAGAAGCTGATTGATTCATATGAAATACCACATGAATATATTGAACTTGAACTTACAGAGAGCATATTCCTTGATAACACTGAAGTGGCCCTTACAACCATGAAGAATTTCAGAAAGTCGGGATTTAAAGTTTCGATAGATGATTTCGGAGCAGGATACTCATCACTTAATCTGCTTAAAAACATGACATCAGACGTGTTAAAACTTGATAAAGAGTTTTTCGGAAGAGGAGAACTTCAAAAAGAGGAAGAGATTATTGTTTCAAGTATAGTCAATATGGCAAAGCAGCTTAATATGAAAGTGTTATCGGAGGGCGTTGAGACAGTTGCACAGTCCAAATTTCTAAAAGAGATTGCCTGTGACATGGCACAAGGATATCTTTTTGCAAAACCAATGCCACAAGACAGCTTTGAGCTTATTATGGCTAATAATCTTCAGTTTAATATTTGATAAGACATTGTAACAACATGAACCCGAAAAAAGAATAGTTAAGGAGGTTTTTGCTATGCAGCCAGTGGATATTAACTACGAACTTTATAAGGTATTTTACTATGTTGGAAAGACACTTAGCTTTTCAGAAGCATCAAGGAGTCTGTATATTTCACAATCAGCAGTCAGCCAGTCGATTAAGACTCTTGAAAAGAAACTCGGTCAGAAGCTTTTTGTGCGTAGCACAAAGAAAGTTATGTTGACAAAAGAAGGTGAGCTGTTATATAAACATATTGAATCAGCTGTGAATCTTATAATTCATGGTGAAGCTCAGATTTATAATTCGGGTAATCCTGACGGAGGTCAGATAAGAATTGCAGCAAGTGATACGATATGCCGTTATTATCTTGTACCGTATCTTAATAAGTTCCATGAAGCTTACCCTAAAGTACAGATTAGTGTTAAGAACGGAACATCGGCAAGATGCGCGCAGTATCTTAGCAGTAATGAGGTTGATTTGATTATTACCAACTATCCTAATGCCAAGCTTCCTGCTGATTCGGCAGTTGTTGATATAATGGAATTTACAGATGAGTTTGTTGCAAGTGAAAGCGCATATAATGTGTTTGATAAAAAACTTACATATGAGGAACTTAAGGAACTTCCGCTTATGATGCTTGACAGAAGTACTGCCACAAGTACATTTCTTCATGACATATTTTTAAAGAAGGGAATTGATCTTGTTCCTGAAATTGAAATCAGCAGTAATGACTTGCTTATTGATCTTGCAAAAATAGGACTTGGTATAGCATTTGTTCCTGATTATTGTCTTGACCCTATGCCTGATGGATTAAAGAAAATAAGTCTGGAAGAAAGCATTACGCCAAGAAAACTTGTGGCCGCATACAGCCAGTCGGTTCCGGTTGCCGGAGTCGCAAAATATTTTCTTGATATATTATTGGAAGGTAAAAAATGATGTTAAAAATATTTGATAAAAATAACAGACAAAAAGGTAGTTTACCGGCTATAAAAAAGGTCGCATTTGCACTTACCCTCGTGGCAAGTGCAGCTTTTTTTGCTGCCGGATGCAGTAAGGATGACGCAAAAAAAACAAGTGACAATAAAGATGTTGCAACAAGTATGGATGGATCAAAAGAGAATAATGTAGCAGCTGTTGCAAATGATGAGACAGTATTTGTGATTGATGATACAAACATTACTGCAGCAGAAGCAAGATGGTATGTATATATGCTTGCTGACAGCATAAAGGAAGATGTAAAAGCTTATGAAAATGAAACAGGAAAATCATATTATGAAGCTATTGCAAATGATGAAGGGCAGACAGTGGAAGAAGCACTTAGAACACAGGTTGTTGATATGGTATATTATTATGAGATAATGTATAAACATGCCCTTACCGCAAAAGATTATAAAATTGAAGACAACAGCTTTTTTGAGGAAGAGGCAGAAAAGAAAATGGAAGAGGTCGGACAGGAAGCAATAGAAGAGTACTCTCTTACAAAAGAAGCATACGCAACAATACTCAGGAAATGGACATTGGCGGATATGTATTATGATGAAGTTGCAGGGCTTTATGATGTTGATAAGGATGAACTTATGAAAAATACATACTCACAGGATGAAATTAAGGAACTTAGTGATGATGAATATGGAACCATTGCAAATGAACTGGATAGAAACTACAGAAGACAGCTCTTTAATGAAGATTTTGAGGAATTGCAAAAAGATCATCAGATTCAGGTAATCAATGATAAATGGAAAAGTATACAAATACATGATTGATTTTTTACCAAGTAATAACTATAATATTCTAGTGATTTATTTTGTATATGGAGGAAGATAAAGGATGATGCATAAGCATGGAGTTAATAAATCAAAAAGAATAACAGCAGTTGTACTTGCTGCAGGAATGGTAGCAGGTTCATCAATGCTTGGAGGTTGTGGAAAGAATTACGCAAGTCCTTCTAATGCAAAGGAAGCGCTTGTAGTGACATTAGGTGACAATAAACTTTATATGAATGAGATTAAGCCTTACATTTTCTTTGAGGAATTCTCAGGACAGACAAGTAATTATTATTATAAGATGCTTGGAATATCTGATTCATACTGGTCAGATACAAGCTATGATGATGACAGTAAAACTAACAGCGAAGCTGCTAAAGAAAAGGCTCTTAATGATGCAATTGAAGATTATATATTGTATTATGAAGGCGAAAAGACAGGTGATTACGAACTTAGTGATGACGAAAAATCAGCACTTGAGAGTAATGCCAAGGCTCTTATAGAATGTATGTCAGATAAGTCAATTAAGAAGACAGGATTTACTGAAGATGATTTTGTAAAATATCAGACAGTAGTTCATATATCTGATGAATACAAACAGGCTTTGATTGAAAGCTTTGGAGTAACTACCGATCAGTTCAAAGAGAATTATGATTTTGATAATGAATACAGAGGATATGAAGTTTCATACGCAAGAATTCCTTTGACAACGACACAGGATGACGGAACAAGTGTTGATAAGACTGAAGATGAAAAGGCAGCAGCTAATGATGCCCTTGAGCAGTTGCGTGCAAAGATTGAGAGCGGAACAGGTTTCCAGGAAGCGTCACTTGATTTTGCGGATCAGGGTGTTGAGACAGACACATACACATTTACAGTCGGTGACTATAAGGCGCTTGTAGCTAAGGACGAGAAGGAAGCAAAAGAGGCAGAAGCAGAGAATACATCTGAGGTTAAGGATGCTGATACTGAGAATACAGCCGATGCAGGTAAGACTGAGGATTCAGAGACTAAAGATGATGAAAGTAAAGATGAAGATAGCGAGGCTGCAGATGATGATGCAACCGCAGAGCCTTCTTCAGAGGCAACTTCTAATGAGAACCTCATTAAGACAATGTACAATTACAATGTAGGAGCACTTACAGAAGTTTTTGAAGCTGATGGTTATTACTATGTTGCAAGACTTGAGAGCAATACATCAACATCTGTTTACGATTCTAAGCTTGAGAGTGATAAGACTGAAGAAGAGAACAAGCAGTATGATGAATGGCTTGAAAAGCAAAAAGAAGGCGATTACAAATGTACTGTCAACGATGATGTATGGAAAGAGATTGACGTTGAACAGCTTACACTTATTGAAGATGAGTACCTTAAGGCATTTGGAATTTTAGAAGATCCTGCAAAGAAGAATAAGTAACAATTAAAGGCAGAATGATACGACATAAAAATCGTATTGTTCTGTCTGTTTTGTTTATTAGATATACTTATTAATGAAATTAAAATTATTAATTTAACTTATAAATAAAACGTGTTAGAATATTACTAGAAACCAAAGTGGATTCACAATGTTATAAATCACATCGTGATTCATTTTAAAATATTAAAAACGGAGGACAACACATGAGCGTTAAGAGAATCTATGTTGAAAAAAAGCCTGAGTATGCTGTCAAAGCAGGAGAGCTTAAGGCGGAAGTCAGAAAGTACCTTGGAATCAAGGGACTTAATAATGTCAGAGTACTTGTAAGATACGATATTGAAAATGTAGCAGATAGTACTTATGACCTTGCAAAGGGAACGGTTTTTTCAGAGCCGCCTGTTGATTTTTTGTATGAAGAAGAGTTTCCTGCAGAAGAAACAGATAAGGTTTTTTCAGTAGAGTATCTTCCGGGACAGTTTGATCAGAGAGCTGACTCGGCTATGCAGTGTGTTAAGCTTTTAAGTGCTGATGAAGAGCCTGTTATTAAATCTGCAACAACATATGTTTTATCAGGTAACATCAGTGATGAAGAATTCGATAAGATTAAGGAACATTGTATCAACCCTGTAGATTCAAGACAGACAGATGAGAACAAGCCACAGACTCTTGTGACTGTATTTGATGAGCCGGAGGATGTTAAGATATTTGACGGTTTCAAGGATATGGCTGAAAATGATCTTAAAGCATTATATGACAGCCTTGGACTTGCAATGACATTTAAGGATTTCCTTCACATCCAGAATTATTTTAAGAATGAAGAAAACAGAGACCCATCTATGACAGAGATTCGTGTTCTTGACACATACTGGTCAGATCATTGCCGTCATACAACATTTTCAACAGAGCTTACTGATGTTAAGTTTGAGGACGGATATTACAAAAAGCCTATTGAAGATACATTCAACAATTATAAGTCAGACATGCAGAATCTCTATAAAGGAAGAGATGATAAATTCATCTGCCTTATGGATATAGCTTTAATGGGAATGAAGATGCTTCGTGCACAGGGCAAACTTGAGGATATGGAAGTGTCTGATGAGATTAACGCTTGTTCAATAGTTGTTCCTGTTGAGATAGACGGTAAGACAGAAGAATGGCTTGTGTTCTTTAAAAATGAGACTCATAACCATCCTACAGAGATTGAACCTTTCGGTGGTGCTGCAACATGTCTTGGTGGTGCCATAAGAGATCCGCTTTCAGGAAGAGGATATGTATATCAGGCAATGCGTGTAACAGGTGCTGCCGATCCTACTGTTTCAGTTAAGGATACTATGCAGGGTAAACTCCCACAGAGAAAGATTGTTACGGGAGCAGCTTCTGGTTACAGCTCATACGGTAACCAGATTGGTCTTGCAACAGGTCTTGTAAATGAGATTTATCATCCTGATTATGTTGCAAAGAGAATGGAAATCGGCGCTGTAATGGGTGCAGCTCCAAGAAAAAATGTTATAAGAGAAAATTCGGATCCTGGAGATATCATTATTCTCCTTGGTGGACGTACAGGTCGTGACGGCTGTGGTGGAGCTACAGGTTCATCAAAGGCACATACTGTTGAGTCAATCAATACTTGCGGAGCTGAGGTTCAGAAAGGTAATGCACCTACAGAAAGAAAGATTCAGAGACTTTTCAGACGCGAGGAAGTAAGCTGCATTATTAAGAAGTGTAACGACTTCGGTGCCGGCGGTGTATCAGTTGCAATCGGAGAACTTGCACCGGGACTTGATATCGACCTTGATAAAGTACCTAAAAAATATGCAGGTCTTGATGGAACAGAGCTTGCAATATCAGAGTCTCAGGAGAGAATGGCAATCGTTGTTGATCCTAAAGATGTTGATAAGATGCTTGCATTCGCAAAAGAAGAAAACCTTGAAGCAGTAGTTGTTGCGGTTGTTACAGAGAGTCCAAGACTTGTACTTAAGTGGAGAGGAAAAGAGATTGTAAATATTTCAAGAGCATTTCTTGATACAAACGGAGCTCATCAGGAGACTACAGCAGTAGTTAGCATGCCAAGCAAAGACAACAATTACTTTGAGACAAGAAAAGCTCCTACACATAACGATGTGTACGGCGATTCTAAGGATGTTAAGAGCTTATGGTTAAATACATTAAATGACCTTAACGTATGTTCACAAAAGGGTCTGGTTGAGATGTTTGACAGTTCTATCGGAGCTGCAACAGTTACAATGCCATATGGTGGTAAATATCAGCTTACACCAACACAGACAATGATTGCTAAGCTTCCTGTTCTTGAAGGAAAGTGCGATACAGTAACAATGATGAGTTATGGATTTGATCCGTTCCTTTCCGGATGGTCACCATACCATGGTTCTCAGTATGCAGTTCTTTCATCTGTTGCAAAGATTGTTGCTGCAGGCGGTGAATATGATAAGATCAGATTTACATTCCAGGAGTACTTTAAGAGACTTGGAACTGATCCTAAGAACTGGGGTGAACCATTATCAGCACTTTTAGGTTCATATGATGCACAGATTAAGCTTGGACTTCCTTCAATCGGTGGAAAAGACAGTATGTCAGGAACATTCGGTGACATAAGCGTACCTCCAACACTTGTTTCATTCGCTGTTGATGTTGCTAAGATTCAAGACGTTGTAACACCTGAGTTTAAGAAAGCAGGAGATTCAATTGTAAGATTCACTATTAAGAAAGACGAATACGATCTTCCTGATTTTGAATATGCTAAGAAGCTTTATGCAGCATTTACAAAGGCTGCCCATGAAGGCAGATTTGAAGCTTCATATGCTATCGGTTACGGCGGAATTATTGAGGCTGTTTCAAAGATGGCATTTGGTAATAAGCTTGGTGTGAAGTTATGTGATAAATGTACTGATGCTAAAGAACTTGTTAAGCCGGCATATGGTGAACTTATTGTCGAGATGAACAAAGACGATGCAGCTAAGCTTGTTGAAGAATTTGCAGCAGCAGGACTTGAGGCAAAGGTTATCGGTGCGGTTACAGATGAAAGCAAGTTTGAATATGCAGGTGTAACAATAACAATGGATGAAGCACTTGAGGCATACAACCTGACACTTGAAAAAGTATATCCTACACAGTCAGGCGTTGAGCAGGTTAAACTTGAAGAAAAGCTTTATGATGCAGGAAGCATTATTATAGCAAAGAATAAGATTGCAAGACCAAAGGTATTTATTCCTGTATTCCCTGGTACTAACTGCGAATACGATACTGCAAAAGCATTTGAAAGAGCAGGAGCGGATGTATGCGTTACTGTATTTAAGAACCTTGATGCAGCTGACATTAAAGATTCTGTAGAACTTTTCACAAAGAACATAAGTGATGCACAGATTCTTATGTTCCCTGGCGGATTCTCAGCTGGTGATGAGCCTGATGGTTCAGGTAAGTTCATAGCAACTGCATTTAGAAATGAGAAGATAAAGGAAGCTGTAGATAAACTTCTTGAGGAAAGAGACGGACTTGCACTTGGTATTTGTAACGGATTCCAGGCACTCATTAAGCTTGGTCTTGTTCCTTACGGAAAGATTACTCCTCAGATGAGTAATTCACCTACACTTACAACTAACAGTATCGGACGTCATATTTCAAAATCAGTTTATACAAAGGTTGTAAGTAACAAGTCACCATGGCTTGCTAAAGCTGAGGTTGGTAAGGTATATTCAATTCCTGCATCTCACGGTGAGGGAAGATTTGTTGCAAGTGATGAATGGATTAAGAAACTTGCAGATAACGGCCAGATAGCTACACAGTATGTGGATGCTGACGGTAACCTTACAATGAATGAGGATTTCAACCCTAACGGTTCTTACTTTGCAATCGAGGGTATCACAAGCCCTGACGGAAGAGTACTTGGTAAGATGGCACATTCTGAAAGATGCGGAGACGGTGTTGCGCTTAATATTACAGGTGACCAGAATCAGCTTATTTTTGAATCAGGTGTTGAATACTTCAAGTAAAATGTAGCAATAATTAAAATTTAATACAAAAAAAATTAAAAACCGGCGTTATTTTTGTTTAATTTAACGTCGGTTAGTGTTATAATGATTATAATTTAATTTAGCTTTTTTGATATCGGAACTATCTGATTATCTTAATAAATAATGAAGAAAAGAGGAAGTACTATATATGAAGAAAAGTTTAAAGATCAAAATAACACTTATAGCAATGATCCCCCTTTTCATTATGGCAACAGTGATGAACGGATTTGAATATTTAGAGTTAACCAAGATGAATGCGGATGTCAGAGTATCAAGAGTTATGATGTGGATGGCTCTTGGCGAGCTCCTTATTATAATTGTTGCGTTCATTGTGGTTACCATGCTGACGTCACGAATGGTTAATGCTATTAAGCGTATAATTGTAATACTTGAACGTACGGCAGAAGGAGATCTTACAGCACAGATGGCAGCAAGAGACGTTATGAGAAGAGACGAGATAGGACGTATGGCTCAGAATGTTCAGAATGTAACGTATTCGCTTAGAGTGCTTATAGGACAGGTTAATGCCACAGCAGAAAATCTTGGTGATTCAGCAGGACAGTTGGACGGAATGTCGGTTCAGACAGCTACAACACTTGATGAAGTTGCCAAAGCTATGGGCGACATGGCTGAGAGCGCAACACAGCAGGCCGGTGAGACACAAAAGGTTGCTGAAGAAGTTGATAAGATTAGCATGAGAATCGCTCAGACGACAGACATGGTTGATAAGCTTAACAGTAATTCGGCACATCTTAATGAACTTGGTGATGAAGGTGCAAGAATAGTTGAAGAACTTGAGGAGATTACCGAGAGAGTTAAAGAAGAGATTGCAATCATTTATAAGCAGACTAATACAACCAATGAATCTGCACAGCTTATTCGTCAGGCAGTATCACTTATTGCTTCGATAGCTGATGAGACCAATCTTCTTTCACTTAACGCTTCAATAGAGGCTGCAAGAGCAGGAGAGAGCGGTAAAGGATTTGCGGTTGTTGCAGAGCAGATAAAAGTCCTTTCAGAACAATCCAACAAATCTACCGAGGATATTGATGAGATAGTTTCTACACTTCTTGTTGATTCACAGAATGCGGTTAGAACAATGGATTCCGTAAATGACATTATAGAAGCACAGAATGCTAAGATTGAAAAGACCAAGGAAGTATTCCTTAATGTAAATAAGAGCATAAGAGAATCAAAGGTAGCTGTTGACAGTATTGCGAATGCTGCAGGACACCTTGAGAATGCTAAAGAAAGAGTAATAGTTGCAGTTGATAATCTTAATGTAATTGCAACAGATAATGCGGCAGCTACACAGGAGACTGCAGCATCTACTCAGGAACTTACAGCGACAATGGATGAAGTATCACGCCAGGCAGTTGATTTACATTCAATGTCTGATGAGATGAACAGTAACATTGCTAAGTTCCAGATTGGTTAAGACGACGAGTAAATTATTCATAAATTAATCCTTTCTTTATATTTTGTCTTACTAAAAAGAATATCCCGTAAAAATGTCAGTTTTTACGGGATATTCTTTTGAATAAATAAATAATTTAAAAAACATAAAAAAATTTAAAAAAGCTGTTGACAAAGTATATACACCGTGGTATCATATTCAATGTCGCAAGGACATAGTAAAAAAACTTCCGAGTGACAAACAGATTATGCGCGAGTGGCTCAGTTGGTGGAGCACAACCTTGCCAAGGTTGGGGTCGCGGGTTCGAGTCCCGTCTCGCGCTCTTATTTTTTGCCCAGGGCTAAAAAAAGAAGCATCGATGTGATGCTTCTTTTTTTGTTTCCCGGACAGGGTTGCTGCCCTGCCCGGTTTAATTTATTTTTCTATATCGATTCGATTACGACTTCGATTCCATTACGACAGTCCTTCAACCTCACTTCTTGCACCAAGCGTAATCGTGACGGTCTTCTCTTTGTATTTGCCGGCATTGTAGACGGATACGTTCAGCGTGATGACCGACCCTGCTTTCTGGTAAGCAAGCTCTTCCTGCAGTTCTTCCATGGAGGTGATCTTCATCCCGTTAAATCCTGTGATGACATCTCCCATCTTCAGGCCTGCTTTTTCAGCCGGGCTGTCCTCTGCCACTTCCACGACATAGACACCGATCGGAAGTCCATATGTCTTATGGAAGTTCTCGGTGACATCGTTCCCGACGATACCCAGATATGCACGGTCTTCTTCGGCAACCTGTTCACGGGTCATCAGGTTTTCGATGATCGGGATAGCTGTCGAGATCGGGATGGCGAAACCCATGCCCTCGACGCTCTCATCCGAATACTTCGCCGAGTTAATACCGATGACTTCGCCGTAGATGTTCAGCAGTGCGCCGCCGGAGTTCCCCGGGTTGATGGCTGCATCGGTCTGGATCAGTTTCAGGGTGTAGTCTTCTGTAGACATCTCACGGTTCAGCGCACTGATATATCCTACAGTTGTAGACTGTCCATAACCCAGTGCGTTACCGATGGCGATGGCCATCTGTCCGACCTTCAGTTCATCCGAATTACCGAGGGTAGCAACCTTGATGTAGTCCTTTGTCTCATCGGTTACTTCGGAGAGGTCGACGGAAATGACCGCCAGATCGTAGCTGGATGCTGCGCCGACCACCTTTGCCGGTGCGGTTGTCTCATCGCCGAAGGTAACGGTCAAGGTCTGGTCTGTCGCGCCATCCGCTTCTGCGATCACGTGGTTGTTGGTGACGATCAGCAGTTCCTGATCATTCTGTCCGATGATGATACCCGATCCACTGCCGCCGGCCTGCTGTGTATAGATCCTGCCCCAGAAATTCATCTGGACATTCATCATATTATCGATGGAAACGATCGACGGCATCACATTCTCCACAACGCCGGAGACATCCGTCACCGTGGCAACCGGTGTCTCGCTGTCATCATGGCCGCCGGTCACGGTCAAGGTCACCGCATTCCCGGAATCCGTGTCATTCACGGCTGCCTGGAGCGTACCGTTCGCCGACATTGTTCCTCTGCCTGTCTCTGTCGCAGCAGCGACCGTCGTTCCTTCCCTCACTGCCAGGCTCTTTCCGACTGCCACACCGCCGCCGGCAGCTCCGATCACCATTGCACCTGCAAGGATCCACGCCGCCACTTTTCTGCCGCTGTGTCTTTTTGTTTTCTTCATTGAAGCAGTTGCTTCTGCATTCGCCTCTGTATTCATCTCCGCGTGCTGCACTTCATTTAAATATTCATCTCTGTAATCTTCCATGATGTGCCTCCTTCTATCTTCTGCAGCCTTCCGGCTGCTTCTCTTTTCTTTTCAAGAGAAATGATAGTTCCAAATTGTGAAGGGATTGTGAAGAAAAAAAGGAGCATTTGTGAAAAATGCTCCTCATTTGTTATTCGCTTTTGGTTCTTTACAGGACCTGGAACAGATAGAACTTCAGGTAATAGGAATCGGATTCTGCCCACAGGATCGGATGATCCGGCGCCTGGGTCCGGAACTCGACCTGTCGCAGCGTTCTTCCTGCATCTTTGGCCGCCGCGGCGATGGTATCCGCAAACAGCCCCGGCTCCATGAAGTGCGAGCAGGAACAGGTTGCAAGGAAGCCGCCGCGCTTGACCAGCTGCATCCCGCGCAGA
>CACXFB010000073.1 GCA_902766825.1 uncultured Lachnospiraceae bacterium
AATGAAATAAACAAGAAAATCCCCGGTGACAAAGTCACCGGGGATTCCCTTGCAATATCTATATGCTTCACAAACCCATTATATTACTTCTTATTAGATTCAACTTCAAGCATCTTCATTGCACGAACCTTGCATGAAAGTCCGAATAAGTTGATGAATCCTTCTGCATCATGATGATCATACATATCACCTGTTGTAAATGATGCGATGCTTTCGTTGTAGAGTGAATATGGAGAAGTTGTTCCTGCTTTTGTGATTGTTCCTTTGTAAAGTTTGAATTTAACTTCACCTGTTACATATTTCTGAGTTGTCTTAACGAATGCGATGATTGATTCGCAAAGTGGTGTGAACCATTTTCCTTCGTATACAACCTGTGAAAGTCTGTTAGCAAGATCTTTCTTAACTGCTGTTGTGTCACGGTCAAGTACAAGTTCTTCAAGCTGCTGATGAGCTTCCATAAGAATTGTTCCACCTGGTGTCTCGTATACACCACGTGACTTCATACCAACTACACGGTTCTCAACGATATCTACAATACCGATTCCGTGTTTTCCGCCGAGCTGGTTAAGTGTTCTGATGATATCAGAAACCTTCATCTCTTTTCCGTTAACTGACTTTGGAACACCTGCTTCAAATGTCATTGTCGCATACTCAGGCTCATCAGGTGCCTTTTCTGGTGTTGTTGAAAGTACGAGAAGGTGATCATAGTTAGGCTCAAGTGATGGATCTTCAAGCTCAAGTCCTTCGTGGCTGATGTGCCAGATGTTTCTGTCACGGCTGTAGCTTGAATCAGGTGAGAATGTGAGGTTGATTCCATGCTGCTTGCAGTATTCAATCTCATCTTCACGTGACTGAAGTGTCCATAAATCATTTCTCCAAGGAGCGATAACCTTGATGTCAGGAGCGAGTGATTTGATACCAAGCTCAAAACGAATCTGGTCATTACCTTTTCCTGTAGCACCGTGACAAATTGCAACAGCACCTTCTTTACGTGCAATTTCAACAAGTCTCTTAGTGATAACAGGTCTTGCCATAGAAGTACCAAGAAGGTATTTGTTCTCGTATATTGCGTTAGCCTGAACGCAAGGAACGATAAAGTCGTCGCAGAATTCATCTACAACATCTTCGATGTAAAGCTTTGCAGCTCCGCAAGCCTTTGCGCGTTCTTCAAGTCCGTCAAGCTCTTCGCCCTGACCGCAGTCGATACATACGCAGATAACATCATAATTATAGTTTTCCTTTAACCATGGAATAATGGCTGTTGTGTCAAGTCCGCCGGAATAGGCAAGTACAACTTTCTCTTTCATATTTTCCTCCGTTCTGCCATTTGGCATAAAAATACATGATAACAGGCATATCAGTCGCCCGCAGATATAATAAATATACATCATGGCAGTAAATCATGCAAGCATATAAAATAAATTAAAATAATTTGAAAAAATATATGATTTTATTATAATTTGATATTGAATAACGAAACGAATGAATGTATAATTATAAACATTATTTCGATTTACATGCATTTTTATGCATAACATTAATAGTTGAAGAATAGAGAAAGGATGATTGCTTATATGATTAAGGTAGGTATTATCGGTGCAACAGGATATGCAGGAGCAGAACTTGTAAGACTTCTTCTTATGAGAGATGATGTAGAGATTGTATGGTACGGCTCAAGAAGTTATATTGATAAGAAATTTAGCGATGTATTTGGTAACATGGTTAAACTTGTGGATGCAAAGTGTATGGATGATAACATGGAAGCTCTTGCTGATATGGCTGATGTTATTTTCACTGCAACACCTCAGGGGCTTTGTGCTTCGCTTGTTAATGAGAACATTTTGTCTAAGACAAAGATTATAGATTTGAGTGCAGACTTTAGAATAAAAGATGTTGCTACCTATGAAGAATGGTATAAGCTTGAACATAAGAGTCCACAGTTTATAGATGAAGCTGTATATGGACTTTGCGAGATTAACAGAGCTGACATTAAGAATGCAAGACTTATTGCTAATCCGGGATGTTACCCTACATGTTCAACTCTTTCAATCTATCCTTTATTAAAGGAAGGACTTATTGATCCTCACAGCATTATAATTGATGCAAAGTCAGGTACTTCAGGTGCAGGACGTGGTGCTAAGACAGATAATCTTTTCTGTGAGGTTAATGAGAGTATTAAGGCATATGGTGTTGCAGTTCACAGACACACACCTGAGATTGAAGAGCAGCTTTCATATGCTGCAGGTACTAAAGTTATGCTTAACTTCACACCTCACCTTGTTCCTATGAACAGAGGAATTCTCATCACTGCATATGCTAATCTTAAAGAGAAGGTTACTTACGAGCAGGTTAAGGCTGTATATGATAAATATTATGAAAATGAGTATTTCGTAAGAGTTCTTGAAAAGGATGTTTGTCCTCAGACAAGATGGGTTGAGGGAAGCAACTTTGTTGATGTTAACTTCAAGATTGATGAAAGAACAGGAAGAATCATCATGATGGGTGCCATGGACAACCTTGTTAAGGGTGCAGCAGGACAGGCAGTCCAGAACATGAATATCATGTTTGGTCTTGAAGAAAATAAAGGATTAAAGATTGTTCCATTATTCCCATAAGAAGCAGTATAATTATTTGTAGCTGTTGATTTTTCTCACATTTAGAAGCAATATTATAAGAAGATTTAAAAGCGAGGTGACCGGATGAATATCAGATATATGACAATAGATGATTATGATAAAGTTTATGAGCTTTGGCTTGGAATCGAAGGATTCGCAATCAGAAGCATTGACGATTCCAGACAGGGTATTGAGAAATTCCTTTTAAGAAATCCGGACCTTAGCGTAGTTGCTGAATGTGACGGTAAGATTGTGGGATCTATTCTTTGCGGTCACGATGGAAGAAGAGGATATCTTAACCACGTATGTGTTGCAAAGGAATACAGAAAGAAGAGTATCGGTACGAAGATGTGGAAAAAATGCATCGAAGGTCTTGCGCGCGAAGGAATAAGCAAGGCGACACTGGTTGCATTTTCAAGTAACGATAACGGTAATCATTTCTGGAAAGATTCAGGATGGGAGACCAGAGAAGACCTAAATACATATGATTATATAATTAATCATGATAATATAGTGACATACAATGATGTGAAATAATTGTTAGAAAGGATGACCAGTATGGAAAAGATTAATGGCGGTGTAACGGTTGCAAAAGGATATAAAGCCGGTGCTGTGGCTGCGGGAATTAAGTACAGCGGACGTGATGACATGGCACTTGTTATTTCTGAAGTACCTGCAGTTGTTGCGGGAACATTTACAACTAATGTTGTTAAATCAGCTCCTGTAAAATGGAGCAAGAAGATTGTAGATGAGAAACAGTGTGTAAGAGCTATGGTTTTAAATAGTGGAATCGCAAATGCGGCAACGGGTCCTAAGGGCGATGAGGCCAATGAGGCGATGGCACAGGCTGTTGCGGATACATTCGGATTTGATAAATATGAAGTTCTTACATGTTCTACCGGTGTTATCGGAATGCAGCTTCCGGTTGACAGGGTTCAAAACGGAGTGAAATTATTTACCGATGCTCTTGATGATACGGTGGAAGCCGGCACTAAGGCAGCTAAGGCGATTATGACAACTGATACGGTTAAGAAGGAATTTGCGGCATCATTTACCATAGATGGAAAAGAAGTTAAGCTTGGCGGAATGAGTAAAGGTTCCGGAATGATTCATCCTAACATGGCAACCATGCTTTCACTTGTTACAACAGATGTCGCAATTACTAAGGAAATGCTTCAGAAGGTTGTTTCAAAGCTTGTTGCCAAGACATTTAACATGATAAGCGTTGACAGGGATACATCGACAAATGATACATTCTGCGTTATGGCGAACGGACTTGCCGGCAACAAGGTTATTGATTGTGAAAATGATGACTACAAGGCTTTTGAGGAGGCTCTTGAGTATGTCATGACTTCGCTTGCAAAGCTTATGGCATCTGACGGCGAGGGCGCTACAAGACTTTTTGAGACAAAGGTTATGAATGCGGCCACCTACGAGGATGCGGCTGTTCTTGCCAAGTCGGTTATCAGTTCTAACCTTGTTAAGACAGCGATATTCGGTGCGGATGCCAACGGCGGAAGAATTCTTTGTGCGCTTGGATACAGCGGAGTTGATTTTGATCCTGAGAAAGTTGACCTTACAATTGTAAGTCCTGCCGGAAGCATCGATTTGTTTAAGCAGGGAGCAATGCTTGAGTTCGATGAAGACGTTGCCAAGAAGGTTCTCCTTGAAAATGAGATAACAGCACTTGTTGATATGCATGCCGGCAGCAGCGAGGCAGTTGCATGGGGCTGCGACCTTAGTTATGATTATGTAAAGATCAACGGTGATTATCGTTCTTAAAGACATAGAGTCTAATGGTGATTATCGTTTATAGATTTATTTCTATGATTGAATTATAGTGATTGAATTATAGTGATTAACTTATAGGATTGACTTATAATGATTAACTTATAGTGATTGACGAAAATGACACAGTTTAGCGTTCACAGATTTACGGAAAGGACATTTTATCATGAGTAATTTAGACAGCATGGACACATTATTGTTTAAGGCAAATACACTTATTGAGGCTTTGCCTTACATTCAGAAATTCAATAACAAGAAGGTTGTTGTAAAGTACGGCGGAAGCGCCATGGTAGATGAGCAGCTTCAGGACAGCGTTATTAAAGACGTTGCACTCTTAAAGCTTGTCGGAATGGAACCTATTATCGTTCATGGCGGCGGTAAGGAAATAAGCAAGTGGATTGACAAAGTCGGAATGGAGACAAGATTTGTTCAGGGACTTCGTGTAACTGATGAAAATACTGTTGAAGTTGCAGAGATGGTTCTTAACAAAGTTAACAAGAGTCTTGTTGCAAAGCTTGAAAAGCTTGGTGTGAAGGCTGTCGGAATCTCAGGAAAAGACGGACACCTTTTAAAAGTTGAAAAGAAACTTGCCGGTGGCGAAGATATCGGATTTGTAGGTGATGTTACCTGCGTACATACAAATCTTGTTGATACACTTATTGAAGACGGATTTATTCCTGTTATCGCACCACTTGGTCTTGGTGATGATTTTAATACTTATAACATCAATGCCGATGATGCCGCTTGTGCGATAGCTAAGGCAATCGGTGCAGAGAAGCTTGCATTCCTTACTGATATCGAAGGGGTAAGAAGAGATGTTGATGATCCTGATTCACTCATTTCCATACTTACTCTTGCATCAGCTAAGAAGCTTATCTCAGACGGAATAGTAGGCGGCGGAATGATTCCAAAGCTTAACAACTGTGTTGATGCCGTAGAAAATGGTGTTGAGAGAGTCCATATTCTTGATGGAAGAAGAGAACATTGTCTGTTACTTGAGTTCTTTACCAACAAAGGTATTGGTACCGCAATAATTAAAGATGACGGAGGGCTTGAAAATGAAGAATTATATTAATGAAGCTGATGAAGTTTTAATGCAGGCATACAGCAGATTCCCAATCGTATTTGATTACGGAAAAGGAGTTAATCTGTATGACACTGATGGTAAGGAATATCTTGATTTTGCAGCGGGAATCGCGGTTTTCGCATTTGGATACGGTAACGAAGAGTACAACAGTGCCCTCAAAGACCAGATAGATAAAATCATTCACACTTCAAATCTTTTCTACAACGTACCTGCAATCGAAGCAGCTAAAAAGATTGTAAAAGCTACAGGTCTTAGCCGCGTATTTTTCACAAACAGCGGAACGGAAGCAATAGAAGGTGCAATCAAGCTTGCGAGAAAATATTATTATGAGAAAAACGGAACTAACGATTCGCAGATTATCGCAATGAATGATTCGTTCCACGGAAGAAGTATCGGTGCGCTTTCCGTAACAGGCCAGCCAAAATACCAGGAAGCATTCAAGCCTCTTATCGGTGGCGTTGTGTTTGCACAGTACAACGACCTTGACAGCGTTAAGGCTCTCGTAAATGAAAAGACAAGCGCAATCATCCTTGAAACTCTTCAGGGTGAAGGCGGAATCCACCCTGCAACAGATGAGTTCATCAAGGGCGTAAGAAAAATCTGCGACGACAATGACATCGTCCTCATCCTCGATGAAATCCAGTGCGGAATGGGTAGAACAGGCAAGATGTTCGCATACGAGCACTACGGAATTAAGCCTGATATCGTAACAGTAGCAAAAGCACTCGGCTGCGGTGTACCTGTAGGTGCATTTGTCGCTAATGAAAAAGTATCAGCAGCAATGAAACCTGGTGACCATGGAACAACATACGGCGGTAACCCATTTGCATGCGCAGCAGTTAACCGCGTCTTCGAAATGTTTGAAAAACATGACATCTTAGACAACGTATGCAAGGTAAGCGCTTATCTCGAAGAAAAGCTTAACGAACTCGTAGACGAGTACGACTTCATCGTTGAACGACGTGGAAAAGGCTTCATGCAGGGCTTACAGTTCAACAAGCCTGTAATTGACACAATCAAAAAGTGTCATGAAAACGGACTTATCGTCATCTCAGCAGGCGCAAACCTCATGAGATTTGTCCCACCACTTATCATAACAAAAGAAGACGTGGACAAGATGATTGAGATATTAAAGAAGAGTTTGTAATGAGGTGTTGATTAATTAATTGATTAATTAATGACCTATGTGTTGTCGTTATGATGTTATTATGATGTTGTTATGATAATATTTTGATGCTGTTATTATGTTATTATTATGTTGTTATGATGTTGTTATGATAATATTTTGATGCTGTTATTATGTTATTATGATATTATTTTGATGTTATTATGCCAAGGCATTATGTTGCCTTGGCATTTTGGTTTATATTTGTTTTTAACTGTTCTTGTAGCTTGTATTTAGCTGTGTTCTTGCTTGTTTTTTTATTTTGTACTTTAACTTTGAAATTTTGTTTGCAGAGGTTTCTTGATTTGGAATCGATGATGACTGGAAGTTGAATCGACTCGGATTTTTTGCGGGATTTACAGACTAAATTCAAGAGTTCATATTATAGGTTGTAGTTTATCAGGGTGAATTACATCCAAAATTGAAGTATTTACAATATGGGTTGAAAATTGCCGCTTGGAATTACATCCTAAATTGAGGTATTCACAATATG
>CACXFB010000074.1 GCA_902766825.1 uncultured Lachnospiraceae bacterium
GGAAAGCCGTGACAGGTGAAAAAGAGAAGGAAGGAGATGACAGAAAAGCGCAAGAAATTCACCTTAGAAGCAAGGAAAGCCGTGACAGGTGAAAAATAGAAAGAAGGAGAAAGTGGAAGAAAGTAAGAAATTCACCTTAGAAGCGAGGAAAGCCGTGACAGGTGAAAAAGAGAAGAAAGGAGATGACAGAAAAGCGCAAGAAATTCACCTTAGAAGCGAGGGAAGCCGTGACAGGTGAAAAAGAGAAGCAGGCAGAAGAATAAAGAGTACTAAGAATTCACCTAAGAAGAGTTGCAAGCCATATTACGTCAAAAAGATGAAAAAGTAAAACTTAAAGAAAGTGGGAGAAAAAATGAATAGGTTAGAAAAAGAAATAATTAAAGAAAAGAAGAAATCAGAAGTATTATTACAAAAAGTTAATACAGAACTTGATCAACTTAATTCTGAACATGCAAGAATTAAAGTATCAGCAAAAGGTAAATTCCTTCAATTGTACATATGGGATGAAGGTTATGATGGAACTAATGGACGTTATTTATCAAAAGTAGAAAAAGGTAGAGCTGTTAATATTGTGCAAGGTGAATACTATAGAAAGCTGAAAGTCATTCTTGAAAAGAGATTAAGATTAATGGACAGAACACTATTGGGCTTAAAAAACTCAAGCATATCAGATGCTTATAAGCTTCTTGGTAAAGGAAAACAAAGACTTGTGGATCCAATAGAAGTTTATGATGAGAGGTATAGAAAGGAGTGGGAACAGTGTGAGTATATCGGCAAACAATTTGAAGAAAATGCTGCTGAAATATATACAGACAGAGGTGAAAGAGTTCGTTCAAAATCAGAAAAAATAATTGCAGATAAATTATTCAAAGAGAATATTGCTTACAGATATGAATATCCACTGGATGTTGTGCAGCTTGGAACATTCTATCCGGATTTTACGATATTAGACGAGGTAAATAGAAGAAATATTATTTTTGAGCACTTTGGTCTGATGGATAATGAAGAATATGCAAATAATGCAGTGTCAAAAATACAAATTTATTCGAGAGCAGGATATATATTGGGAGATAATTTGTATATTACAATGGAAACATCAACAAAACCTTTAGACAGCAGAATATTGGATGGAATTATTAAGCAGATAAAAAGATAATATATGGAAGAATTGATTGTCTGGAAAAAGATTTGTTGCTTTATACAATGTGTAATGTATGATACAATAGTATTGTATATAGTGAAACGAATGTTTGAGATGGGGTTGAAAATGTCAAATACAATTTCGATGTTACGAAAAATAAAACTTTATCCTGTTGGAGATAAAGAGGAAATTGATAGAGTATACGAATTCATTAGAAATGGACAATATGCTCAATATCAGGCACAGAATCTGTTAATGGGACAATTAATAGGAAAATACTATGAGTGTGGTAGAGATATTAAGTCGGATTTGTTTAAAAAAGCACAAAAGGAGATTTTGTGTAATTCAAATCCTTTGTTAAGTAATATAGAATTTGCAAAAGGAGTTGATACGAAATCTTCTGCTATCAGAAAAGTAAGTCAAGATTTTTCTGTTGCATTGAAGAATGGATTGGCAAGAGGAGAAAGAACTGTAACAAATTATAAACGTACTGTTCCACTAAGTACAAGAAGCAGAGATTTGAAGTTTAGTCATCATTATAAAAGTTACCAGGAATTTTTAGATAATATAATGAATCCTGATTTGAAAATATATATTGATTGGGTCAATCATATTAGATTCGAGGTGGTATTGGGAAATCCACATAATTCTGAATACCTAAGGAAAGAAATACAAAATATATTTGAAGAAAGATACAAGGTTCAAGGAAGTAGTATTCAGATTAATGAAAAAAGTATCATTCTTAATCTTACTATTCAAGTACCAAAAAACAAAAATGAATTAAATGAGAAAAATGTTGTTGGTGTAGATTTAGGACTTGCTATTCCAGCCGTATGCTCGCTTAATAACAGTGAATATGTACGTATGAATATTGGACATTATGAGGATTTTGTTCGTGTTAGAACGCAAATGCAGCAACAACGAAGAAGGATTCAAGGAAACTTGAAATATTCAAAAGGTGGGCATGGAAGAAAAAAGAAATTGGCTGCTCTTGAGAAGTATAAAAATTATGAACATAATTTTGTGCAGAGCTATAATCATATGATTAGCAAAAATGTTATAGAGTTTGCGTTGAAAAATCATGCAAAATATATAAACATAGAGGATTTGTCCGGATATAATGCAGATGATTTTGTGTTACGAAATTGGTCCTATTATCAATTGCAGAATTATATAACATATAAGGCAGAAAAGGAAGGAATTATTGTACGTAAAGTAAAACCATATTATACATCTCAAAGATGTTAGAGATGTGGTAATATTGAAAAAGGACAAAGGACTACACAAGAGAAGTTTAAATGTATAAAATGTGGATATGAAGAGAATGCAGATTTTAATGCAAGTAGGAATATAGCACTTTCAAATGATTTTGTTTAGATGCTATTTTACGGGCAACCTTGTGTCCGAAACGTTAGGTATGGTATGTTTACATTCCAATTTGCACTCACGAAAATCCATGTGTTTGAGGTTCTGGAACCCTATGAAATAACATGGGCGAATAAAATACTATTAAAAGCGTATATGGCGTTAAGATTAAAAATTTCAGAGAGGATAAAACTATGGAAAACAAATCAGAGAACATGGATAATACAGTTACTAATAAACACGATAAAGAGGAACATAAAGAAAAAGTGCATCAAATGGGTAATTTTCAGTTTCAAAAAGCAGATAGAGATCTTCTGCCGGCAGGGACCTCTAAAATTTTTGGAGTATATGATGACGTGGCACATGATTCGTCGTATCATAGTCTGTACATTGGACAACTACTCACACTTTTTGGCAACTCAGATTACATAACAGATAACAATGAGGATTTGCTTTCATATGTTATTGAGGCTAAAAGAGACGATGGAACTACTATATATCTGGAGGCGTATTATGGACCTTCCGGTCCTGCAATTGGCGGAATTTCGAATGAAGAGATTTATGAGAAAGCAGCAAATGAACTTGCGAAGCTGATTAGGGATGCTAAACCGACAGATTATGAGGTAAGAAGTGATTATGAAGATATGGGAGTGACTATTATAATGGGCGTTAAGAATGGTAAAGCGTATTATGAAACAGAGTTTCCGGATGGGTTTGAGTGGTAAGCGCATAAATATATAAAACGGTCAGAATAATGATTAAAAAAATAACGAAAGAGAAGTAACTATATGAAATTCAAATTATTTATGCGTATTATGAAATATTTTTTAAGTCTGATGCATTTTTTCTATGTAGGATTTATTGCAATCATTTTGCTTTTGATTGGGATATTTAGTCCGTTTATTCATAATTTGGGATTAGTGGTTCTTCTATTGTGGTTTGTTTTGGCAGCAATCGATCAGATAGTTCTTAACAACGCAATGAATAAAAATCCTGAACTTCAGGAGTATATAAATTCCGTAATGGCAAATGAAACAAATCTTGGAAGAGTACCTGTTGGAAGTGAAGTAACATTTTGCAACATTGAGGGTGAAGATTTATCGCTTGTTGGAAGGTGTCTTGATTCAGAAACAGGAAAATGGAACACCAGATTATTATATAATGGCACTTATCAGATGTTTTCATGGAATTTAGTATATAATGAGCAGTTTTTGCCACAGATGAAGCTTCTTAGTGATATGCCGGGACACGAGGAAGATATTCTTGTAAAGTGTTATTCAAGACTTTCGGATGGAAAGGCCAGATGGCAGCTTCATTTATTAAAAAAGGATGGTGCAATATATAAGGACATTGCGCTGGATACGATAAAACTCATTGAGGCAGTCGGACAGGCATATAAAATGGAGTGTGTCAAGGAAGAGTCCAAGGTTTGGCTCGAATGTGCAGATGATGAAAATTCGATGTTTACCAATCAGAGAATAGCGATAGATAATAAATTGACGTGTGGCACTTTTCCTGTTTCCATGGTATATGGTGATGTTATTATGATAGATATGGAACAGATGAAGATTAAACTGTCGGTTGGTGCTAAATGTGAAGATATGAGTATCGGACAGATTTCTGACTTTAATGTTATCGGGGATATTGTAATTGGGGATGATGACATCGCAGTGGATGGGGTTTGCATTGCAAGAATGTAAAATGCAAAAAAGAGGAAGAAATACAGCGCAATAATTCACAAAAGTCTATATTTTAATCACAAAAAGTGGTATAATTAATCTTACGATGGACAAGGCAGATGGGTGTGTCTTGTAGTAAAAACTAATGACTGTAAGTGAGGGTTGCGAATGAAGAAAATTGGATATTTAACTCAGTTAATGTTGATTACATTGCTGCCATTGGTGATTACGGCAGTAGTTCTTTGTGTTTTTTCTGCTTTCAGATTGAAAGCCAGTCTTGAAGGAGGTGCGTACGATCGGCTTAAGGTTGCAGCTGAAGGGTTAGACCAGTATTATGCATGGGATATTATTTTTGCCGGTGAACCAACCTATGAGCACAGTTATGTAGACAGTCTTAAGGATCAGGATATAGAATTAACGCTCTTTATGGGAGATACAAGATTTATTACTTCCATTGTTGATGAGAATAATGAGAGAATTGAAGGTACAAAGGCTAACGAAGATATATATAAGAAAGTGTTTGAGGGCGAGGATTATTACAGTTCCGGTGTGAAGATAGGGGATACAGAATATTATGTATATTATACTCCAGTAAGAAATGCTAATGACAAAGTGGTTGGAATGGCATTTGCAGGTATGCCACAGAGCGTAGTTAACAAGCATGTAGACAAATCTTTAAGAGGATTGTTCTTAGTAAGTCTTATAATTCTTGTTATAAGTTCAGTTACGGTAATCGTGGTATCAATTAGAATTAAGAAGCCTATTGCAAAGATTTCTAAGACTACCAATGAACTTGCTAATGGTAATCTTGGTGTTGAGGTAGATGCTCATAGTGCCATTAAAGAAATTGATGTGCTGATTAAAGCAGACGAAGAACTTAAGAATAATTTTAATGATGTTATATCACTTGTTAACGGTAAATCCGAGGAACTTGCAGGTAATGTTGCAGATATTACAGAGGGAATAGGTGCTTCTACTACAGCTGCAGGTGAGATTGTTAAGGTAGTCGGAGATCTTGCCGGAAGTACTGAAAGTATGGCACAATCGGTGCAAAATACTGTTGTAACCATGAATGATTTCGGAAGAGATATTACAAGTATAAGTGAGCTTGTTGAAAGTGCAGATAAGTCTTCGGAGGAGGGACTTAATATCAGCAGAGAAGCCAAGAATAATCTTGACAGCCTTATCAGGGCCAATAAGAACACATATTCAATTTCAAATGATATTATAAAGGGAATTAATGAATCAAGTCAGGCTGTAGATGAGATAAGCAAGGCGATAGAAGCAATTTCGAATATTGCAAGTCAGACCAACCTGTTAAGTCTTAATGCATCAATTGAGGCAGCAAGAGCAGGAGAGGCCGGAAAAGGATTTGCAGTAGTTGCATCAAGCATTCAGGACCTTGCAGATCAGTCAGATAAATCAACAAAGGAAATACAGATAGTTATAGAGAATATAGTAAGAAAATCTGAGCATAATGTTACTTTAGCGGGTCTTATTAAAGAAGCGGTTGATAACGAAGGAACGGTATTAGAGGAAGTAAGTACAAGTTTTGAGGATGTTGACAGCAAGATAAATGAGACTGCGCATGCAGTAGAAAATATTAAGATTAAGGCAGAAGAGCTTGATAAAAATAAAGATGTTGTATTAGATGAGATTAATAACTTGTCAGCACTTTCGCAGGAAAATGCAACAAGCTGTGAAGAGACAACAGCATCAATGGAAGATCTTAATGAAAACATTGAGATAATTAATAAAAAGATAGGCAATGCTAAGAAGATTGCACAGTCATTGCAGGAATCGGTTACATATTTCAAACTATAAACAGTTTAATAAAGATAATTAAACCTCTGTTTAAGCCAGATAGAAAATACAGACTTAAACAGAGGTTTTTTGGTGAAAGGAGTTAGAATTGCTTTTTAAGGGCAATGGTGTTATACTTGACATACGTATGCATAAAAAGTAACAGATGAAAATGTATATTGGTAAAGGAGAAAAGATAGAATGAAGCGAGTAATAACATATGGTACATTTGACCTTTTACACTATGGTCACATTAACTTATTAAAAAGAGCAAAGGCACTTGGAGATTATCTTGTTGTAGTTTTATCTACAGATGAATTTAACTGGAACATGAAACAGAAAAAGTGCTATTTTACTTACGAGCAGAGAAAAGCTTTACTTGAGGCGATAAGATACGTTGATCTTGTTATTCCGGAAGAGAACTGGGAACAGAAAAAGACTGACGTGAAAGAATATCATATAGACACTTTTGTAATGGGAGACGACTGGGTAGGAAAGTTTGATTTCCTTAAAGAAGAAGGTGTGGAGGTTGTGTACCTTCCTAGAACTCCGGAGATAAGCACTACACAGATAAAACAGGATCTTAACAAATAATATCAGGAGATTTGAAGAATGAGTGCAAATGATAATGATTATAGTTATTATTTAAAAAAGGCAGAATATAACTACAAGAACAGATACGAGTTTAAGCAAAGAGTTGATTATGCCAATATAAGAAAAAAGACAAGTGTTGACCCTCATACAATAATGTATACATCGTTCTATGGAAGAGGTATGTGTTGTAATCCTTATGCGGTATTTTTGTACCTGCTTGGAAAAGAAGAGTACAAAGATTATAAGCATATTTGGGTACTTGATGTTCTTGACGATCATCCTGTTGAGAAAAAGTTGTACAGTAAATATTCCAATGTAAGTTTTGTTGAGTTTGGTTCAACAGAGTATATGGAAGCGTTAAGTACGTCAAAATATATTTTTGATAATTCAACAGGACCAAGATATTTTATAAAAAAACCGGAACAGGTGATGATTAATACCTGGCATGGTATACCACTTAAAATGATGGGATTTGATATCCCGGGATATGCAGGTGATATAGGTAATACTTTGCGTAACTTCTTTATGCATGATTACATTCTATCGGCGGATTCATTTATGACTCAGGAGATGTATACCAAAGCATATAAGCTTAAGAATATATACGAAGGTAAGATTGTTGAAGCCGGATATCCGCGATTTGATACAATTGGTAACACTGACAGGGATGAGTTTATTGACAGACTTGCCATGTACGGAGTTGATGTAAGCAAGGATAAAAAGATTGTGCTTTATGCACCTACATGGAAGGGTAATGATTTTGGTAACCCTAACATCGATGTGGATAGCAATCTTGAATTTATAGATGAATTATATAAATACGTTGATCCGGATAAGTATCAGATTTTGTTTAAGCCGCATCAGGCTGTATACAACGCAATGAAGAAAAACGGAGTTTTGAATCCGAATTGTGTGCCGGGCAATATTGATGCAAATGAACTTTTGTCTGTTACGGATATTCTGATTGGTGATTATTCAAGTATTTTCTTTGATTATCTTGTTACAGGAAGACCTATACTTTTCTATATTCCAGATCTTGAAAATTATATGGAAGAAAGAGGTCTGTATTTTTCGGTAAATGAATTGCCGGGACCGGTATCGGAGAAAGTGTCTGATATTGGCGAGTGGTTAGGTAAACTGGCTAATGATATTGACAGTTATAAAGATATGTTTGAGTATGAAAAATATCAAAGAGCTGTTGATAAGTTTATAGCACCGTATGATGGTAAATCATGTGAGAAGGTTGTTGATGCCATATTTAACGGAAACGAAGAATATGCAATAAGCTTAAAGACTGATAAGCCAAAGATCCTGATACATGTTGATGTGCTGAAACCTAACGGAATAACTACATCTGTTCTTAATCTTCTTAATAATATAGATTATGACAAGTATGATGTGACGCTTAATACAATTGCTGCACCGGGAGACAAGACCATATATTTTAAGATTAATGAAAATGTACGTGCTTTAGCAAGAAAAGGAACTGTGGTTGTTACCCTTGAGGAAAGTGCCAAAGTAGAATATTGCAAGGAATATAACATAATAGAGGCAGATAATGATCCGATGTTTCCTAAAGAAGTATTTGAACTTGAATACAAGCGCTGTTATGGTGATGTTCATTTTGATTACATTATTAATTTCTCGGGATACAGTGGTTTCTTTTCAAATATATTCAGCGTGGAGAAAAATGCAAAGCATTTGATGTGGATGCATAATGACCTTAAGGCTGAACTTGAAGAGCGAATTGTTGATGGAGAGCAGATTTTTGCTCACAGTCTGCCACAGGTATTTAAGCATTATCACAATGTTGACAAAATTGTCGGATGTTCGCAGTCTACAATGATGGTTAATCGTGAAAAACTCGGAGAACCTGATACAATGGATAAGTTTGCATATATGCATAACGTTATGGACATTGACAGAATAAAAACGCGAATAGATGATGAAGAAATTATGGAAATTGATGGCCATAAATATTTTGTAACTACACCTGTTATAAATGTTCACGGATGCAATAATAATAAATTTATTCATGTGCCTGATGACAACACAATTAATTTTGTAACGGTTGCAAGATTGTCTGTGGAGAAAAATCAGGAGGCTCTGATTAAGGCCTTTTCAAAGTTATATGAGGAGAACACTAATATAAGATTATATATTATGGGAGACGGTCCTCTTCGTAAAACGCTGGGTGCTCTTATAACAAAGTTAAAACTTCAGGGAAAAGTATTTCTGCTTGGAAATATAGATAATCCTTTTTCGGTTATGGAAAGATGCCATTGCTTTATTCTGCCTTCTCATCATGAGGGAATGCCAATGGTTTTATTGGAGGCAAGAACTCTTAAGATGCCTATTATAGTTTCTGACTTTTCAACTGTAAAAGACAGCCTGCTTGATAACGGACAGCTGCTTATAAAGACTGGCGTTGATGATATATATGAAGGTCTTAAGGCATTTGTTGCAGGAGAAGTACCGTCGGATTATAAGTTTGATCCTATTGAATACAACTCAAATTGCATGAAAGAGTTTGAGCAGTTGCTCAATTGATCCTTGGAGGTAGTAAGATGATTTTTCGAAATCAGTTTAAATCAATAAAAGGAACTAAATTTGGAGATTATATTTCAGGTAAAGCCATAGAAGTACATCCGTATTATGAAGCAATGTGTGCTGCGAAGATTGTTTCTGATAAGACAATTTTTATCAGTGGCGGTGTGTCGGGTACTAATGCAAAAAAGCTGAAAAAGCTTGCTCAAAAGGCACTTGACATGAACTATAAAGTTACTATGTCGTTTGGCTGGAAAAAAGAATTTCCAAAGAAAAAGAATATTGAATTTTTTAAAGATAACACTAAAGAATATTATACTGCGCTTCTTAGTTCAAAGTATGTATATGCCGGTTCGAGTCTTACATGCTATTATAACAAACCAAAGGGGCAGTTTCTTGCTGTGGATCTGGCTGACCGAGACAGAGACAAAGTGGCTGCAAGAATAGTTATGGATTTTATGTATCCTGAGGCTGATCTGATTGTGCCGGATAATGATTCGGACAGAGAAAAAGTATGGGAAAATATTTTGAACGGTAAGGTAAAAGAAGAAAGAATATCTGATAATAAGCCTAAGATTCTTATAGTAGTTAATACAAAGTATTATTTTACATTTGAGTTAGCAAGAAAGATGCTTACACAGGTTGATTATGATAAATATGATGTAACTATGCTTATTCCTAATTCAAGTGTGAGCAAATATCAGACTCAGTTGTCACTTATTGATAACAGGGCACATTTGCTGGTGTATAAAGGTTCGCCGTTATGTAATGAAAAGCAGGCAAAAAGATTGAACTATTTGAATGCGGCTAAAGCATTTGGTTATTCTTTGAAAAAAATAGATCAATTTGTTGATTCTAAGGTTTTTGAGCTCGAATGTAAAAGAGTATTAAGATCGACGGAGTTTGATTATGTATATAATCTTGCCTATAATTCCGTGGATTACAGACTGTTTATGTATCATGTAAAAGGTCATAAGATTCTTCTGTCTTTTGATGATTACAGTAAAGAAAATTCATATGAAGGCAGGGAAAAGGCACAGAGAGATTACCTTAAGATGTATAGCGAAATCTGGATGAAAAATGATACTTTACTGGAGGCTGCAAAGAATTATGATGCACAAACTTTCAACAAGAAAGGGCGCTTGATTCCTGAATTCAAAAGAGATTTATGTTATCCTAAACATGGTTTAATCGGAAAAGAATTTACACGCAATAATGAAAAGTATCTTATTACAGATTACTTTAGAGGAGAGTGTCTTGACGCTGTTTCGATAGTGAGTGTTCTTGTTCCTAAAGATAAATATTCTTATATTGTGCCGGGACATATTAAAAGTGACAAGAAGATTGAATTTTTAGAGTGGCTTAGAAAACAGTTGCATGAAAAGAAGACTATATATATATTTGATTATTTCGGGGTGTTGTCTGAAGGTGATATAGATAATATGAAATATGACGGAACAATAGTAAGACATGACGGCTATTCATCATATTGCTATCTCAAATCTTATCTTGGGGAAGAGATAAAGGTGGATATTTCTTTCTTATGTTCAGAGGATAAGAAGACTATCTTTGAATAATCAGAATAATTACGGTTAAAACTACATTGACAGAGGCGAATTGAAATGAAAATATCCTTTTTAATAAATATTTTTGATGAAGAAATAAAAAAAAGAATGAAAAGAAACATAAAGCAGGTTATGGCTGAAAGCGGATGGGAATATGAGACTGTACTTTTAAACAGAAATGATGTTAATGGTAATATTTTTGCCAAGGTATCCGGTGAGTATTTTATGTTTCTTGATGAAGAATATATTTTTGGTTCGCATTGGACAAAAAGAGAGCTTACAGATGATATCTATATGGTAGAAGGTCTGTCTAAAAACCGTACACAGGTTCCGGCTGATATTGTCAGTGGAAAAATTGATAATACAAGCAGATTTTTGATTAAAAAAGCAGCAATCAGTAAACTGGAAATCGTGTCAAAAGGCGCATTGTGGCAGGTTAAAGAGGCTGTATTAAGACTTGTTGTCGGACTTGCTTCTATTAATGTCATAACTGATATGACAATGGAGCTGGTAAATGTTGATGAAGTAAAGAAAAGCTGTTTTGAAGAAGTTGAACCGGCATTTGAATTTGCTTCAAAAGTGTTATGTCCTCTTGGAGAGTACAATCTTGTCTCAAAAAATTATACCTGGGTTAAGATGACTTTGAATGATTATTTAAATTATCTTAAAAAACCTCTATTGAAATTAACAGGTGAAAATGCCCCAATATGTGACAAGATTATTACAAGACTTGTTAAATGTCTGAATGAAGATATTATTGTTACTTCAAAAAAATATTCTGCTCAGGAAAAGGTTTATTGGTTAAATAAGATGGAAAGTACAAAACTTAAAAAAGTTGTTGAAGGAAACAATATTATGTATTTCCATGATAATAAACTCCTTTATGCAGAAGGTAATACAGCACTGCCAATTTTATTTTCCAAGCTTGAAAGCGATCATATCGAGATTGAAGGTTATGTCCCTTATATCGATAAGAATAATAAACCGGAGGTTGTGGCTTATCTTAATGGTGAGATTTTCGAGGCAGAAAGCCTTTCCTATAATCTTAATTTAATGTTAGGAGAAGAGGCGATGGTATTAAGACAGGGATTTAAGATACGCCTTAATCTTGATAGTAACGAAACGGATTATGAAATTTCATTTGCAATGAGAATGGAAGGATTGACAATCCCGATAACAACACTTCAGTTTAATAAGTATGCACCGATATACGGTGGAAGCACTGGAGTGTATTATGAGAAGGACGGATGGATAATGAAAAGTGATACGAGAGCCGGATTTATCTATCTTACAAAAACTACTCCACAAAAGTTGAAAGCCTGCAAAAAGATGTTTGATGCAGAACTTATGTCCCAGGGATTTAAGATGGGACTTAAGCTTAGAATGGTATATAAATATGCACATCTGATGAAGAAACTTGACAGGAAGAAAATATGGCTTGTGTCTGACAGAACCAACAGAACGGATGATAACGGAGAGTGCTTTTTCAAATACCTTTCAAAGAACAAAAAGAAGATAAAAGGTGTCAAGATTTACTTTGTGCTTGATAAGAAGTGTGAAGCTGCAAAGGATATGAAAAAATACGGTAAACTTGTGCAACCAATGTCGTTTAGACATAAGATGCTTCATTTGAGAAGTGAATATGTTATATCATCGCAGGCAAATGACCCTGTTGTTAATCCGTTTCTTAAGATGCAGAAAATGTACAGACCATTGCTTCAGGATACAAAGTTTGTATTCTTGCAGCATGGAGTAATTAAGGATGATTTGTCGGGATGGCTTAACCGTTATAACAGAGATATGTATGGATTTGTTGTATCAACTAAACCTGAGTATGATTCGATTCTTGAGTACGATTACAGATTTACTCCAAAGGAGGTTTGGCTTACCGGACTTCCAAGATATGATTTCCTGTATCATGATGAGAAGAAGTATATCACGATTATGCCTACGTGGAGAAAGACACTTATGGCAGGAACGGATTCAACTACTGGATTGTGGCTTAAAGGTGATAATTTTGATGACAGTTCTTTTGTGAAGTTTTATAACAGACTTTTGAATGATGAAGCTCTTATTGGATATTGTAAAGAAAGAGGATACACATTGTGCTTTATGCCGCATCCGATTATTGCGCCATATGTAGAGGAAAGTTTTAATCATCATCCTGATGTAAAGTTTGTGGATGCGGATATGAAATATCGTAACGTATTTGCGGAGTCGGATCTTATACTTACTGATTATTCTTCGGTTGCGTTTGATTTTGCATATCTTAGAAAGCCTATACTTTATGCTCAGTTTGATAGAGAAGAATTCTTTGGCGGTGGTCATTCATATGTGGAAGGATACTTTGACTATGAAAAAGACGGATTTGGAAAAGTGTGTACAACTTATGATGATACGGTAAATGAAATAAAGAAAGCAATTGATAACAATTGTGTTCTTGAAGATGAATATAGAAAGAGAATAGACAATACATTTGCTTTTGATGATAAGAATTGTTCAGCCAGAATATTGGAAAAGATGCTTGCAAGACAATAGAAAAGCAGGCGGTGACATTAACCTGATTGATGCCATCGCCTGTTTTTGTTTTTTATATACCTTCTGCTATAATCTCATCATTCTTGCAATAATACTTAACACTCTTAAAGCTCTCGGTTACTGAGAGAGGAGCATCTCCGATTCGAATTCTTGTACCCGCATAAGCCACACCGGTTATTGTAACAGATGCTGCGGCTATTGCTTCGTTTATAAATGAGCTGAGTGTTGTAAGCTCGTCCGAGACAGTTTTTCGTTGTGATGATACAACAATCTTTGCACGGAATAATTTGGTTCGTATTTCTTCCGTCTTTGAACTTCTTTTCTCGGGTGGTATTATCTCGATATCTTCGAGTTTATCTTCAAATTGGAGGATTTCCTTTGTTAGCCTGTGATATTGTTCCGTAAGTTCATACATGCGGTTGATATCTTCCTTTGAAGGGCCGGCACATACAACAGTTAAAGCCTCTGTTTCGTTACCGCAGGTTCTTGCTGTGACGCCCATCTTGCCGGTAGTTACTCCACCAAGCAGAATTCCCATTCTGGAAGTTACAATTACCTGGTTGTTGGCAGTTACCTGCGAATCAAGAATTGAGTCGGCATAAATATTACCTTTTGCGGTAATACAACATCTTTCAACAAATTTGCATACAACATCTCCGCCGGCAGCAATAATGCATTTGTCTCGCCCCTGAATTCCTTTACATACGGTTATGTTTTTCCCTGCTGCTATCTGGCAGGCGCCAACATGTCCACTTATAAATACGGAACCTTCGGCATTGATTGACAGACCGCTTCGAACGTCACCGTGAATCTGGACGTCGCCATTGAAATTAATGTTACCTTTATCGATATCAAGATCACCTGAAACAACGTATACATTTTCAATTGAAACATGGTTTCCGAAATGTTTGATGTGACCGGAATATAGAGCAGTATATTCGCCGGTATCTTCATCAAATTTAAAGCCGTTGCCCTTAAGGTGCTTTGCTTCTTTTCCGGGAACCGCATTGACTATTTCAGAAAAAATATTGAGTCCTGATTTGCCGGCAGTCGGTTTGACATAGGTTGCAAATACCTGATTTTCATTAACCATTGCAAGCTTAAATGAATTGAGATAGTCAACACTTCCGTCCTCGTTGATAACCGGCTTTTTTGAATCTTCAACAGGGATATGGAAATCAACATATCCGTCAACGCCTTCAACCGGAGGAGAACCGCTTGCAACTATAATCTCGTTGCCATAACGCACCACATTAATAAGCAACTCAATGGCGGCTTCGTTAATGCCAAAAGAGATGCCCTGTAATTTTAAGAAACGCTCCACGTAAAACGGCGTCAGAAAAAAGTTGTCATTGTTAGAAGGGACCTTGAGGGTCATTCTGGCATTCATTTTATCATCATCTATGGTAAGTATACACCATTCGTTTTCCATAAAGCTCACCCCGCTTCCGATAACATTAAACACACTTAACAGTATACCATATTATTGCAGGTAAACACAAATTTTTATTGACTTTTTGCGGATTAATACACTGTTATTATTGATTATTTCGGTATATGTATATATAATCTAAAGTAACTATATTGGTACGTGAAAATAATTTTGAAAATAGTGTTTTTGGTTATGGAAAGAATAAGGTACGGGTGACATATGAACAAGAAAGAAACAATACTTTTAGTAAGTAATCATACGGAGGATATAAGCAGAATCGAAAGTATTCTGGGAGACGAATACGATATAAATGTTGTGTCGGGAACAATGGAAGCACGTGAAATTTTAGAGAGGTCTGTTGAACTCATTTCAATGATTATTATCGGCTCTGAGATTGTATCGGAAGCAAGGAATGATTTCATGAATACATATAACAGACACGGCTGGAATCATCACATTCCTGTGCTTCTTATTACGGACGACATAGAAGATGAGATACTTGTCAATGCGTTTGATTACGGAATAGATGACGCGATTGTAACAGGTATTAATCCTGCGATAATTAAGAACAGGATAAGTAATTATATTTTCTCCTATAAGCAAAGAAGCAGACTTCACATCGAGAGTGTTAAGGCAAAGGAAGCACAGAATGCCGTGAAGATTTCGCAGAAAGATTTAAGGAGAAAGAATCAGGTTGTACAGATACTTGGAAGTATGTATACCTGTGTTTTATATGTAAATGTAAATGATGGAAGATATCTTACAATGGAATGCCTGCCACATGTCTTGAAAGTAATCGGTCCGGAAGGGATTGTCTGTGAACAGATTATTCAGGCTGCAAAAGCATTTTCGGAAGAATCCGATTGGGACAGACTTGTTTCATTTGCGGACAGTTCAACACTTAAGGACAGACTTAAGAAGAGAGAAATGATTGATATGGAGTTTGAAGGAAAGATAAGCGGAAAGGTAAGAGCAACTATTGTTGCTGCCGATCGTGACATTGACGGTAACGTGGTTCATGTTATATATCTGCTCCAGAGTATCGGAGGAGAAGAACCGGAAGATAATGAATAACTTGACTAATAGCTTGACTTTTTTTGATGATAAGGTAAAATCTTAGTTAATTGTATCATTAAGGTCAGGAGGAAATACGTTTGAAGATTTATGACGAGCTTGTTGCAAGAGGACTTATTGCACAGGTAACAGACGAAAAAGAAATAAAAGAATTAGTTAACGAAGGTAAGGCAACTTTTTATATAGGATTTGACCCTACAGCAGATTCACTTCATGTAGGACATTTCATGGCACTTTGTCTTATGAAGAGACTTCAGATGGCAGGTAACAAGCCTATAGTTCTTATAGGCGGAGGAACAGGTTATATCGGCGATCCTACAGGACGTTCGGATTTAAGACAGATGCTGACACCGGAGATTATACAGCATAACTGTGACTGCTTTAAGAAGCAGATGGAGAACTTTATCGAGTTCGGTGAAGACAAGGCAATTATGGTTAACAATGCAGACTGGATTTTGGATCTTAACTACATTGATGTGCTTCGCGAAATCGGACCTCATTTTTCAGTTAATAACATGCTTAGAGCAGAGTGCTACAAGCAGAGAATGGAAAAGGGATTATCATTCCTTGAGTTTAACTATATGATAATGCAGTCATATGACTTTTATCATCTTTTCAATGAATACGGATGTAATATGCAGTTTGGTGGAGATGACCAGTGGTCTAACATGCTTGGCGGTACTGAGCTTATCAGAAAGAAGCTTGGTAAAGACGCTTATGCCATGACAATAACACTTCTTCTTAACTCAGAAGGAAAGAAGATGGGTAAGACTGCTAAGGGAGCTGTATGGCTTGATCCTAATAAGACATCACCATTTGAGTTCTTCCAGTATTGGAGAAATGTTGCTGATGCAGATGTTCTTAAATGTATTAGAATGCTTACATTCCTTCCTCTTGAAGAGATTGATAAGATGGATGCATGGGAGGGCAGCCAGCTTAACGAAGCTAAGGAGATTCTTGCATATGAGCTTACAAAGCTTGTTCATGGACAGGAGGAAGCTGAGAAAGCAAAGACAGCTTCACATGCGCTTTTTGCAGGCGGTGCTGATGATTCCAATATGCCACAGGCAGCACTTAGCGAAGCTGATTTTACAGATGGTAATATAGGAATACTTGACCTTCTCGTTAAGGCAGGTCTTGCGCCTACAAAGAGTGAAGCAAGACGTCTTGTAACACAGGGTGGAGTAAGTGTTGATGAAGTTAAGATTGATGCCATCGACAAGAGCTTCACTAAAGATGAAGTCGCAGCAGGACTTAAGGTTCGTAAGGGTAAAAAGGTTTATAAGAGAGTTGTTTTGGAGCAGTAATGAACAAATATAAGAATATTACATTTATTCGAGATATATATGAGAGAGAGAACAACAGCACCGAGTTTTTTAATTTGGTGCTGTTTGACCTTGATGGGACAATAATTGACTCAGGCAGAGGAATAATGAATACTCTTGAATATGTTTTTGAAACTATGCAAAGACAGTGCCCGGACAGGGATACATTAAGAAAGTTTATCGGACCGCCTCTTGTGTGGTCGTTTAAGAACCTTTGCGGGTTTGATGATGAAGCAACACGCGAAGGTGTGGCAATATACAGAGAGCATTATCCAAAGGGAGAAATGTATAATAACGACGTCTATGACGGTGTAAAAGAGCTTATTAAATTCATAAAGGAGCAGGGCGCGGTGCTTGAGGTTGCAACTTCAAAGCCGGAGCCTTTTGCCAAGAAGATAATTGAGCATATCGGTCTAACTGAATATTTTGATGCTGTTATAGGAAGCGGTATGGATAATACAAGATCAACAAAGTCAGAGGTTGTGGCATATGCCCTTAAGACAGGTAAAGATATTTTAAAAAATGACACAACGATTGTTAATCCGCTGATGATAGGGGACAGACATCATGATATTGACGGTGCACATGAGAATAATATTAAATGTGCGGCAGTGCTTAGCGGATATGGTAATACACAGGAGTTTGAAAAAGCGGGTGCGGATTATATATTATCCGACATGAGAGATAAACGGTGGTTTGCAGGCGTATAGAGATAACGTATGTGAATCGCGAGGAGGACGGTTGTGACAGACGAAGAGATAAAGCAGCGCATAGCTAACAGGCGGCTGGAAAAGAAGAAGCAGCAAAGGGCAAGACACAGGCGAAAGATTTATATAAGACGCGGTGTTGCGATTGCGGTAGTTTTGCTGGTGGTATGTCTTATTGTGAAAGGCATGTCTATGGTTGTTGCCGGAATAAAGAATCATTTTTCAGGTGACGGAAAGACTGTAACTGAAGAAGTTGCACAGGTTGATTACGATGGTATAGACCTTGATGAATATCTTATTAAGGCATCAAAGATTAATATTGACGACATAGTTATTGATGAGGAGGATGAGGTTGGTAATAAACTTCTTGATTATGTGGATGACTATCCGAAAGTAAAGATTATTTTAGCGGACAGAAGTTCATATCCGGATGAAATTGTATCCATGCTTTTTAACAATATGGAGACAATTGATTTTGTGCTCGATTATCCTGAGTGTCATAATATTGATTATGATATTGAAGTGGATGAGCCACAAGACGGGCAGATCATTCACTACATGCAATGGGATAAAAGATGGGGCTATAAAGCTTACGGTGACAGCATAATTGCTGTTGGCGGATGCGGACCTACATCACTTGCAATGGTAGCTACATCATTGCTGAAAGACACAATGTATACGCCGGATTATATTGCAAAGTTCAGTGAGGAAAACGGATACAGAATAAGTGTCGGAACCGACTGGAGACTTATGAGCGAGGGCGCAGCGATACTTGGACTTCAATCACAGACAGTCAATCTTGATGAGGTTCCGCTTAAAAATGAGCTTGAGAGCGGACATCCTGTTATATGCAGTATGGGACCGGGAGACTTTACACGTCAGGGACATTTCATAGTCATGACAGATTATAGCGACGGGCTGATTACAATTAACGACCCTTTCAGTTACAGTAACTCTGAGAAGAAATGGAAGTTTGATGATATAAAAAGCCAGATTAAAAATATGTGGGCATTTACGGTGGAATAACATCCACTGTAAATGCCTTTTTGTGTTAAGGAGTCCTAATGTAGGCTGAATATACATAGCCTACAATTCCTTGAGTAAAACTTCCGTTATACAGACTGTCTTCATCAGGAACAGGGAAATTAACAATTAGCCAGTCGCCGGTTCTGCCAAGGACAAGTACTTTTGAATTATCGGGCAGACGGTAGATGACGGGTGCGGACATATCCGGACGGCTCCTTAGATTGAGAGTGGAGCCATTTACATCAACAGAAGCAACGTATGGAGCAAAGACGTTGTCGTTAAAAGGAATGCCAAAGTAGATTGTAAGACTTTGTACGATGTTCTTAGCTATGTTATAAAGGTTATTCTTAATCCATAAAGCATCGGACAGATTATCGTGATAGGCGGTTTCAATCAGAACGGCAGGTGCTTTTGTGAGGTTGAGTTCGCTTAGTTCTGAAGTTGCAATGGCATTAACAAGGTTTGGCGTGGGTGATATTTTTCTGAAGTTGTCGGCAATTATCTCGGCGGCCCTGGCACCTTTGCTACTGCCGGTGCGGTAATATACATCTGTTCCGCGAAGAGTTCCTGCCATGGATGGGGCAGAAGCGTTGGAGTGAAGGGCGAGGTGAAGGTCATAGTTGCCACTGTTGGATTCATTTATAGAAGTCCGAAGATTGGTATCAATGTTGTTGCGCTTATATTGGATGCCGTTAGCTATAAGAAGAGGCTCCATGTAATCGGCAATACGGTTCATGTAAAACTGCTCGTTGCCTCCGCCGGCATATTCGTTAAAGGGCTGGAGGGAAGGACTAAGAAATAAAAAAGGCATAGTATAAACTCTTTTTGTTTTATACTATGCCTTAAGTGTCATTATGTTACATTATATTGGACAATATCTTGACAATATCAGTCTTGTTATGGCGTTGCGTAGGTTGGTAGCACAATGAAGTTTGGATTCTTCATACTGCATATAAGTCGGTGTGATGGGAACCACAGAGCTTATTCCGGCTTTTGCGATTGTCTCAAAATCCAGTTTGTTGGTGCCGACAACTGCAACAACAGGAGTGTGAAGACCAAGCTGTTTTACTCTTGAGGCTATGCCATATACGGTTTTACCGCGAAGACTTCGATAATCAAGGCAGCCCTCACCTGTTATAATCATGTCTGAATTCTGACACAGTTCATCAAAATTCATGATGTCGAGCATATAGTTAATTCCGGAACCAAGGTTTGCATTAAATACAGCAAGCAGCATTGCGCCGAGTCCGCCACAGGCACCGCTTCCATTGATGCCGGATACATCTTTGCCAAGCTCTGATTTTAATATACTGTCAAGATGTACAAGGTTGCGGTCTAACATTGCAACCATATTAATGTCAGCACCCTTTTGAGGAGAGTATATACTTGCTGTTCCGTTAGGACCGTGCATGAGACTTAAAATATCACACATTGCACCGATGGTACATCCTTCAATCAGTTTGTCACATTCGCTGGTGTCTATCTTTGTTACGTGATTCAAAGTAGCACCGACAGGTGTGAACAGGTTGTCAAATTCATCATAAAATCTTACACCGAGTGCGGTAGCAAAACCGGCACCGCCATCGTTAGAACAACTTCCGCCAAGTGCAAGAATTATATTTTTATAACCGCGGGATATTGCATCTTTAACTATAACACCTATGCCATATGTAGATGCCTTAGATGGATCAAGACGTCCATAGGCAAGAGCCAATCCGACAGCCTGTGCTGATTCTATAATGGCAGTATTGCCATCAGGGTGGACAGCATACCTTGCTTTAACCGGATCGTTGAATGGCCCAAGTGTATTAACTTCTATAGTGTCCCAGTGAAGCACGTCACGTATACAGTCTATTGTGCCGGCTGAACCATCGGCAATCGGTAACGACAAAACTTCACATTCGGGGAATAATTTGCGTATCTCTGAGGAAATAATAGAAGCTACTTCGGAGGATGACATGAATCCCTTAAAAGAGTCGGGAATAACAATACATTTTTTCAATGGGAAACCTCCTTGTTTACGTACTAAAAGTGAAAACCATTCACTTTAGTTCAGTATACTTTATTATTGGTATTTTTACAAGATTTTGCGCTATAAAGCACGGTGTGTTTTTATAAAAAAATTATAAATTGAAAAGTTTTGAAAAATATAGTAATATGAAAGTGGGTATGCATGTTATGCAAATGTTTTGAGATATATTTGGGCAAACACATCATAAGGAGGATACAAATTTGATTTGTAAAAACTGTGGCACTACGTTGCCGGATATAGCAAAGTTTTGTTTTATTTGTGGTAAAACAATTACTCCGCTAGATGATAACTCAGATGAAAAGAACATTGACGATAATGCAGATAGCGATGCGGTCAGCACAGAGAATAATGATTCTGCAGATGAACACTCAGCTGATAAAGAGCGTGAAGATGTAGCTGAGAGTGAAGCTAAAGAAGAACAGGAATCTGCACCTAAAGAAGTTGATGGTGAAGAAAATGTAGAAGAAGAGGCAGATGAAGTCGTTGAAGATAATGTTGCCAATGAAGAAGCTGTAGCAGAGCAGACAACGGAAACTGGAACTTCACAAAGTGATTCTTCAGAAGATAATAAAGATTCTAAAGAATCTAACGATTCTAAAGAAGATAAATCGTCGAATGATAAAAAAGATTCTGCGACTCAGGATGACGAAGAAAAAGAGGAAGAAAAGAAAGATACCAATACGGGCGGATACCGTATTATGGTTAATCCTGATTATGTTCCTCCGGAAATTCCGGAAGAAAAGCCTTTGTTTGTTGAACACATAGATTATCAGTCTATCTATGCAAAAAAGGCTGAAAAGATAGAAAAGATATTGTTGCGTGTGGGTACTGTTGTAGGTATTCTGGCAGTAGCGGCAGGTATAGGTTTTGCCGGATATAAGTTATATAATTCGCATCAGTTTAATTCTGTTATGGATACTGCAAGGAATCAGTATAATGCCGGTAACTATGAACAGGCAATAACAACTCTTAACGATGCAAAGCAGATGAAGGGCGCTGACGAGAATGAAGTTGTTTCTTTACTTGCTGATGTATATGTTGATATGGATGACTATGATACTGCAATGCAGGAGATACTTAAGGTATATAACCAGACAGGTGATGCGGATCTTTATAAGAAGTATCAGTCAATTAAGGAAGATGCCGATGCTTACAATTTTGATGAAGAAGATATTGTTTATAAGGATGAGGGAAGCGATGAATTCCAGGAATTAATCAGTCAGGCACGTGAGCTGGTTAGCAGTGGGGATTATGATGGTGCAATTGAGAAGTGTAAAGAAGCCGGAAAGATGGATGATACACTTGAGGCTGTATATCTGGTTTATGCTTCAGCATATGCAAAGAAAAATGATTATGAAATGGCAGTTACAATTCTCGATAAAGGTATAACTATTCTTAATGAAAAAGCAGGAAAGAGTGTGTCTGATGATTACAACAAGCTGCTTAAAAAGTACAAGAGTGTCGGAGAACGTCTTGAGGAGTATGCAGATTTAATGAATAATCTGTATAAATCCATGGATGAAGTATTTGCCATTAGTTCGGTAAAGAATGCCATTGATATTTTGACAGGTGATGATTTTTCTGATGCATCAGCAATTTCTGAGGTTACATACTATACTGAAGAAAACGGATTTATAAACAGTATAAGCGCCGGAAAGGGATTGGCTGTATATAAGAACGGATATGTTTACTACGGAGAGTTTAAGAACGGCAAGAGAGAAGGAAATGGTGTTCTTATGGCCGCAAGTAATGAAGATGACAACATTAAGTACAATTTGTACAAGGGAGAATGGAGTAATGATCTTCCTGAAGGAAAAGGTTCGATAATCTATGTTGAGAATTTCTCTACAGATGATATGGCAATGAGTGCAACTGCAGGTACATTTAAAGCCGGATATGAGGATGGCAAAATGAGCAGAAACAAGACTGTTGCGGGAACCAAGTGGGGAACCATGGAGTATTCTGTTAAACAGGGAGTGCCTGTTCCGCTTAGGGATTATAAAGGCCAAATTGTTACCAACAAAGATGGTAAAGAAGTGTTAGGATATCATTATTTCAATGACAAACAGACACATGTTGTTACCATAGTTGAAGGTTCACTCTTTGGAGTTGAAGGTTTAGGACTAAGTATGACACAGTAAAGTGTTAAGATATGTTTTTATAATAAAGGATAGCCCGTCACTTTAGGGGCTATCCTTTGCGTTATATGAGAAAAAACTGTTTTTAAGGAAGGATAAATAAAAATGTATATTATAGTTGGACTCGGTAATCCGGGAAGCAAATATGCGGATACAAGACACAATGTCGGATATAACAGTGCCATGTGTCTTGCAAAGAACTACAATATTTCTATAGATTTTTCTAAACATGATGCAATGTGTGGCAAGGGTGTTATTGAGGCAAACAAGGTTATTATTGCAATGCCGATAACGTATATGAATCTTAGCGGAGTAAGTGTCAGCAAACTTATGAATTATTACAAAGCCGACAGGGATGAACTGATAGTGATTTATGATGACATAAGTTTGGAACCGGGGCAGCTTAGGATAAGAAAAAAAGGCAGTGCCGGAGGTCATAACGGAATAAAGAATATAATACAGATGCTTGGCAGTGATGAATTTACCCGCATAAAAGTCGGTGTGGGAAGCAAGCCTAAAGGATGGGACCTTGCAGATTATGTTCTTGGACATTTCTCAAAAGAAGAGGAGCCTGTCATGAATGAGGCATTTGAACAGGCAGCAAATGCATGTGTTGACATTATGAACAACGGGGCAGATTATGCAATGAATAAGTATAATGCAAAGGCGAGTGGTAAATGAAAACTTTTTTTGAACCATTAAGTGAAATAAAAGAATATGAAGATGTGGTGGATGCGGTCAAAAAACATAACACACCGGTTCATGTAAGCGGTTGTGTGGAAGGCAGCAAAGCCCATATGCTGATGGGAATCGGTGAACAGTATGATTACAGACTTGTTGTTACTACCGATGAGATAAGGGCAAAGAAAATTGTAGATGACCTTAAACTCTACAGTCATGATGTATACTATTATCCTGCAAAGGACATAATATTTTTCAGTGCAGACATTCACGGTAATGCCATAGTAAGAGAGAGAATGAAGGTTATTAGAAATCTTGTGGAAGGTAAGTCGTGTACAATTGTTACCACAATAGAAGCCGGCATGGATAAGCTTCTCCCTCTAGAGGAGATAGTTAACTATGTATATGACATCAAACCTGATGATGAGATAGATCTTACAAAGCTTGCTACTACACTTACAGAGATAGGGTATACAAGAACACAACAGGTTGAGGAACCGGGGGATTTTAGCATACGGGGTGGAATTGTTGATATTTTTGACCTTACAAGTGAAGCGCCTGTAAGAATAGAAATGTGGGATACGGTAGTTGATACGATTCGTATGTTTGATGTTATGAGTCAGCGCTCAATTGAACAGTTAGACAGCGTTACGATATATCCTGCATCTGAATATATATTGTCTGAAGACAGAATTAAGAGCGGTTTTAAAAAGATTGAGAATGAGTGCAAAAAACATTCAAAGAAACTAAGAGATAAAATGATGTCTTCCCAGGCGGCAAATATAGAGCGCAATATAGGCGAGCTTATAGAAAATATTGAAATATATAAAGGGGCAGCAGGGGTAGAAGGAACAATTAATTATTTTTATGAGGGGACAGTGGACTTTACAAGTTATTTTCAGGGCAGGGATACAATCTGTTTTATGGATGAGCCGGCTCGTATCGAGGAAAAGATTCTTGCAGTAGGTGCCCAGTTTGACGAGGCGATGAAAAATCGTCTTGAGGACGGATATATTCTGCCGGGACAGATTAAATGCTTTAATACATTTAAAAGTGCAATCAGTTCATTTGCAGGGATGAATATGGTTTCACTTAGCGTAATGGATTACAATGTGACATCCATTAAATACAAAGCAAAGTATACTATGACAACTAAGACTGCTACAAGCTACGGTAATAATTTTTCGGAGCTTGTAGAAGATTTGAAAAAATATAAAAAGAACGGCTACAGAGCAATACTTGTATGCGGTTCGCACACGAGGGCGGCAAGACTTTGCCAGGATCTTATCGATGAGGAGCTTAATGCTTTTGAAAGTGATGATATGGACAGAGAGGTTATGGCAAGGGAGATCATGATTGTTCATGGGTCTATGTCAGCCGGGTTTGAATATCCGCTTATAAAATTTGTTGTCATTTCCGATACGGATATTTTCGGTAAGACAAGAAAGGTCAGAAAAAAGAAAAAATACAGTGGAAAAGAGATTTCTGCATTTTCGGATCTTAAAGTCGGAGATTATGTTGTTCATGAAAACCATGGACTTGGAGTGTATAAGGGAATAGAAAAAATAGAAGTTGACCACGTTGTTAAGGATTATATCAAAATTGAGTATGCCGACGGAGGCAATCTGTATGTGCTGGCATCAGGACTTGATGTGATTCAAAAATATGCAGGTGCGGATGCTAAGACGCCAAAGCTTAATAAACTTGGAACTTCAGAGTGGAAAAAGACAAAGACAAAGGTTAAAACTGCAGTGGATGACATTGCAAAAGACCTTGTTGAATTATATGCAAAAAGACGGGAGAAGAAGGGCTTTTCTTTCTCAGAGGATAATCTGTGGCAGCATGAATTTGAGGAGCTTTTTCCGTTCGATGAGACACAGGACCAGTTAGAAGCCATAGAGGCGACTAAGAAAGATATGGAGAGCACCTGTATAATGGACAGGCTGGTATGCGGAGATGTAGGTTATGGAAAGACGGAGATTGCAATCAGGGCAGCATTTAAGGCGGTTCAGGATAATAAGCAGGTAGTCTTTCTAGTTCCTACCACAATACTTGCACAGCAGCATTACAATACCTTTGTACAGCGTATGAAGGATTATCCGATTAACATTGACATGCTCTCGAGATTTCGTACCGGTGCAATGCAAAAAAAGACCGTAGAAGATTTAAAAAGCGGACGTGCCGATATTGTAATCGGAACACACAGACTGTTGTCTGCTGATGTCGAGTTTAAAAGACTCGGACTTTTGATAATAGATGAGGAGCAGCGTTTTGGCGTTGCCCACAAGGAAAAGATTAAGAAGATGAAAGAGGACGTGGATGTGCTGGCATTGTCGGCAACTCCGATTCCAAGAACTCTTCACATGTCATTGGTTGGTATAAGGGATATGAGTGTGTTAGAGGAGCCGCCTGTAGACAGACTGCCTATTCAGACGTTTGTGTTGGAACGCAATGATGAGATGATACGCGAGGCAATAATGAGAGAGGCTTCCCGTGACGGACAGGTCTATTATGTGTATAACAGAGTTAATTCCATTGCTGACATGGCTAATCATATTGCATCGCTTGTGCCGGAGCTTAATGTTGAATTTGCGCACGGACAGATGAGCCCGAGAGAACTTGAAAAGATAATGTTTTCATTTATCAACGGGGAGATAGATGTTCTTGTTGCTACAACAATTGTCGAGACGGGACTTGATATCTCTAATGTCAATACAATAATAATCGATGACGCGGACAGACTCGGTCTCAGTCAGCTCTATCAGCTTAGGGGAAGAGTCGGAAGAAGTAACAGAACTTCTTATGCATTTCTTATGTACAGCAAAAATAAAGTGTTAAGGGAAGAAGCACAAAAGAGACTTCAGGCAATAAGAGAATTTACTGAGCTTGGTTCAGGATTTAAGATTGCCATGAAGGATTTGGAGATAAGAGGAGCCGGTAATATTCTTGGTGAGCGTCAGCACGGTCATATGGCAGCAGTCGGATATGATCTGTATTGCAAGATGTTAAATGAAGCGGTTTTGGAACTTAAAGGAGTTAAAAAGACCGGAAGTTTCGATACTGCAGTTGAACTTAATATCAGTGCATTTATTCCGGCAACGTACATTAAAAGCGAATATATTAAGCTTGGAATGTACAAAAGAATTGCTGACATTGAGTCGGCGGAAGAATATGAGACCATGATTGATGAGATGGTGGACAGATTCGGTGATATGCCGGACAGCGTCGTTAATCTTATAGATATAGCTTTGATTAAAGCATATGCCCATGGTTGTGACATGACCAAGGTTAAGCAAAAAGGTGATGTAATAAGGCTTGATATGTATGAGAGGGCAAGAGTGGATGTAGAAAAGATACCTGAGTATATAAAAAAGAACAATGGTACAGTGTCGTTTGTGCCCGGTAACAGTCCTTATTTTTCATTTAAACCAAGAGGTGTAAAGGGGCAGGATAATCTGTTAAAGACTCTTAAGGAATTCCTTTTGGATTTTAAGGATAACATAATAATGGAGGAGTAGTGCAAAGTGAAAAAATACTTGATGATTTTTCTGACCCTGGGTGCACTGATTTGTACTGCGGGTTGTACAGGTAAAAAAGAATCCGGTAACGAGGATGTAAAGGATGCGACAGGTGTTGCAAAAAATATTGAACAGCAAAAGGACGACGTTGAGGATAATAAAATCAAAAATGATGCCGTAATAATGGTTGTGGGTGATTCTAAGATTACTTACAGCGAGGTTGTGGTATACATTAAGATGTTAAAACAACAATATGAGTCGACTTTTACATCAAAGGTATGGGACTTCCCTGTGTCTGATGATAAGACTTTTGAAGATATGGCTAAAGATGAGATTATCAATCAGATTGCAAGATTAAAGATAATGGGATTTGAAGCTGAGGACATGGATGTTTCTCTCAATGCAGACGAAAAGCTTGATATCGAAGACGATGCGGTTAAGTTTTTGCAGGGAATAAATATGGATGATCAAAAGGAATATGGTATCAACCAGAATATTGTGGAGAAGATATATAAAGACAATTACCTTGCTCAAAAGGTATTTGATGTGGTAACGGCAGCTGTTGATACCAATGTATCCGATGATGAAGCTACTGCTGTTGATGTGAAGTATATTAAGATGGTATTTGACGGGACAGACAGGAAAGGAAAAACTTATTCCGGAACGTCACAGGACAAAGAAGAAGTCCGAAAAAAGATGGATGTGTTATTTGATGAGGTTGTGACTAAAGGCAAGGATTTTGATTATTATGCACAAAAGTATTCCGATGATGAAGAGATTGCAAAAAGTTTAACAAGTGCAGATGTTGAAGAGAAAGTTTATGAAGAAGCACGCAGGCTTTCTGACAAGCAATACAGCAGCATTGTTGAAGGAAAGGATGCATTTTATCTGATGTACTGCACTAACAGCAAGGATACGTCGAATCTGGAAGAAAACAAGGAGAAGATAATAGCTAAGAGACAGGATGATGTTTTTAATGATTTGTACGTTAAGTGGCTCGGAAAATATGATACTTTTATAGTAACTGATTTATGGAACATGATTCATATAGCACAGATTTAGTTGTAAATAATGCAAAGGAGATAATGTATGGTAAGAAAAAAATTATTGTGTATGGTGATAGCAGGCACCTTGTTGGTTTCCGGACTATCATTTGCAGGTTGCAGTAACTCTTGTGATAGTGTAAATGATACGGAAAATACCACATCGGAGGATACAACAAAAGATACGGCAGATGATGGTGATTTATCAAAACAGGATGAATCGGGTGAAAGTGAGGCGTTGCAACCTGCAACGGATCCTTCGTGGGCTGAGAATGCAGTTTTTTATCAGCTTTTTGTAAGAAGTTTTTATGACAGTGATAATGATGGAATAGGTGATTTTAACGGGGTTGCAAAAAAGGTTGATTATCTTAAGGAACTTGGTGTGGATGCCGTGTGGTTAATGCCTATTATGGAAGCTGAATCTTATCACGGATATGATATTACTGATTATCGCAAAGTTGAACCGGATTACGGAACAATGGAAGATTTTCAGAATATGCTTAACGTTCTTCATGAGAATGGAATCAGAGTAATACTTGATTTGGTTGTAAATCATACTTCCAGAGAGTGTGAGTGGTTTAAGGAAGCGATAAATGATGAGAATTCAAAGTACAGGGATTATTATTTCATTTACACACAAAGACCGGAGTCAACAAGCGGTATTACATATAAAAAGGATCTTGGAATATATTATTATGCAAATTATTCTGCAACAATGCCGGATCTTGATTATTCGAATACACAGGTAAGGGAAGAGATAAAAGATATAACAGGATACTGGCTTGATATGGGAATAGATGGATTCAGACTTGACGGAGCAAAGGAGATAGATGTTAATCCTGAAATTACACATGACTGGTGGAAAGAATTTACCACGTATGTGTCACAGAAAAGTCCCGGTGCGTTTGTAGTCGGTGAGAGCTGGATTCCTAATACAAAAAGACTTGCCGAATACTATAGCGATATGAATTCTTCTTTTAATTTCTGGTTCGAATATGTAGTTGAACAGAGTCTTAAGGATGGGAAGAAAACAGATTTTGTAGCTGGATTGAATGAAGCAAAGCAAATGTATCAGGAAGCAGCGAATGCGGATGAAAGTGTGAATAAATACCCTATTGATTCTACGATGATTGGCAATCATGATTTTTACAGATTTGCATCAAGAGTTGATGGTGATATCGCAAAGATTAAAATGGGAGCTGCACTCCTTCTTACATTGCCGGGTACGCCGTTTATATATTACGGAGATGAGTTAGGACAGCTTGGAATCGGCGGAGATCAATACAAGAGGGAAGGCTTTGACTGGAATAAATCAGCTGCAGGTGAGGGCGTGATAGACCTTTATACAGCAACAGGAGGAGCAAAAGTAAGATTTATGCTTCCGGATGACGGAATATCTTATGAAGAAGAGTCTGCTGATGACAACAGTGTGTTTAGCTATTATAAGAAGCTTATATCCATAAGAAAAGACAATAAGATTATGTTTACCGGGGATTACAAAACCATAGGATATAAGGGCGATTTGTATGCGTATACAATATCGGGTGAAGGTGTCGGTGACAAACTTTTGGTTGTGCATAATATGGGCGATGGGGCAGCTTCATTTTCCGTAAAATGTGCCGGTGAAAACCTTATGGATAATACGTCTTACAATGCGACAGATGAATGCAGCCTTTCAGAATATGAGACTTTTATCTTTAAGTATACAGCAGATGAGATGCCGGTTGATGAAAATGAATTTATATTAGAATAGGAGAAGTGGTATGGAGAAGACAGGACTTGTATTATCGGGTGGAGGAGGAAAAGGAGCATTTCAGGTTGGAGCTCTTAAGGCTTTAGAAGAAGCGGGAATGCTTGACTTTGTAACTGCAGTTTCGGGGGCATCCATCGGAACACTTAATGCGTGTATGTTTGTGGAGCACAGACTGGACCAGATGGAGAAGGTGTGGAAAAGCATTAATCCTTCAATGTTTTTGGAACCGGATATTGAGGATATAGCCGATATAACGGGAGAAGCACTGTTTGATCGTGACAGCATTATAAAAAGAGTAGTTGATAAGTATCAGACAGCTTTAAATGAAAAGAAATATGAACTCTTTTCAAGAAGCAGAGAGGGAGCATTTTCTACAGACGGAATTAGAAAGATACTTGATGAAAATGTGGATTTTGAAAAAGTATCATCTGCAAGTGTTGAGTTTTATACTGACGTATGCTACTGTCATGATGATATTTTAGAGCTTGAATACATAAAGCTTAACAATAAACCGGTGTCGGATATTAAGACGTTGGTACGTGCAGCCTGTGCACTGCCGTTTGTGTATGACAGTGTTGAGTATCAGGGCAAGGTGTACAGGGACGGCGGAATACTTGATAATGTTCCGATAAAGCCGTTATATGATGCGGGTTACAGAAATATTATAGTTATAGGTTTAAAGAGAGATTACGGTATTGATTATTCAGTATATAAGGATTGTAAATTCACAATCATTATGCCATCTCACAGCATAGGTGAATTTATGGACGGAACACTTGACTTTACGGCTAACGGTGCAAAATTCAGAATGGCACTCGGATACCGTAATGCAGCCAGAATAGCGCAGGCTGTAAAAAGCGGTAAAATACATGAGCCTGACTATCAGGAGTGGCTTGCACAGATGTCCGAACTGGATTATGAAGCCGCTAAAACAGATGTCAGGCAGGAAAAACTGTTTGATAAGAAAGATGAGCATATGGATAAACTGCTCAGTATATATAATAAATACATGTAAATAGATTTATGAATTGTTATTCTGATAATAGTTAGGATCGTTTTCTAAAAGCAAAGTATATATATCGATTCTGTACTGGTCTGTCGGTGGCAGGGATATGAATTCAGCGCCATAAGTGTATGAACCTGTTCCGATGCCGCGGACAACTTTGATGGTGCAGTTGAATTTCTCACCGTTAAGGAGTTCTATGCTGGCGTCGTAAAAGGAATCTAACGGTAACAGTCTGTTACAGTGAAAACCGATTCCACCTGCGGAGATATCAAATATATCGATTACAAAGTAATCATCACTTGGAACCACACCGATTTCTCCAACGGATTTGGCACTTATTGATGTGTTCATAACGACTCTTTTGTGTTTTCTTCTCTCGACCATAAATATACCTTCTTTCCTGAATTATCAGATATGAGATAATTTTACCACATAGGATTAATTAATTAAACTGTAAGTAATGCCAAAATTAATTTTATATGTCATAATGAAAATAATTATGCTAAAATGAAATACATAATGATGTTAAAAAGAAATGTTAGGGAGCCTTAGGATGATGCAATGGACAACACATATTAAATCCAAACGCGGTTTTTTTGATATCAACCTGCGTGAAGTGGTGGAGTACAGGGATCTTATTGTAATGTTTGTTAAAAGGTATTTTACCTTGTCGTACAAACAGACGATACTTGGACCGTTATGGCTCATTTTAAAGCCGGTTATATCTGCGGCGATCTATACAATGGTTTTTACAGGGATAGCACATATTTCAACAGACGGAGCACCGGCGTTGTTGTTTTACATGACAGGTAATGCGGTATGGACGTTTTTTGCTTCGTGCGTTACTTCTAATGCAGGAACATTTACCGATAACGCCGATATATTCGGAAAGGTTTATTTCCCGAGACTGGTTATGCCGATATCCAATGTTGTTGTCGGTGCAATTAATCTGCTTATTTCATCGGTACTTATAACAATAACTGCTGTTGTATATGCGGTTATGGGTAAAGGTGTTCACGTTAATCCTATGATAGTATTTTTACCGGTGCTTATTCTGCTTGCGGGAATGGCAGGTATGGGCGTTGGTATAATTGTATCTTCTGTTACAACAAAGTACAGGGATCTTACGGTAATGGTAGGATTTGGTATGCAACTTTGGATGTATGCAACACCGGTTGTGTATCCGGTGTCACAGATTCCGCAGAAGTTTCGTATTTTGATGATGTTTAATCCATGTGCACCTCTGCTTGAAGGAGTCCGTTACCTTTGCTTTGGAATGGGAACGATAGAGCCTGTCGGAATAATTGTCAGCACAGTTTTTTCAATAGGTGTTTTTGTGTTTGGTGTGCTTTTATTTAATAGAGTAGAAAAGACATTTATGGATGTTGTTTAAGGAGTTGCCATGTGTAAAGTGAGCATTATTGTACCTGTGTACAATGTGGAAAAATTCATAGAACGCACGGTCAAAAGCATTCTTTCTCAAAGTTATTCCGATTGGGAGATGCTTTTGATAGACGATGGTTCCACGGATTCATCAGGTGAAATATGCAATAAACTGGCATCTGAATGTGAAAAAATTAAAGTTATTCACAAGCCTAACGGCGGGCTTTCAAGTGCACGTAATGAAGGACTCTGTCACGCAAAAGGCGAGATAATATGTTTTCTTGACAGTGATGATTATGTCAGTAAAGATTATCTTGAATGTATTGTGCACCAGATGAAGGATAATGACCTTATATATTTTAATGCAAAAAGAGTAGATGAAGCCGGACAGTTCCTTTATGACATAAAATACAAAACAGACAGCTATAATCTTTTGGATAACAAAGCAAGATTTGAATATATAATCGGGGTATTAGTTAATTACATTAACGGCTGGGAGGTGTGCTTTCGCGCTTTTTTAAGATCCGTTATCGATGAGGCGAAGCTAAGGTTTGAGAGTGAACGACAGGTGTTTGCGGAGGACTTTCTGTTTACGTTGTCTTATGTGATGCATTGTAAGAAAATACAGGGAGTGGACAGGCAGATATATTATTACACAAGGCGTGAGAATTCTCTTATGGAGAGCAGCGTAAATGACCAGGCATCGAGGATACTTCGTCTTCCTGCCTTTGGCAAAAAGGTGGCAGCGGCAGCAGATAATGCAGGCAATAAGCTTATATCAGACAACATTTCATTAATTTATTATCTGATATATGAGTGGCACATGAAGGAATTTTGCAGAAATAATTCCGAAAGTGCCGGCAGACAGTTAGATGATAAGATGATGGAAGATGAATTTCATGCAGCCTGTATGAAAAAGTATGAAGATAATTACAGGGATTATATTGACAGTTATGGTAAAATGTGTGCGTATACAAGTGTTATTGTAGCTGTTTACAATATAGAAGATTACATTGATAAATGTATTCGCTCGATTGTATCCCAGTCATCGACAAGAATACAGATTATTCTTGTTGACGACGGCTCTACGGATGCAAGCGGAAAGATATGCGATGAATGGGCGAAAATGGATTACAGGATAAGCGTAATCCATAAGCGTAACGGAGGGCTTTCAAGTGCCAGAAATGCAGGTATTGCCAAGTCTCTTGGAAAGTATATTTACTTTGTTGACGGAGATGATTACATTGACAGGCAGTTAATAACCGTGGCTGTTGGAGCAATGTTAAGAGAAGGCTGCGATATATGCACATTCAGAGCAAGAAAGATATCAGGAGATAATGAGGAAAAGTTCGGGGAGGATTATGAATACGGTTTAAGAGAAATCGGTAATGATACAGATAAATACAGATTTCTATATGAAGATTTCTTTTTGTATCGAATCGGCTGGGAGGCATGGAAGAATATTTATCTGGCTGATATAATTAAAGAATACAAGCTTGAGTTTGTAAGCGAGAGAGAAGTGTTTGCTGAGGATTTGTTGTTTACATCCTGCTATATGCTTCATGCACGCAGCGTCCTTTGTATAACTGATGTGTTATATAATTATGTCTTTCGCGAAAATTCCCTTATGGATGCGAAGAAAGATAAAATAATGATTGTTGAATTTAATACAATTGCGTACTATATTTATAATGAATTGATAAAATGCAATCTTGACTATTGCAAGGAACATTTTTACAGACTGTATGAAAGAATAATGTTCTGGCATGTGGCATATCTTATGTGGAATGTGGACATTTCAAGTATGAAAGACGGTATTGATAAGATACGGCAGACGGATATCTGTCTTGACAACATAAAGCTTCTTGATGCCCGCAAAGAAGAATCCATACAAACATATGGTTATGAAGAGTATCTTCGTAATCATGCATTTATCCGTTATGTTCTTGATAACGATGAAAAAGAATACGAGAAGAATTTTAATAAAATGCTTCGATACAGAAGCAGGAGTATGTTAAAGAATAAGGTGTTTGGAAAGTTGTCGGCAATTCGTAGAAAAATTAAAAGGTGGACGTCGTGAAAAAGAAAATGCTTATTCTTAATGACACGGTATTCAGTGGTGGCGTTGAGAAATTAATGTACGATCTTGTAATGAGATGGTATAAGGATTATGACATAACCATACTTACCGAGTATGGCAGCAAAAGCTTTTATAATGAGTACCCGATGGAAGTAAAGAGCCTTACATACGGAACACGAATAAGCCTTAAGAATGTGAAGGGCCTTCGCAAGTACAATGATATGTTTTGTGAGTATATGCTTGATAAGAAGTTCAAGAAGATTAACAAAGGCAATTACGATTATGTTCTTGCAATGAAAGAGGGAATAATTACTGCCTTAGGTCAAAAGTTAGATGCGAAAGTCAAGCTTGCATGGGTGCATCTTGATTATAAGAATGCTTATTGGACAAGAGCGGCATTTGTCAGTGCCAACGATGAGGTTTCGTGCATGAAAACCTACAAGAACATTATATGTGTTTCAAGGTTTATTATGGAGACCATTAAAGAGAGAATAGGGGATCCGGGGAATCTTGTTGTAAGATATAATCCTATAGATGAGAAGCTGATACTCAAAAAGTCTAAGGAAACGGTTGATGATTTGTGGGATAAGCAATCAAAAATTAGATTCCTCAGTGTCGGAAGACTTCACTACCAGAAGGGATATGATTTGTTGGTTAAAGCCTGCAGTCTGCTTAATTATGAAGGTTACAAGGAACGGTTTGAGGTTGTTGTAATCGGAGAGGGAGAGATGGAAGCTGATCTTAAAAAGCAGTGCGTTGCGCAGGATGTTGATAATATTTCATTTATAGGATACAGGGATAACCCATACAAATATTTAAAAGATGCTGATTGGTTTATTTCTTCTTCGAGGTATGAAGGATATTCTCTTGTAAGTCAGGAAGCAGCAATACTTGATGTGCCGGTTATGGCAACTAACGTATCCGGTGTGCCGGAGCTTTTGGGAGATAATTTTGAATACGGAATAGTAATTAAGGATATATCAGCGCAGGAAATAGCCGCGAACATGAAAAAAGTTATTGATGATCCTTCATTACAGGAAAAATACAAGAATCTTATAATGCAACGCAAGGCCATCATTAATTTTGATGACCGAATTAAAGCGATTACAAGATTGTTTGATGAAAGTTATAATCCGGAGGAATAATTTTGCCACACACTAACAATGTTCAGGGCGCAGAGCCTGTAATTGAGATAGAGAATTTAAAAAAACAATACCGACTAGGAAGCATCGGGGGTAGAACACTTCGTGAAGATGTTCATTCCTGGTGGGAGAGAAAACATGGCAGGGATGACGGCTCAGGCGATACATTTATGGCGCTTGACGGAATTGATCTTACCGTATACAAAGCGGATGCTCTTGGAATAGTCGGTTCTAACGGAGCGGGCAAATCCACTCTGTTAAAGATTCTTTCAAGAATTACTGCGCCTACTGAAGGAGAGGTAAGAATAAAGGGAAGAATTGCAAGTATGCTTGAGGTAGGTACCGGATTTCACAAGGAGCTTACCGGGCGCGAGAACATTTACCTTAACGGTGCGATTCTCGGTATGAGCAAGGCTGAGATTGACAGGAAGATGGATGATATTATAAGCTTTTCCGAGTGTGAGAAATTTATCGACACGCCGGTTAAGAGATATTCATCGGGTATGTATGTAAAGCTAGCGTTTTCAGTGGCGGCACATCTTGATTCCGAGATACTTATCATGGATGAAGTTCTTGCCGTAGGTGATATGAAATTTCAGAAAAAATGTATCGACAAGATGACGGAGATTTCAAAAAAAGAGGGACGTACAATTCTTTATGTCAGCCACAATATGGCGACTATAAAGAGCCTTTGTAACAGATGTATAGTTCTTGATAAAGGAAAACTTGTTTTTAACGGGGATACGCAGGATGCGGTAAGGCTGTATCTTGATAATGTCCCATCAGATAAAATGTCAGTGGATTATGATAATATATTAAGACCAAGCTGGCTTTGCCGTGATGATGTAAGAATTAAAAGAGCATGGTATGAGAACAGGGAGTCATCGATATTTAAATCGGGTGAGCCATTGCTTGTCAATGCAGAGTGGGAGAATATTAAGGATGTACAGAAACTGTGTTTCAGAATTGAGATAACAGGAAGTGATGATAATCCTTGTGCCACGGCATGTGTATATGATTTTTATGATGGCAGCAGTGGTGACAAGGCAAACCGAGGTTTTAAGGTTGACACATCGATGCTTGCTCCCGGAAGATACAGAACAATGTATACTTTCTTTTTGAGAGGTAATCTTAATGAAAGCATTGATGTTGACTGCATGCAGGGACTCGATTTTGAGATAGAGGCGGATGGTATACAGAGATTAAAATGGGTAAATAAAAACTGGGGAGACTGTATTCTTCCTGATATCGAGGTGATGTGATGGGAAGTGCTAAAGGTGTCAACAAGCTCGGAATGTTTGACCTTCTTAAGGGATTTGGAATGTGTGTTATCGTAATAACTCACATAGTGGGTTATTACCGTATAAAATTTATAGGAGCGACACTGTTCTTTCCTTTATGGTATATAGGTTATGGGCTTATGCCGATGTTCTTTTTGATGAGCGGATATAATTTTAGAAGAAAATCTTTTGAAAAATGTATAAAACAACAGGCGGGGTTTTATATAGCTCCTTACATAAAACTTGCAATCGTAACGGTTCCGGTGTACTGTGTGCTTCATTATCTGACTTTCAGATATAAAGCAGGTGCCATTTATGAGACCAAGAATATGGCAATGTGTTTTTTGTTTGGAATGAGCGGACCTACAACATTTGCAGGATATACGTTTAATTATGGCGTGGTTGCAGTGTGGTTTTTTTTGGCCATGTTTATAGGATGGGTGTTGCTTAATCAGATAATGAGCATTAAGAACCCCAAAGCAGCAGGTGTGGTAGTTGCAGCAGTTTCCGTAGCCGGAGTGCTGCTTGGACAGTTTTGTGACAAGATTCCATACTGCGGTGAGATTGTTCCGTGGTGTATCCCACAGGGAATGGTGGCAACAGGATTTATTTATCTTGGACATCTTATGAAAAAGAAAAACTGGTTAAGCAGGAAGATTCCGATATCGATTATTATTGCAATGTTTGTTTTCTCGGCAGTATGTTCAGCGTTTGGTAATCTTGGTATGACCAACGCAAGATGGAATCATGGTATAATTGATGTCGTGGCATCTGGAATTGCGGGATTTTTGTGTATAAAAGCAGGCATCGGACTGAATAAATACAGTGGTAAGGCAGTAATGTTTTTACGAAAAGTAGGTAAATATAATTACTGGATCATATCATTACATTGTTTTGAGATTATGGCTTTTCACTGGACGGAATTTGCTCTTAAGATGATGGACAAAGGACTTGGAGTTGTTGCGTTTATTATTCAGTTTGTTATATGCGTGCTTGTGATTGTTGGCGGAATAATGCTGTTTGAATATATTAATAAAATTAAGGTTAAGAGAAAAATCAAAAATAAAATATAATGTATTTAAAGCAGGAGGTTTAAAGAATGGACGAGAAAGAAATATTAAATGAAGTTGCAGTGGCAATAAAAGATGTACTTGATGATGATTCGCTCGAGATTACTATGGAAACAAGTTTTGTGGAAGATTTGGATATCATGTCCATTGAGATTTTTCAGCTTGTAATGATTCTTGAAGAAAAATACGGTATCAAGATGGATGAAAATGAGATAAGCGAATTTGAAACTGTTGAGGATATAGTAGAGTATATTAAACGTCTGAAGTAATCCTATAATTTATTAAAAAAGGAGCACATAGCTCCTTTTTTTGCGTCAGTCCTGTCTTTTGTCTCCCATGAAAAACAGTGCTACAGTTCCCGGACCTGTATGTGAACCAATAACAGTTCCGATGCTGGTGATAACTATTTTTCCTTTAAGCTTTGGAAAGAGTTCTTCAATCTCAGCGGCTACTGCCTTGGCGTCATCTAAACAATCAGATTCTGAAATAAAGCATTTGCCGTCGTAATTGATTCCGTTCTTGGCATGTTCCACCATGTTAAGAACAATCTGGTGCATTGCTTTTTTCTTACCACGGGCTTTTGATCTTGGAATGAGTTTACCTTCGCTGTTGATATCAATAACAGGACATATGTTAAGTGCAGTCCCGAATATTGCAGAAGATCTTGATATCCTTCCGCCTCTGAAAAAGCTTGTTAAATCTGTTGAGAAAAAGTGACTTTGTACATTAAGTCTGTGATTCATAATCCATTCAACGTTATCATCGTAATCCATACGATTATCAAGATTATCTTTTGCATATGCAACAAGCAGGCCATACCCGGCAGAAGCACTAAGTGAGTCGATGATTGTTAACTGCTGTTTTGGATACTTGTCCTTAAGATTATCGGCAGCAATAAGAGCGCTGTTGTATGTGCCTGAAATTCCGCTTGATAATGTTATGTGGATAATATCTAACCCTTGATCCAGATATTTTTTGAAAAAGCGCTCATAGTCTTCTGAATTAATCTGTGAAGTTGTTGGAGTAGCTCCGTCCGATATTTTTTTATAGAACTCTTTATATGAAACAGTAACACCTAAATCGTCGGGATATTCTACCCCGTCCATTGTGAAGTGGAAGCATACATAAGGAATATTTCTTGAATCCAGATATTCTTTGCTTAAATCGGCTGTTGAAGAGCATGTAATAATATATTTATTCATAAAACACCTCCAAAAAATATATAGCATAATTATATACTAATAAAGCAGATAAATAAAGGCGCAATACCAAATGCAAAGTAGTAAAACAGCCTGTTTTATGGTAAAATATACTTATGTTTTTATGGGATTTACAATCATTTTAAGATGAGGAAGGTATTGGGTATGGAAGAGAAGAAAGAAGATATAAATGGTGATGGAAAATCGTTTCTTTTATTGGGGAAAATAGCAAAAGTAGCGATTGTTATTGTAATGTGCATTGTGGTAAATTATGCAGGTAAGTTTATTGGTGAAAAGTATGCTTTACCATTGTGGATGGATTCGCTCGGAACAGTTGTTGCGGCATATATAACCGGACCTATAGGCGGAGCTTTTGCGGGTTTTACCGCTAATGTTTTGTATGGAAAAGTAAGTCCTGAGTCATTTGCTTACGGAATAACAAGTATCTGTATTGGTATAAGTGTTGGTCTTATGGCGAGAAAGAGATGGTTTGACACTTTTCTTAATACGGTAATGGCAATATTTGTTGTGGTTGCGTTGGCTATGGCTGTGTCTGTACCTCTCAATTTTTCGTTATATGATGGTGGAACCGGAAATGTTTGGGGAGACGGTGTGATGTACTATCTCGAGGATCGTGGAATAGGGCATTATATCGCAGCCGTAATAGGAGAGTTTTATATTGATTTTGTGGACAAGACAATTACTCTTGTATTGTTGTTTGTGCTTGTACATCTTAGAAATACAATTAAGAGGGGAATAAAGTACGGTAATGCATACAGGATGCTTATGTTTACCGGGGCTGTTTTATTTTTTGGAAGTATTATTACTTCTCCTGTACAATGCAGTGCGGACATCAAGGATGAAGAGGATATCTCGTATATTCAGACAGTGTATAACAGTGATAGCGGACTGCCTTGTGGCAATGCTAATGATATAGCACAGACTAAGGACGGAATACTGTGGATTGGTACTTATGCGGGACTGTTTCGTTACAGTGGCGGGGAGTTCAAGCTTATGCATGAATACAATTCTGTCAGAAATGTTAACTGCATGTATGTTGACAGTGAGGACAGAATATGGGTTGGAACCAATGACAGTGGTGTTGTTGTTATTAAGGATGAGAAAATAGTAGGTGAGGTCTCGGGTAAAGATGGTTTGCAATCGGATTCCATAAGAAGTATCATACAAAGCCAGGACGGATATTATTATATCGGAACGTCTGACGGAATGGCAGTGGTGAGCTTTGATAAAGATATTGTATTTGAAGGGTCTGTTGGTGAAGTAAACTATGCTTATGATATAGCCGCAAACAGTAAGGGCTACGTAGCGGCTATTACCTATGAAGGCGGTTTGTATGTACTTAAGAATAAAAAAGTAGTAGATACATATACATTGCCTGAGAAGGATGGAAAATATACAAGTGTTTTATTTGAAAATGATAATGTTATATGCATGGGGACTTCAAAAGGAGTATTGATAAAAGGATCATTTAATGCAGGAACGATTAAGACGGCAGAAAAGATTCAATGTGCCGATTACAGTATGGTTAATCGAATCTGCAAGAAAGATAATGGTATCATATATGTGTGTACGGATAACGGAATCGGATATTTAAAAGATGACGGAAGTTTTGCAAAGACAGAGACTGGAACATTTAACCGTTCCATTCAGAATATGGAGACGGACTATCAGGGAAATCTTTGGTTTGCTTCATCAAGACACGGCCTTCTTAAGATGACGTTGTCGCCTTTTGAAGATTTGTACAGTGAAGCTGGAATTGAAGAAAAGGTTGTCAATGCTACGGCGTTGTGGAACGGCTTGTTGTATGTGGGAACCGATGTGGGGTTAGATATTATTGATTTGTCGGACAAGACACAAATTGAAAATGAACTGACAAAGAGTCTTGATAGTGTAAGAATAAGATGCGTAATGGCAGACTCGCAGGATCATTTATGGATTTGTACCTATGGAATGGGCCTTATTGAAGTTGATAAAGACGGCAACAAAAAATCTTATGATTTAATGGCAGATGGTGTCGGCAACCGAGTAAGAGTTTGCATGGAGTTGTCTGATGGCTCAGTTGTTGTAGGAAGTGATAATGGTCTTACATTCATCAAAGATGATAAGGTGACAGGTCATATACCTTTTGGAGATGATATTGGATTTGCGCAGATATTAAGTCTGTTGGAATTATCGGATGGAAGACTGCTTGTTGGAACGGACGGTAACGGAATTATAGTGATCAAGGACAAGAAGATTGTGAAGAAAATCACAAGCGAAGATGGTCTTACTTCAGGCGTAATACTTAGAATGGTTGCGGATTCTGATAGAAATAATGTGTTTGTTGTAACAAGTAACAGTCTTTGTTATATGGATGACGGCAAGGCCAATATAATGTCAAACTTCCCGTACTACAATAATTACGATGTATATCTTGACGATGACGGGGAAATGTTTGTTCTTGGAAGTGCAGGATGTTATGTAATCGATAAAGAGGAATTATTATCACACCAGGATCCTGATTATAGAATTCTTAACTCCAAGATGGGACTTGCAGGTGCACTTACCGCTAATGCCTGGCATACAGTGGATGAAAATAAAAACATGTACCTGTGTACTGAAAAAGGTGTATTTGTTGTTAATGCAGATAAGTATGTTCTTGACAGTGAAATTTACAAAGTAAATATTTCATCAATTGAGATTGACGGAAATTTATATAATAAAAATTCTGAAAATGCCAATGCGGTTATAAAGCTAAGCAGGGAGACATCAAAGATAGAAATTGTGCCTGAGGTGGTAAACTACACAAAGGAAGATCCGATGGTAACGTACTATCTTGAAGGGCTTGAAGAATCTACAAGAACAATGCACGCAAGTGAGTTATCGAGTGTAGTATATACAAATCTTGATCCCGGTCAATATGTGTTCCATCTCCTTATTGAATCATCGGACACGGGAGCAGATATTGACGAGGAAATAATTTCATTTGAAAAAGAAAAAGCGATTTATGATAACAAGGGCTTCTTGGTGTATCTGATTTTTGTAGGTGCACTGTTTGTGATTATGGTATCATGGCTTGTTACTACAAAGTACAATGAGCAAAGACTTAGTTATGCGATGAAACAGATTGAAATGGGTAATCAGACCATTCTTGCAATCGCAAAGACTGTCGATGCCAAAGATGTCAGAACAAGTAAGCATTCCCAGAGAGTATCTATGTATTCCGTGCTTATTGCAAAGGAACTTGGCTTTACAAAGGATGAACTTGAAAATCTCAGGAAGGCAGCGCTGTTACATGATATCGGCAAGATAGGAATTCCTGATTCCATACTTAATAAGCCGGGACGTCTGACTGATGAAGAATATGCGATAATGAAGACACATGTTACAAGAGGTGCGGAGATACTTAAAGACTTTACTATTGTGGATCATGTTGTTGAGGGTGCCAGATATCATCATGAGAGATATGACGGCAAAGGATATCCTGACGGACTTAAGGGAGAAGAGATTCCGTTGTATGGCAGAATAATAGCCGTAGCGGATGCATTTGATGCAATGACGGCAAACCGTGTGTACAGAAACAAGATTCCATTTGAGCAGGTTCTTGAAGAGTTAAGGAGGTGCAGCGGAAGTCAGTTTGATCCGCAGTTTGCGGGAATCTTCCTTAAGCTTATAGAGAATGGAACCATAGACGTTGATGCATTGTACAGCGATGTTAAAGAAAGTACAGAATCAAATGAAGAAACAAAAAAGGATGAGGATAATAAAGAGGATGGTAAAAAATAATCATGAAAAATGATTGAAATCAATCATTCTCATGTAGCCTTTATGGTGGTAATATTAATAAAAATCAATTCACATGATTAAATATTACCACTATGAAGGCTCTTTTTTTACGTCTGTTTGGATATGGGCCTGATGATGGAGAAAATATAACAGGAAAAGAGGTAATGAACATGAAAGGTTATGACAAGTATGAGAGAGCATATTTTATGCCGCCGGTATGTACATATGACTGGGTAAAGAAGGATTATATAGACAAGGCCCCTATATGGTGTTCGGTTGATTTACGTGATGGTAATCAGGCACTTATTGAGCCTATGAGTCTTGAGGAGAAACTTGAGTTCTTTAAGGTGCTTGTAGATATAGGGTTTAAGGAGATTGAAGTTGGATTTCCGGCAGCATCTTCAACGGAATACAATTTTATGAGAGCTTTAATAGAGCGCAATATGATTCCTGATGATGTTACGGTGCAGGTATTAACCCAGGCAAGAGAGCACATTATCAAGAAGACTTTTGAGGCAGTTAAGGGCGCACCTCATGCAGTTATTCACCTTTACAACTCTACTTCAGTTGCACAGCGTGAGCAGGTGTTTAAAAAGAGCAGGGAAGAGGTTAAGCAGATTGCAATAGACGGAGCAAAGCTTTTATGGGAGCTTGCTAATGAGACGGAAGGTAATTTTTCATTTGAGTACAGCCCTGAGAGTTTCCCTGGAACAGAAGTGGATTATGCGGTGGAAGTGTGTAATGCAGTCTTAGATATATGGAAGCCTACAAAGGATAAAAAGGTAATTATCAATATTCCTACAACAGTTGAGATAGCTATGCCACACGTTTTTGCAACACAGGTTGAATATATAAGCAAGAACCTTAAGTATCGTGACGGAGTTGTTTTAAGCCTTCATCCTCACAATGACAGAGGAAGCGGCGTAAGTGATGCCGAGCTTGGACTTTTAGCGGGAGCTGACAGAATAGAAGGTACACTGTTTGGCAACGGAGAGAGAACAGGTAATGTGGATATTGTTACACTTGCAATGAACATGTTCTCACACGGAGTTGACCCACAGCTTGATTTTTCTTCTATGTCAAAGATAAGAGAATGTTACGAGAGACTTACGAGAATGACTGTTCCGCCAAGAAGTCCTTATGCGGGAGACCTTGTATTTACTGCATTTTCAGGTTCGCATCAGGATGCTATCTCAAAGGGAATGACGTTCCGTGATGACAATAAACTTTACAAATGGTCAGTGCCATATCTTCCGGTAGATCCAAAGGATGTCGGAAGAGCATATGAGTCTGATGTCATAAGAATTAACAGCCAGTCAGGTAAGGGCGGTGTAAGTTATATTCTCAAACAGAATTTTGGTATTACAATTCCTGATAAGATGAGAGAGGAACTTGGATATACCGTTAAGCAGGTGTCGGATGATACGCACAAGGAACTTGATGCGCAGGTAGTGTATGATATTCTTCTTGATAATTACGTAAATAATCAGGTTCATTTTCAGATTCCTGAGTGTCATTTTAGACAGGAAAATGGAATTACAGCCAGCGCAAGTATTGCCCATAACAATCAGATTCATGTGATTGATGCATCCGGTAACGGAAGACTTGATGCAGTCTCTAACACAATAAAACAGTATTTTGACATAAGTTACGAACTGAGTGTTTATGAGGAACATGCATTGTCTAAGGGGTCATCTTCAAAAGCCATGTCATTTGTGGGAATAACCTGTGACGGCAAGATGTACTGGGGCGTCGGAATAGATGAAGATATTATCAAATCTTCAATAAGCGCACTTGTTGTAGCTGTCAACAAACTTCCGGCAGTTAATCAGGCAGGTGCCAAGGACGATGAAAGACTCATTGCCATTAAGAACTTTATACAGGCTAATTACCAGACGGTATCTTTAGATGATGTCGCAGAAAAGTTTGGAATGTCAAGCGGATATGTTTCAAGATATTTTAAAGCAAAATCCGGCATAAGCTTTATGGATTATGTACAGCAGATAAAGATGAAGAAAGCAAAGACGCTTTTAAAGAACAGCACACTGTCGATAGAAAAGATTGCAGAGAATACGGGCTATCCTAATGTGGAACATTTCAGTCGTATGTTTAAGAAAAAATATGGAATAGCGCCGAAAGAATATAGGAATAAATAGTGACTTCTTACTATTGTTGTGTTAGAATACTCCTTGGCTAAAAATGAAAGGAGTAATGAGATGTTAAAGACAAAAAGAGCATTAGCTCTTATGCTGCTTGCATTTATGTTCAGTTTCGTAATTTCGAACGCGGACAATGCAGATGCAGCTACGGTAACACAGAGTGGGCAGTCAGAAGAATTAAATGTAACTATTAAGTCGGTAACAAGCGGAAATCCTTACAGCTATCTTTATATAGATGTTGAAGGAGGAACTGCGCCATATACATACAGTTATGTATATACAAGAAAGAGTAACGGTGAGCAGTTGGATAAAAGATCCGATGTGGCAGTTTATCTGAGCGGCAATGGAAATGAATTTGGATTAAGTGTCAATACAGATGCTTATGCAACAAATTGTGGCGCATATCCTACACAGGGATTTAGCGGTATAGGAACAAATCATCTTGATATTACAGTCAAGGATTCTACAGGTGCTACATGTAATGTAGGAACTGATATCGAAGTTGAGCCGTTTGAGGTAACAGGTGTTTATGCTAATCTTGCCTCAGGTCAGAAGATTGGAACACAGATTACATTAACAGTTGAATCAAAGAACAGATTTAACGGATATTGTTCAAGAATTCCGCTTACATATTCTTGGAAAGCAACGAATCTTTCTACTGGAAAGACAGAGAAAATATACGGTATATCTGCTTCTAATACATGTTATTGGACACCAACAGTTGGCGGAAAATACATAATTGAGGCAAGTACGAATGATGTTAATTATTCATCAAATACGATGGAATTCGAGGTGCTTGCAAATAATAAGATATCTGTTTACTATGCAAACAGTAACTGGAACGATGCGTATATTCATTTTAAGACACAAAACGGTGAGTGGACAGATGTGCCGGGACTTAAGATGGAAGAAAGCGACATGGAAGGATACACATGGAAGTTTGATATCCAGCTTGATGGAGATAACAGCAACAGTGCATTAGTATGCTTTAACAACGGTAATGGTGATTGGGACAGCAGAAACGGACAGAACTATTATCTTAATAAAGGAGCATACGGAATCAAGAATGATAACATAGAAACATTAGGTTTCAAAGTTAAATATTTCACAGTAGGAAAGACATCACCGGTAGGACTGAGTGATATCAACTTGAATTTCAGCGCAAAGGCGGATTTTGGAAGTGGAGATTACTCTTACAGATTTGGAACAATCTTTAATGGACAAAGAGCATATTGCACAGAAGAATTTAATGAGTATGATACACACTATGAATGGCTTAGCTCAATACTTAAAGTAGAGGCAAAAAAGGTGCTTGGTACACATACATTATTTGTTGAAGCAAAGGATAATATTACAGGCCAGATTGCAACAAAGACTATCGAGAATTTTGTTGTTAAGCCACTTAGAATTACATCATTTACATCAGATGCACCATCATCTGTGATAAGTGTTGGAACACCCGTTGTTCTTAGTGCTGAGACTGAGTATGAAGTTGGATATCGTTACAACTCATATGTATTTACAATTATTAAAGATGGCGTAAGAACAACACTGGAGCCTTGGAATTACTGGTCTCACTATTCTAAGACATGGACACCTACAGAAGCAGGAGAATACACTGTAGAATATTACGTAAGAGACGGTTACGATCAGGAAGCAGTTGCAACACTTAACTTTAAGGTAATTGAGAGTAATAAAACTACTCTTTACTATAACAATAACAACTGGTCACAGGCATATGTACATTATTGCATTAACGGTCAGTGGACAGCTGTACCTGGAGTAAAGATGGCTGATTCAGATAAAGACGGATACAGATGGAAATTTGATTTTGACTTGGGAGAAGCAGAAGGTGTAACAGTATGCTTTACAGATGGTAACGGTAACTGGGACAGCAGAAATGCTTCGAACTATTACATCGGAACCGGAAAATATGGTATTAAAGACGGTTCGATTTATGAATTGAATGATTAGATTGATAACAAGATAGAATATAAAGAAGAGAATTATAAGAAGATTTTTAGCCAATATTCCCCCTGCGCATTTGTAGTGCGCAGGGGATTTTTTTCTAGAGTTCTTCCATTTTTCGTTTTGTCATTTGTTTTGACTGGTCTCTGCCGATATAGATTACAGCATTAATTTTTACTGTCATTTCTTTATCATCAACAAGAAAATAAATATAATAATTTTTTACTCTTGTTTTGCGAATGCCAACATCTTTCCATGGTTGCTCGTCAAGAGGTTTAATTCGTTTTGGATTAAATTTTAGCGAATTGATTTCTTTTTCAAGGTAATATCTCCTCCTTTAGAGACGTGAAGAATTCGTCAGCAGGTATGCCTTCACTGTTTTCAGCCTGTTTGAGACTTCGTGTCATTTTGGTATCAAATTCTTCTTTGGTCATTTCATCAAGAGATGCAGGTTTGCTTGATGGAATAGACGGACGGAAAGGAAGTCCTCTCCAAAGAATGATTTGTCTGTAGAACATATTTATACCATTAGATGCGGAAATGCCAAGTTGCGATAGAATTGCTTCTGCCTCTTCTTTTATCTCTGGCTCTACGCGTGCCATTACATTTGAACTTTTAACTGCCATAATTAGTCCCACCTTTCTTTGTATATAATATATCACTTTGTATATCAGGGTGCAATACGTTGTTTTGTGATGTTTTGCGGGAAAAATACCGATATGCATGAGAAGGGGTGCTGAAAATTATTGAGAAATACAGTATAATTATATACATTAGGATAACGTCTGGTTTGTGACCGGACAGGGAGGTGAAAATGAAGAGTAAATGTTTTTTCAGTCATGAGGATATATCGAAGAAAATAATTCGTATAACAGGTATATCCGGAGAAATGATGTATCTGATTAAGGGAAGCAAAAGAAATGTATTGATTGATTGTGGTGTGGGTATAGGACATTTAAGAGAGTATATAAACAACAGTATTGGTATAGATGCAGACAGTGTAATACTTACACACGGTCATATAGACCACATAGGTGGTGCAGCGGAGTTTGAACATGTGTATATTAATCCTTTGGATAATGAACTTGCACGAAGTTATATGACTAAGGAAAAACAGCTTGCCCATCTTTATATGTGCGGGATAGACAGTAAAAATTTTGAGGTTGAAGATTATTGTGAGTTTAAAGGAATACATTTTGAAGATATAATACCGGGACAGTTAATTGATTTAGGTGATGTTAAGTTACATGTACTTGATGCACATGGACACACTAAAGGTCAGGTTGCAATACTGATACCGGATGAGAGAGTTTTAATTGCCGGAGATTCATGTAACAGTTTTGTGTTTCTGTTTCTTCAGGAAGCAACTACTGTGAAAGAGTACAAGGAAATGCTTGAGGAAATGAGAAGAAAAACAAACGGATCATATGACAGGGTTTTAGTATGTCATGGCAGTGGAGAAGAGGATAAAGATATTATATCAAAGGTTATAGATGTATGTGATGATATTATGGGTGGCAGATCGGATGATATTCCTTTTTCGTTGTTTGGGCAGAGTGGATATATTGCAAAAGCTGTGGGAGAAAATAATGTGAGACTGGACGGGGGTAGTGGAAACATTGTGTATAATGGTGTCGCAACTGTATAAAAATCATTTAATGGAGGAATTACTAATTTAAGGGAAATGTAGGTAAGCATTATGATAACACTAAAGGATTACGTATAACAGAAAGGTATGGTGCATTATTTTATGATTAGTAAAAAAACAAAAGCTGGCATTGCTGTTGTATCGATAGTTGCAGCAAGTGCTATTGGAGTAGGAGTTTGGAGTGCCTATGGTGGCAATCATAATAATTCGCAAAATCAGAGTTCAAATGATAAAGGAACTGTAGAGGATTGTCAGACAAGTGAGTTGGGTAATAGTGAAGATTATGATACGAATGAGTCGGGAGACGGTGAAGATTTTGAGAGAGTAGGTTATAAAAATCCCGATAAACCTGAAGAATATTATTGGAATAAAAAAGGTTTAAGCCTGACTAAAGAAGAGTATGAAAAAGCGATAGAGGTTATTGATAAAGATGACTTAATATTTTTTGCAGACAAAACTGAGGTTGAGAATGCAATAAATAATTCACAAAAGAATAAAGAAGATAACGAATAATATAATAAGCGGCGGTACACATTTAGAATGTGACCGCCGCTGTTTTTATTTCATTTATTCATAACATGCAAATGCGTTGTCTGAGATTTTCTTTTCTGTCTCCGGTGTGAATAAGCTTACAACCGGTACGATTACAAGACCGGCAACCATTGCGATAACACCACAGTTGATTGGTGACTGGATGATTGCAGGGAAGTGAGGGCGCATGAATATGTTTGCTACCATCAGAACACTGCTGAATGTAAAGCATACAAAGCATGAAACCTTTGTAACACGTTTTGAGTAAAGGGCGAAGAGGAATGGTGCGAGGAATGATCCTGCAAGTGCTCCCCATGAAACACCCATAAGCTGTGCGATAAATGTTACGTTCTGCTTGTACTGTATCAAAGCAATGAATGCTGAGATTGCTATAAATACAACGATAAGAACTCTTATGTAGAGAACCTGTTTCTTATCATCCATTTTCTTAATAAAGTTATCTTTCAAAAAGTCTATTGTCAGAGTTGAGCTTGAAGCTATAACAAGTGACGACAATGTTGACATTGAAGCCGAAAGAACAAGTATTACTACAAGTGCGATAAGAACCGGTGAAAGGTTAGAAAGCATTGTAGGAATAATTGAATCAAATCCGTTCTTTGCGATATCAATCTGGTCTGAGAAAAGTCTTCCGAAACCACCGAGGAAATAGCATCCGCCGGCAACAACAAGTGCGAATACTGTTGAAATAATGGTTCCTTTCTTGATTGCAGTCTCATCTTTGATTGCATAGAATTTCTGAACCATCTGTGGAAGGCCCCATGTTCCAAGTGATGTAAGAATTACAACGAAGAACAGATTAAGAGGATCCGGTCCAAAAAGCGATGCAAATACACCTGACTGTGAAGAAACTGCAGGGTCGCTTACTTTTGCAAGATCATGAATTGCAGTTGAAAGTCCACCTTTGCTGTTAATAACAGCGGCAATAATAATTACAATTCCAAAAAGCATTATTATACCCTGAATGAAATCGTTAATTGCTGTAGCCATGTAACCGCCGGCAATAACATATATTGCTGTAAGAACAGCCATAATCACGATACATACAGAATAATCAATATCAAATGCCATGTTAAACAATCTTGAAAGTCCGTTGTAAAGTGATGCAGTATACGGAATAAGGAAAACGAAGATTATAACAGATGCGTATATTTTAAGCGCAGGGCTGTTAAATCTCTTTTCAAAAAACTGTGGCA
>CACXFB010000075.1 GCA_902766825.1 uncultured Lachnospiraceae bacterium
ACAGACAAGTCTGTAACAGAGAACACTCGTGTTTCTTACCCAATCAACCACATCAACAACATTGTTAAGCAAATATCTTCAGCACCTGCTGCAAAGAATGTTATCTTCCTTTCAGCTGATGCATTTGGAGTGCTTCCTCCAGTATCTATTCTTACACCAGAGCAGACACAGTACTACTTCCTTTCAGGATTTACTGCTAAGCTTGCAGGTACAGAGCGCGGAATCACAGAGCCTACCCCAACATTCTCAGCATGTTTCGGACAGGCATTCCTTGAGCTTCATCCAACAAAGTATGCAGAAGAGCTTGTTAAGAAGATGAACGTAAGCGGAGCTAAGGCTTATCTTGTTAACACAGGATGGAACGGAACAGGAAAGAGAATCTCAATTAAAGATACTCGTGGAATCATTGATGCAATCCTTAGCGGTGCAATCAACGAAGCTCCAACAAAGAAGATTCCTGTATTCGATTTCGAAGTTCCTACAGAGCTTCCTGGAGTTGATCCTGCAATCCTTGATCCACGTGATACATACGCAGATGCTTCACAGTGGGAAGAGAAGGCTGCAGATCTTGCTAACAGATTCATCAAGAACTTTGCTAAGTATGAAGGAAATGAAGCTGGTAAGGCTTTAGTTTCAGCTGGTCCTAAGATGTAATTTGTTATCTTAGAATTTAATACTGACTAATATACATAGAACTCTGACGGTCGTTATCCGACTGTCAGAGTTTTTTTTATTTTACCCTTAAAAAGTTGAGCATTTTGTCTAAATGTGTTAATATCAAAATGGTGAATAAGATAATATCAAGGAGGATATCAGATATGGAAATGCCGATTGAGAAAGTAAGAGAATTTTTTGCTAAAGACAGATTTGCAACACTTACCACGGGAATTAATATAGAAGAGGTTTCAAAACATTATTCAATATGTACATTAAAAATTGAAGATAAACACCTTGCTGCTCTTGATCAGGTCATGGGAGGCGTAATTTATACACTGGCTGATTTTGCTTTTGCAGTAGCAGCTAATGAGCCTACCAGTTGTGTTGTAACAGTAAACAGCAGCATTGATTACATTAATTCACCCAAGAACGATTATCTTGTAGCTGAATGCAAATGTATCAAAGATGGCAAAAGAGTTTGTTTTTATGAGACAATTGTTAATGACGGACTTGGAAATGTTGTAGCAAAAGTATCAACAAGCGGAATGCATATATAAGTGTTAACAGTATTTTCACTTTTAAGATATATAATAAAAAAGTAAAGTATTTAAGGAGATAAGAATAAATATGGAAAATGTATCAATTATGGAAGTAGCAGCAAAGATGAAGGAAGACAGCAGTGTTATGGCTGCAATGTCAATAGATAAGCGTAATGAGATTTTAGGAAAGATTAAAGTTATGCTTAACGAGAATAAAGAAGCAATTTTTGAAGCTAATAACAAAGATATTGAAGCAGCACACAGTTCAAATGTTGCTGCAGCTGTTATAAAGAGACTTAAATTTGATGAAAAGAAACTCAAAGATGTTTCTGACGGACTTGATGAACTTGTCAAGTTAGGTGATCCTGTTGGAAAATGTCAGATGTCAAGACAGTTAGATGAAGGACTCAATTTATACAGAGTAAGCTGCCCGATTGGAGTTATTGGAATTATTTTTGAGGCAAGACCGGATGCACTTGTACAGATTTCATCTTTATGTATCAAGAGTGGTAACTGTGCGGTACTTAAGGGCGGAAGCGAGACTAAGAATACCAACAGGGTACTGTTTGATATAATCTATAAGGCAGTAACAGATTGTGGTGCACCAAAGGGATGTCTTTTCCTTGCAACAGCGCATAACGAGATAGATGAACTTTTACAGTGTAATAAGTATGTTGATCTTATTATTCCAAGAGGTTCTAACGCATTTGTATCTTACATAATGAATAATACTAAGATTCCTGTAATGGGACATGCTGACGGAATTTGTCATACATATGTGGATAAGGATGCAGATTTAGAGAAAGCAGTACGTATTGTTGTAGATGCAAAGATTCAGTACAGTGCTGCATGTAACGCAACAGAGACACTTCTTGTCGAAAGAAGTATTGCACCTAAGTTTCTTCCGATGGCGAAAAAGGCACTTGAAGAAAACGGTGTTAAATTAAGAGGTAACAAGGAGTGTATGGATTATATTTCATGTGAACAGATGGAAGATGATGAGTACAATACAGAATACCTCAATCTTACTATATCTGTTAAGCTCGTCGATAACGTTGATGAAGCAATTGAACATATTAATCATTTTGGTTCACATCATACCGATTGTATTGTTACGGAAAATAAGCAGACAGCAAAGATATTTATGGATATGGTTGATTCGGCAGGAGTTTATCAGAATTGTTCAACAAGATTTGCTGATGGTTTCAGATATGGATTTGGTGCAGAAGTGGGTATAAGCACAAGCAAAATTCATGCAAGAGGTCCTGTAGGTCTTGAAGGTCTTGTTACCTATAAGTATAAGTTGTTCGGAGATGGTCATATTGTAGCAGATTACGCAAGCGGCGTAAGAAAATTTAATTTTAAAGAATTGAACTAGTATTGGAGTGTAGGTTTATGGAGAGTTTAGAAGATTTTTATAAAGATTCTCTTGTTATTCTTGAAAGCGTGGAGAAGGAACTTTTACTTAGAATTGATTTGTTAAGGCACTACTATGTGTTATCAGGACATACCGATCCGGTAGAGCATTGCAAATCACGAATAAAGACACCATACAGCATGAAGGAAAAGCTCAAAAGAAAAGGCCTCGAACAGACTGTAGAAGTGGCGCTTAGTGAAGTTTACGATGCTGTTGGGATAAGAATTGTATGTCAGTTTGTTGATGATGTATATCAGATGGTGGAGCTTTTAAAAAAGCAGGATGATATAAAGATAATTAACGAAAAAGATTATATTGCTAATCCTAAGGATAACGGATACAGAAGTTACCATGTTATTGTCAGCATTCCAATTCATTTATCTGATTTCACAAAAGAAATGTATGCCGAGATTCAGATAAGAACAATTGCCATGGATTCATGGGCTGCGCTTGAACATGAACTTCGTTATAAGCATACAATTCCGAATGCAAAAATGCTTGCAAAAGAGTTAAAAAGATGCGCTGATGAAATTGCTTCGACGGATCTTACACTGCAGACTATAAGGAATGTAATTATTGAATCCGAATAAAGGTGGTACAACATAATGAAATTGTTACTTGCAGAAGATCAGAAAGAATTGTCTAATGCCCTTGTACAGATTCTTAAAATTAAAGGTTTTGAGACTGATGCCGTATACGACGGGCAGGAAGCTTATGAACATTGCAAGAAGAATGTTTATAACGGTATTATACTTGATATAATGATGCCTAAAATGGACGGAATACAGGTTCTTAAGAATATAAGGGAAGAAAATATACATACACCTGTGCTTATGCTTACTGCAAAAGCTGATGTAGAAGACAGAATCAACGGGCTTAACATGGGAGCTGATGATTATCTTGCAAAACCTTTTAACATGCAGGAACTTATTGCAAGAATTAATGCAATGATAAGAAGTAAGAATGAATATCTTCCTAATGAATTTAATCTTGGTAATACAATTTTTGATACCGGACAAAGAAGTCTTATGGTAGGGAGTAATTCACTTATCCTTGCAGGTAAGGAAGCAGGACTACTGACGTTGCTTCTTTCAAATGCCGGAAGACTTATGACACCAGCTCAGATAATAGAAAATCTTTGGGCAGGGGAGGATGAGGATAATTCAGTGTCTGAAATGGAACTTAACATTTCGTATCTGAAAAGCAAATTAAAATCAGTTAAATCAAATCTTGTAATTACAAAAGATGAAACGGGAATAAGTATAGATGTGTTAGAAGATTAGAGGAGAGATTTTTATGGCGGAAAATTTAAAAAGAAAATTTATTCTTGTCGTAATGCTTTGCTTTACAATAATACTTACTTTAGTTGTCGGATTTATTAACGGCACTGCCAGAATCCAGATGAAGGAAAGATATACTCAGATTCTTGAGTTGTTAATTGAAAATGAAGGCAAGTTCCCTGAAGTAAACAAAAGGGATTCCCAAGCAAAATTTGATTTCAATCCGATATATGATTTTGACCTTACGCAGGAGTCAGAATATGAGATAAGATATTTCGTTGTTTATCTTGATAAGAATAAAAAAATTAAAAGTATTGATACCGAGCATATAACAGCTGTAAGTGTAAACAATGCAAGAAGTTATGCTGAACAAGTACTTGAAGACAAAAAGAATGAAGGAAGTATTGATTATTTCAGATATTTGATAGGAGATACATCTGATGGATATTTAATTGCGTTTGCGGATACTTATCAAAGCATGCAAAACATTAATTCACTTTCTCTATCATCGATATATTTTTCAATTCTTTTGTTAATATTTATGTTGCTTTTACTTATTCTTTTCTCAGAAAAAGTAATAAGACCTGTAGTTGATAACATTAATAAACAAAAGAGATTTATTACAGATGCCGGCCATGAGCTTAAGACTCCTTTAGCTGTTATATCTGCTGATACAGATGTTATCGAACTAACTCACGGAAGTGATGACTGGACAAAGAGCATTAAGAGCCAGATTGTTAAGTTAAATGAACTTATTAATCATATGCTTTATCTGTCTAAGATGGAAGAGGGAGAGCAGCTTGTTTTTGAATCATTTGATTTAACTGCATTGTCAAAAAGAGTTGTGGAACGTCTTGAGCCGCTTGTTGTCAGAAAGAATTCCAAGCTTACAACAGATATTAAAGATAATATTGTTTTTTACGGTGATGAAAAAGGTATTGAACAGCTTATATCGGTTCTTGTAGATAATGCGGCAAAGTATTGTAAGGATGAAGGCGAGATTTCTGTAGCCATCTATAAAGCCGGACGAAAGATTCATATTGAAGTCAGAAATTCAGGACATCTTGATGATGAAAAGAATTCCTCAAGATTGTTTGATAGATTTTACAGACCTGATAAATCAAGAAACAGTGAGACCGGTGGCCATGGCATCGGCTTATCTATAGCAAGAGCCATAACCACATCTCATAAAGGCACAATCAGTGCCAGAAATGAAGGAACAGATAAAGTATTATTTAATGTTATTCTTCCTTCGAAAGATTGATAACCGATTCGCAAAATGTTTTGATTTTAAGTGGGTCTTTGCCAGGTCGGTCATTGTATTCAACACCTGATGATACATCCACAACATCAGGTTTAAATACACCGGCAATTTCACTTACGTTCTCAGGACTTAGACCACCGGCAAGAAAGACAGTTTTATTAGTCTTTGGAATACGGGACAGGACACTAAGGTCAAAGGTTTTGCCACTGCCCGGAATTGCAGCATCAAACACGAAGCCTTTTACACAATCTATATCCTTGTATATATTAAACTCATTAAGATCCCTTATGTTAAACGCTTTAATGACAGGGGTCTTAATTTTTTTAAGAAGATCTTTCTCAATAGAGCCATGAATCTGTACGTAATCAAAATCAAGTGAATCTATAAGGTTAATTTCTTCTAAAGAAGGAGAGACACAAACAGCAACTTTTTTGATGTTTTCATTAAGATTTGAGGCAATCTCTTTTGCTTTATCGATAGTTATATTTCTTTTGCTTTTAGGACAAAATAATACAAAGCCGGCGTAATCGGCATTGTTTTCGGTAAGATATGTAGCTTCAATAGGTGAAGTAAGTCCGCATATTTTTATTTTCATAATGTTGTTTCCTCCGCTAAATGGTAGTCTCATTTAATTATATAAAAGAATTATTTTTTATGAAACAGTTAAATAGAAAATAATTGATTAGTTGACTAAAACGATATGAAATAATATAATTTTGCATGTACGTATTTAATATACAAGTGGAGGATATCATGCTTGAACTTAAAAACATTTCATTTCATGTAGATGATGAACATGGAGATAAAGAGATAATCAAAGATTTAAGCCTTAAAATTGATGACGGTAAATTTGTTGTTATTACCGGACCTAACGGTGGAGGAAAGTCAACTCTTGCAAAGCTTATTTGCGGTATAGAGACACCGACAGGCGGAAGCATTTTGCTTGATAATGAAGATATAACTGGTATGTCTGTAACACAGCGTGCCAATGCAGGAATCAGTTATGCATTTCAGCAGCCTGTAAGGTTTAAAGGTATAAAAGTGTATGATTTGTTAAAGATTGCAACAGGAACTAACATTTCCATTGCAGATGCCTGCAATTATCTTTCAGAGGTTGGACTTTGTGCAAAAGATTATATTAACAGAGAAGTTAACGCATCTCTTTCCGGAGGAGAATTAAAGCGAATAGAGATAGCTACAATAATTGCGAGAAATACCAAACTATCTGTTTTTGATGAGCCGGAAGCAGGAATAGATTTATGGAGCTTCCAGAATCTTATAAGCGTATTTGAAAAAATGCAGGAGAATAATTCTAATAGAACAATTCTTGTTATATCACATCAGGAGAGAATTCTTAATATTGCTGATGAGATTATAGTATTAAAGGATGGAGCAGTTGATAAAATTGGATCTAAGGATGAGATACTTCCTACATTACTTGGAACAGCTTCAGCAAGACCATCTTGTAGCAGAATTAATGTTTAAAGCAATGAATAAGGAGAAAAATTATGCTTGATGAGATTCAAAAGAGTATATTGGCAGAAGTTGCAGATCTTCACGGAGTGCCGATGGGAGCTTATAACATAAGAGCTAACGGACAGCTTGATTCAAGAAATACAACTGCTAATATTGATATAGTAACAAAGACAGATGTTAGTGGAATTGACATTAAGGTTAAGGACAATACAAAAAATGAAAGCGTTCATATACCTGTTGTTTTAAGCAAAAGCGGCTTAAAAGAAGTTGTTTATAATGATTTTTATATCGGCGATAACTGCGATATAGTTATTGTTGCAGGATGCGGTATTGATAATTGCGGAACAGGTGATTCGCAGCATGACGGTGTTCACAGATTCTTTATAGGCAAGAACTCAAAAGTGAAATATGTTGAAAAACATTACGGACAGGGTGACGGAACCGGAAAGAGAATATTAAATCCTCAAACAGAAGCGTATCTCGGAGAAGACAGTTATATGGAGATGGAGATGGTGCAGATAAAAGGAGTTGACTCCACTGTAAGAAATACCATCTCTAAACTTGATAAGGGTGCAAAGCTTATTGTAAGAGAAAGGCTTATGACACACGGAGACCAGACAGCTGTCAGTGCATATACCGTTGAACTTAATGGGGAAGGCTCAAGTGCGGATGTTGTTTCGCGTTCTGTTGCAAAAAATAACTCATATCAGAAGTTTGATTCAAAAATTATTGGTAATAATGCATGTAGCGGACACACCGAATGTGATGCTATAATAATGGATGATGCAAAGATTCTTGCAGTTCCTGGTCTTGAGGCCAACAATATAGATGCTGCACTTGTACATGAGGCTGCTATAGGTAAGATAGCAGGAGAGCAGATTACAAAACTTATGACTCTTGGACTAACTGAGGAAGAAGCAACTGACAGAATAATCAGTGGATTTTTGAAGTAGTTTATTAATCCCGATGAAGGAGGAAGAACACGATGATAAAACAGACGATTATTGCTATTGGTCGTGAATATGGCACAGGTGGTCATGAGATTGCAAGAAAGCTTGCAGCAAAGCTTGAATATAATTTTTATGACAGAGATATGCTTGAACAGATATCCAAATCAAAAAATATGGATTTGAAAGAATGGGTTGCTTACGAAAAGAAAGTATCCAATCCGTTAATTTCAAAGACGGCTCTTGATTTTTCAAACACAATGGATGATATACTTGCGCAGATGGAATTTGATTTCATCAGGGAAAAAGCTATGTCGGGTGAATCCTTTGTAATTGTCGGAAGATGTGCTGAATCGGTTCTTAGAGGTAATGACAATCTTGTATCGGTATTTTTACTTGGAGATGATGCATTCAGAATCAGTAACGTAACCAAAAGATTTGATATATCTGATTCAGATGCCATTGCAAAGATAAGAAGACATGATATGTCAAGAAAGAAATATCATAATAAGTATTCGAAGTATAACTGGGGAGATTCAAGATCATATGATCTTACAATGAATATAAGCAGACTCACGCAGGAACAGGTGATTGAGACAATTATCAATTACATCAGGTTCAGGGAAAACAGTAATAATTAATATGGCGATGTCATTGAAAGACTTATACAAGGTGGTATAAAATCTTTTTTATACTGCCTTTTTTGTTTTTTTACTTGCATTTATGATAAATTAGAGTATATTTATCAATGAATCAACAAAAGGTATAAGTAGAAAAGGAGGACAACGTGGAAGAGATAGCTAAAGAACTTGTAGAACAGCTAAATTGCGAAACAGTTTTTACTATACCTGTGTTTGGCGGAATACCCGTCAAAGAATCCGTGGTTGTTTCATGGATTATAATGGCGGTTATCTTGTTGATTTGTTTTATTTTATCGAGAAACCTTAAGATAGAACACATAAGCAGACGTCAGGCTATAGCAGAACTGGTTGTTACCAAACTTGATTCTTTGGTTGAATCAATGATTGGAGAAGAAGGCAGACGATATGTACCATATCTTGTAACGGTACTTATATATATCGGTTTCTCCAATATCTCGGGTTTGTTTGGATTTAAATCACCGACAAAAGACCTTAACGTAACGGTAGCATTATCAGCAATGAGTATCATTTTAATCGAATTTGCCGGTATATATCAACACGGCTTTCGTAAATGGTTACACAAATTCACCGAACCGGTATGGATTGTAACACCTATTAATATTCTTGAAGTGTTTACACGTCCATTGTCGCTTTGTATGCGATTGTTTGGTAACGTAATTGGAGCATTTGTAATAATGGAATTATTAAAGATGCTTGTGCCTGTTATTTTACCAACAGTTTTCAGTATGTATTTTGATATATTTGACGGACTGTTGCAGGCGTATGTATTTGTGTTCTTAACATCTTTATATATTAAAGAAGCAGTAGAATAATATGAAAAAAATATAATAACGGAGGATTATTTATCATGGAAAAGATTATAGCATTAGGAGCCGGAATCGCAGTATTAGGAGCATTGGGAGCAGGTATCGGTATCGGTATAGCAACAGGAAAAGCAACAGAAGCAGTAGCAAGACAGCCTGAGGCTGACGGTAAGATTACTAAGACACTTATTCTTGGTTGTGCGCTTGCAGAGGCAACAGCTATTTATTGTTTCGTTGTTGCAGTTATGATTATCATGATGCTTAAATAATTTGGAAGGTGGATAATACAATGTTATCTGTAGATTTATGGAATATAATATTTACTGTTGTTAACCTGCTTGTATTGACCATTCTTGTAAGACTGATTCTCTTCAAGCCTGTTAATAAGATTATTGAGCAGCGTCGGGCTGAAGAGGACAGCAGACTTGAAGAGGCAAGAAAGAAGACGCAGGAAGCTGATGATTTGAAGGTTCAGTATGAACAGTCATTGGCCGGTATTGATGAATTAAGAGACAATACTGTAAGAGAGGCAAAAAAGACTGCAAATGTTGAATATCAGCGTATAGTAGAAGACGCTAAAGATGAAGCAGAAACAATTCGTCAGAATGCGGTTAGTGCTGCCAATGTTCAGAAGGAACAGATTATTAACAGTGCTAAAAAGGATATAGCTGATATAGTAAAGAGTGCTGCTCAAAAGGCTGTTGCAGGCAGCAGCGGAGCACAGGTTGATGAGGCTCTTTACGATGAATTTATAAAAAAAGCAGGTGAATAACAGTGACGGAAAAAATAAATGAATATGCAAGATTGCTTAAGGGAATGGAGATATCCAAGGAATCCCTTAAAGCCGTAAATGATATTTTAGAATCCCTTCCTGTTATTACACAGGAGTTTGAAGATCCTACTAAATCTTCGGACAAGAAACATCAGATAATAGAAAGAATTTTTCCTAAGGAAACAAGGGATATTTTAAAAATTCTTTGCGATAACGGGGATTTTGGACTTTTTAATGAAGTACTTAACAAGTACGGTGAGCTAAAAAATAATCTTGAGTCAAGTCGTATAAATGCAAAGCTAATATACGTTACACCTCCAAGTGAAGAACAGCTTGAGGGTATTAAGCAGTTCATAAAAAAAGAGTTCTTGACTGATGATATTGTTTTTGAACTGATTGAAGATTCCAGCTTAAAAAGCGGATTTATATTAAGAGTTGGAACTAAGGAATACGACTGGAGTGAAAAAGGCCGTATTCATCAGCTAGAGAGCATAATAAATGAATCTGTTGAAAAGACAGAAGGTCATAAATTCAGTGAAGATGCCATTATTTCCATTCTCAAATCAGAGGTTGAAGAGTTTGAACTTTCAACTAAGAGTCAGGAGATTGGTATAGTAACCTGGGTCGGTGACGGTATTGCTAATATTGACGGAATAGATCATGCATTTTATGGAGAAATCGTGATTTTCGATTGCGGTGTAAAAGGTATGGTTATGGATATCCGTAGGGATGACATTGGCGTTATTCTGTTTGGTAGAGATACTCTGGTTCGTGAAGGCAGCAGAGTCGTAAGAACATGTAAGATGGCTGGTATGCCGGTAGGAGAAGCCTTCCTTGGAAGAATCGTTGATGCGCTCGGTGCACCGATGGACGGTAATGGAGAGATTATAGAAGAAGGTTACAGACCGATAGAGTATCCGGCTCCTGGAATTGCATGCCGTAAGTCTGTAAGTGTTCCGCTTGAGACAGGTATTCTTGCAATTGATTCCATGTTCCCTATAGGACGTGGTCAAAGAGAGCTTATTATAGGTGACAGACAGACCGGTAAAACATCTATAGCAATTGATGCGATAATTAACCAGAAGGGTAAAGACGTTAAGTGTATTTATGTTGCAATAGGACAGAAGTCATCAACAATTGCACGTCTTGTAAATAATTTAAAAAGCCATGACGCAATGGAGTATACAACAATTGTTTGTGCGACGGCTTCAGATCCTGCTCCGTTGCAGTACATTGCACCTTATGCAGGTACAGCTTTAGCCGAATACTTTATGTATCAGGGTAAAGATGTCCTTATAGTATATGATGATTTGTCAAAACATGCAGTTGCGTACCGAGCAATTTCTCTTTTGCTTGAACGTTCACCGGGTAGAGAAGCTTATCCGGGAGATGTATTTTATCTTCATTCAAGACTTCTTGAGCGCTCTGCAAGAGTTAATGAAGAAACAGGCGGCGGTTCAATTACAGCTTTGCCTATAATTGAGACACAGGCCGGTGATGTTTCGGCATATATTCCTACGAACGTAATTTCAATTACAGACGGCCAGATTTTCCTTGAAAGTGAGTTGTTCTTCTCCGGACAAAGACCTGCCGTTAACGTTGGACTTTCTGTATCACGTGTAGGTGGTGCAGCACAGACAAAGGCCATGAAAAAGGCAGCAGGAAGCATAAGAATTGACCTTGCACAGTACAGAGAAATGGAAGTGTTCACACAGTTCTCTTCAGATCTTGATGAGAATACCAAGAATCAGCTTGTACACGGTAAAAATCTTATGGAGCTTTTAAAACAGCCTCTCGGACAGCCACTTAGCATGGCTAATCAGGTTATTACACTTGTGGCCGCTAACGCTAAGATATTTGAGGATATAAGCTTTGAAAAAATTAAGAGTTTCCAGATGGAAATGCTTGCTTATATCAAGGAAAACAATGACTCTGTCATTAATCAGCTCGAAAATAAGAAAACACTGGATGATGATCTTATAAAAGAGATTATAGATATCTGTAATGAATTCAAAAATCACTATCTGAGTAAGTAAATTTGATATTGATATAATAGCCGGAGGATGATTATGGCCAGTGCAAAAGAAATTCAAAACAGAATAAAAAGTATTCAGGATACGATGAAAATAACAAGGGCTATGTACATGATGTCTTCAATGAAGCTTCGCAGGGCTAAACAAAAACTTGAAGATACTGAACCTTATTTTTTCGGACTTCAAAAGCAGATTGCCAATATCCTGTATCATTTTCCTGATATAAAACATATCTTTTTTGATAACAGAGAAAAGGATATGTTAGAGGTTGTAAAGCGAAAAGCATTTATCGTTATAACCTCCGATAAAGGTATGGCGGGAGCTTATAATCATAATATGTTTAAAGCCACCGAAGAGTTATGCAGTCAGGCACAGGACTACAAATTATTTGTTGTCGGTGAAATAGGAAGACATTATTTCAGAATGAAAAATCTGCCGGTAGTTGATGATTTTAATTTTTCTGCAATCAATCCGTCCATTCACCGTGCCCGTGTTATTACAGAGCGTATTGTTGAGTTATATAAAAATGAGGAGCTTGACGAGGTTTACCTTGTATATACAAAGATGGTAAACAGTATGAAAGAAGAAGTTATGATAGACAGACTTTTACCGTTAAAGACTCACTCATTCATAGAACAGGAGCTTCTTGAAGAAGCAAAAAAGAAGCGCGGTAATATCGTAGGAGATGTAAATGAGCAATTTGGAGACAAATCTTATGATGATGAGTCATCGTCTTATGATTTTGATTATAATTCCAGTGCTGATATTGATTACCTTATTTACCCGTCGCCTAAGAAGATACTTAAAAAACTTGTATATAACTATATGACAGGTTTTGTGTACGGAGCCTTAGTTGAAGCAAATGCCAGTGAGGAAAATGCGAGAATGATGGCGATGCAGGCCGCAACGGACAATGCGTCTGCAATGCTTCACGATTTATCGATACAGTACAATAGAGTAAGACAGGCAGCCATAACCCAGGAAATAACAGAGGTTATAGGTGGTGCTAAAGCTTTAAAAAAGAAAAAGAAAAAACAAAGAAGGTGACATATATGGAAACCATAAAAAAAGGTAAGATTGTTCAGGTTTCAGGTCCTGTCGTGGACGTGGAATTTGACTTTGATTATCTTCCTTGTATAAAAGATGCACTTTATGTTATAAATAATAAAAAGAAATGCATTATGGAAGTTTCACAGCATATCGGTAACAGTACTGTCAGATGCATAATGCTTACGGCAAGTGAAGGACTTTGCAAAGATATGGAGGTTTATTCTACCGGACAGGGTATAACCGTTCCTGTAGGTGAAAAAACTCTTGGAAGACTGTTCAATGTATTTGGTGAAACATTGGATAACAAAGGTGAGATTACCGATGCACCTACATGGTGTATACACAGGGAACCGCCTACTTTTGATGAACAAAGTCCTGTTACAACAGTTCTTGAGACTGGAATTAAGGTTATTGATCTTCTGGCACCTTACGCTAAAGGTGGTAAGATCGGACTTTTTGGAGGTGCCGGAGTAGGTAAGACGGTTCTTATTCAGGAGCTTATAAGAAATATCGCAACCGAGAGTGGCGGTTATTCCATATTTACCGGAGTAGGAGAGCGTTCAAGAGAAGGTAATGATTTATGGCAGGAAATGATGGAATCAGGTGTTATCGATAAGACAGCACTTGTTTTTGGTCAGATGAACGAGCCACCTGGAGCAAGAATGAGAGTTGCCCAGACAGGTCTTACTATGGCTGAGTATTTCAGAGATGTAAAGAATCAGGACGTATTATTGTTTATTGACAACATTTTCCGTTATGTTCAGGCCGGTTCAGAGGTGTCTGCACTTCTTGGACGTATGCCGTCGGCTGTTGGTTATCAGCCTACACTTGCCAATGAAGTTGGAGAGCTTCAGGAGCGAATTGCTTCTACAAAGAATGGTTCAGTAACTTCTGTTCAGGCTGTATACGTGCCGGCAGATGACCTTACGGATCCAGCTCCTGCAACAACTTTTGCTCATCTTGATGCTACAACTGTTTTATCAAGAAAGATTGTTGAACAGGGAATTTATCCTGCTGTTGATCCGCTTGAATCTTCATCAAGAATTCTTGAGCCGGATATAGTAGGGGAGCTTCACTATAATGTTGCAAGAAGTGTGCAGGAGATACTCCAAAAATACAAAGAACTTCAGGATATTATCGCAATTCTCGGAATGGAAGAGTTATCACAGGAAGACAAGCTTATTGTATACAGGGCAAGAAAAGTTCAGAAATTCCTCTCACAGCCGTTCCATGTTGCCCAAAACTTTACAGGTATTGAAGGTAAGTTTGTGCCAATAGAAGAGACAGTTAAAGGTTTTAAGGCGATAATAGACGGTGAGATGGATGATTATCCTGAAAATGCATTTTTCAACGTTGGAACAATTGCGGATGTTAAGGAAAAGGCAGCAAAGCTATGAGTACATTTAATCTTAAAATTATTGCGTGTGACAGAGTGTTTTATGATGGTGAATGTAAAATGATTATCTTCCCGGCATATGACGGCGAGATGGCGGTAATGGCTCATCATGAACAAATGACGGCTTCTGTGGAAATCGGTGAAATAAAATATAAACTCGTCGATGACACATGGCACAGTGCCGTTGTTTCTGATGGACTTATTACGGTTGATAACAACACTGTAACTTTACTTGTCTATTCTTGCGAAAAGCCTGAAGAAATCGATGAGTTCAGGGCAAGAGCTGCTATGGAGCGTGCACAGGAACAGCTTAGTGCAAAGCAAAGCATAATGGAATACCATGTATCAAGAGCTTCTTTGTCGCGTGCGATGGCAAGACTTAAAGAAGCAGGAAAATATACTGCAAAATAAAAATACAACGGGAAAGGAAGGTGATGAACATGAATATATATTTTGCTCCATTAGAAGGAATAACAGGTTATGTTTTCAGAAATGAATATAACCGGTTATTTAGTGGCGTAGATAAGTTTTACACGCCATTTATTGCTACAAAACATACCGGCAAATACAGTACAAAAGATTTAAGGGATATACTTCCGGCTAATAATCAAAATATTACTATTGTACCACAGCTGTTATCTAATAATGCGTCAGATTTTAATTATCTTGCGGATAAGATAGCTGATATGGGATACACAGAGATTAATTTGAATCTTGGATGTCCGTCACCTACAGTGACGACAAAGAAAAAAGGGGCGGGATTTCTTGAATATCCGGATGAACTTGACAGGATGTTAGATGAGATTTTCAAGAATGCCTCTTACCATATTTCTGTTAAGACAAGGATTGGAGTAAGCGATCCAACAGAGTTTCGTAAGTTGTTATCTATATACAACAGATATCCAATAAGCGAACTTATTATACACCCAAGACTTCTTGAGTCAATGTATAACGGAAAGCCTAACCTTGACTGGTATTCGTATGCATATAATAATTCATTAAATAATGTATGCTATAATTCGGATATCAAAAACGTTGGAGATTGTGACAAGATAACAGCTATGTTTAACAATACAACAAGTGTAATGATAGGAAGAGGAATACTTACAGATCCGCTTTTACCGGAAAGAATTAAAGGTGATGTATCTAAAGAAGTATCAAAAAGAGATGCTGAGCTTGAAAAGATCAGAAAATATCATAATGGAGTATATGAAGCCTATGTTGATTATATGTCCGGAGACAAGAATGTGTTATTTAAGATGAAAGAAATCTGGAAGTATCTGATTGAGAATCCTGTATTTAACAAAGATAGCGCAGATAATTTTATAGAAAAAAATCTTAAAGCGATATATAAATGCAATACTGTAAGAGAATATAATGAAGTAGTTGATGCAATCTTTATAAATGCACTGTAAAAGTGCATTTATAAAGATTATTCTTTTTCAAAAGCACACGGATTAAGTTGTCTTGGCTCAACGCAGCTTGAGAATATAATCTGTGTGCTTGTTTTTCCAAAATGCTGAAGGTTATTAATGAAAGTATCAAGTTCACTGGTGCTTGGAAAAGCAACTTTCATAATCATGCAATACTGGCCTGTTACACAATGGCACTCAAGTACATTAGGAATAGCACTTATAAAAGGATAAAATTCAGGCTTTAAGACGGGATCCATCTCAAGATTAATAAAAGCCTTTATAGGAAATCCGAGTTTGTCCTCATCTACATTGGCGCTAAAATTTTTTATTATCCCTTCAGCAGATAAACGTTCTATACGTGCTGAAACAGCCGGAGATGATAAAAAAACCTCCTGTGCGAGCGATTTGAGAGGGATTCGTGCATTGTCTTCAAGCATATTAATAATTTTTTTATCTAAATGATCCATTAAAAATCTCCTATGTGCAATAAATACAATATGTACACTTAATTTTTTAATATATTTCAATTTTATATTTAATTTTATTAAATTACAAGCCTATAAAATTTATTATTTTAGATAGACCGAAGTATTATTTTGGTATATAATATTTCAGTATGGCTTAAAGCCTTAAAAGAAATTATGGGATTGGAGAAAAAGTACATGGATTTTGTATCTGAATGTAATAAAATAAGCGAACTTGAATTTAAATCGCAGGAATGGATCGATGCTTATACAGCACTTGTTAAGCAAATATATAATATGGAAAAGCTGTATGTTGTTATTAGTCCAAAGAGTATAGATTATGATTATGAGACAGGACTTCCATATGTGACAAAACTTCGTGTTAATGATGAAGAGCATGTTATGTGTCTTCTTTTTTCTGACAGGATACATGCGGATTTATGGAACAGTAAGCACAGTAACGGCAGAAATTTTATAGGTGAAATTCCAAAATCAATGTTTAATGATTTTTTTGCTAAATGCACGCTTTTCAAGATTGATATGTGTACAATCAACGAAGGAAAAGATGGTCTTATGTTTGGTAATGCTGACATGATTACTATTAATAATATACCGACAAAGGTTCAGGTTAATGTGCCAAAGGAATTAAGAGGCAAAGAGAAACTTACATTAAAAGAGCTTAACGTTGAATTTAATCAGATTCCTATAAGCGGAACATTAAGCTCAAATGAGGCAATAGAGAAATTACAGTTACTTGAACATGTAGATATTAAAGTCGGTGCTTTAACGCAGAATGACAGTTTTGTTGTTAACAATAAAGTTCATTTATTCCTTGGTGGAAATGCAGTTTCAAAGTGGATAGCATCACATACGGCTGTAGCCGGCGAATATGTTCTTAAAGAAGCAACTGTTGGTGAATTAGTAATGCTTGCTATTAAATCAGAGGGATCAAAAGGTCTTGTAGTTGATGGCTTGGCTCCGTTTTCACTTTTTGTTGATCAGAATGAACTTGCAAAGGTAAAATCACCACTTATTTCACATACTGTATTTTCTAAGTTTGGAAAAGGTGAAATCGATGCAAAAGAACTTAAAGACAATCTTATGGACGTTGAATTTTATCTTTGCAAAGATGATTCCGAAAGATGTGGCTATGATGCAATGATTCGTGAAAATACAGAAGGTTCATTTAAAGCAATACAGCTTTATATGTCACCTGAGAGTGCTGATAAATTCAATATGGCAGAGCATGAAGTAGTAAGCGCAAAATTATCTGATGTATTAGAGGTTGGCGCAGGATACGGACTTATTTTTGAGCCATACAGTCATAGCTGGGTTGAGGTTATGCCTGAATAAAATAATAAAAAAGATAACCGGATTTGATTATCCGGTTATCAGAATTATGCACCTATAGCTCAGTGGATAGAGCTGAAGTTTCCGGAACTTTGAGCGGGGGTTCGAGTCCCTCTAGGTGCATTTGAAGAAAAAAATAAGGACTGAAAAGTCCTTATTTTTGATTGCAATGATATGTAATTAGAAATCAAATTCACCTTTGAATTCTGCATCTGTTCCAGCATTGACTACAAAATATACCTTGCTTTCTTCAGCGTTAACATAAACATCTAATGACTTAATGTCTTTAGCTTTATTACCTGCCTCAGTGTAAATAGTCTTTGCGGTTGTAATCATTGTCTTGTCATCGATCTGCTTGTTAGCAAGCTCAACATAAAGTACTGATTTCATAAAATCAACCTCCCATAAATTTTCATAAATCAATATATTACATTAATAAAATATTTGCAAGACCTAAAGTAAAAATATTGTTAAAATAATGATGATATGGTAACATTACAGTATGGAAACTGATAATTTTATGAATTGTAATTAAGTTATTTTCATGGAGGAAAATCATGGCTTACTGTAAGAATTGTCATAAGTACATAGATGATGGATTAAAATATTGCGAGGAATGTGCAGATAAGATCAACGGTGGTGATTTTTCGGAAGACTATCTTGATAATCTTCTCAAATCTGTTGTTGAAGATGATGAACAGCCTGAGGATAATGATGAATCTGCAGATGTTAATGATATAGAAGTTCTTGATAAAATTTTCGGCAATTTTTCAGAGGAATCTAAAGAGGATGAAGAGGATTCACAGAACTATGACGGAAGCAATATGGATATTGAATCTCTTATTGAAGAGGGAAACCAGTATTCAAAAGAGATAATTAACAACAGGGATAATTCTGAAGGTAACAATGATTCTGAATTATACGATGAGAATGGAATGTATATTGCAAAAGATGATTCTGTTATAGAAGATAATTCTTTAGAGGAAGAAGCATATTCGGATGAACTCCAGAATGTTTTAACTTTAGATAATATAGCTCCTGATGAAGAAGCTATGAAAGATGTCAATGATTATATAGATAATGCTACAGAAGATGAGTTGTTAGAATTGCTTGATAATATGGCTAACGATGATTCTGTTGAAGAAGAGACTACTAAGGAAGAAATTGAAGTTCCAACGAATGATGATGAAGCTTCGAAAGATGATGTAAAAGCTGATTTTGAAGACAACGCTAACGACAATAGTGAGGAACAGTCATCGGAATATGTTTTAAATCAGGATGATGAAGAAGTACAATTTGATGAAGCAAATGATGAAACCGATGATGCATCAAATGATGAAACCAATGATACATCAAATGATGAAACCAATGATGTATCTGAAAAAGAAGAGAGTAAGGCTGACGATGAATTTTCTACCGAAGATGGTACTGTCTTTATGGCAAAGAAAAAAGAAAGTATTTTTAAAAAACTTTTCGGTAATGTCATCAATGAAGATGAAGAAAGTAATGATTCCGATTCGGCACAAGAAGACGAAGATGAAGAAGCAGCTAAGTTAGAAAAGAAAAAACAAAAAGAAGAGGCTAAACAGGCAAAACTTGCAGCAAAGCAGGCTTTAAAAGAAAAAAAGGCAGATGAAAAAAGAAGAAAAGCAGCACAGAAAGAACTTGAAAACAAAGATCAAAAAGATGATTCAGAAAAAGGGCACATTAATAAGATTGGTGCATCAATTGTATTTGTTTTAGCTGCCGGAATTTGTGTGGCCATTATTATTACGCAGACTCGTTTTTCATATTCTAATAAAATCAAAACATGTGAAAAGTATTATGATCAGGGGCAATATAAATATGCTTACCTTGAGATTAACGGAATGAAATTAAAAGGGGATGATGTTGAACTTTACGACAAATTAAGAACAATTATGTATGTTCAACAATATATTGACGATGGTGATAATTTTTATGAGATAAAGCTTTATGATAAGTCAGTACATGCATTTCTTACAGCCTTGGAAAAATACAAGGTTAATTATGAAACGGCGCAGGATAATGAAGTGGCAGATGTTTATGACACGATGTATCAGTTAACGCTTGAAAAGTTAAATGAGATGTATGGTATTGATGAGAATAAAGCCAATGAAATTATCAGTAAAGAAGACGGAGAGGATTATTCTCTTGCAGTCAGGGAGTATACAAAGGATTTATATTTAGAGGAACAATGAAAGGATTTTTTTAAAAATGATAGCAATTATTGATTATGATGCCGGTAACCTGAAAAGTGTTGAGAAAGCACTTATGTATCTCGGAAATGAAGTTATAGTAAGTTCAGATGCTGATGTTATTGCAAAAGCGGATAAAGTAATTCTTCCAGGGGTAGGAGCATTTGGCGATTGTATGGACAAGCTTAATCAGTTTAATCTCGTTGATGTTATTAAGGATACCGTCAAGTCAGGAAAACCATTCCTTGGAATTTGTCTCGGACTTCAGTTATTGTTTGAAGAAAGTGAAGAATCAGAAGGTGTAAAAGGACTTGGAATTTTAAAAGGAAAGATTATAAGAATTCCTAAAAAAGAAGGTCTTAAAGTACCTCATATGGGATGGAATAATCTTGATATCAAAGAAGGAGCATCTTTATTTAAGGGAATAGAGAAAAGCCCTTATGTATATTTTGTTCACTCGTATTATCTTAAAGCGGAAAATGAAGCAGAAGTTGCAGCTACAACCAATTATTCAACTCTGATTCATGCATCTGTAGAAAAAGACAATATATTTGCATGCCAGTTCCATCCTGAAAAAAGCGGTGATGTAGGTCTTAAAATTCTTGATAATTTCGCAAAATTATAATTAGTTAAAGTGAGGATATTATGTTTACAAAAAGAATAATTCCATGTCTTGATGTTAATAACGGACGTGTGGTTAAAGGAATAAACTTTGTTGATTTACAGGATGCTGGCGACCCGGTTGAGGTTGGTGCCGCATACGGAAAAGCAGGTGCTGATGAGCTTGTATTTCTTGATATAACAGCTTCATCTGACGCAAGAGCCATTAAGCTAGATATGGTCAGAAAAGTTGCTAGAACTGTTTTTATTCCGTTTACAGTAGGTGGTGGAATAAGAACAGTAGATGATTTTAAAGTGTTACTTAGGGAAGGTGCCGATAAGGTTGCTGTTAATTCGGCTGCGATTATGAACCCTGAGCTTATTACACAGGCTGCATTAAAATTCGGAAGCCAGTGTGTAGTTGTTGCAATCGATGCAAAAAGAAGAGCAGACAACAGCGGCTGGAATATATTTAAAAACGGTGGACGTGTTGATATGGGCATTGATGCAGTTGAGTGGGCTATAGAGGCTGCTAAACTTGGTGCCGGTGAAATTCTTCTTACAAGTATGGATTGTGATGGAACAAAAGATGGATACGATCTTGAACTTACAAGAACCGTTGCTGATAATGTTAGCATTCCTGTTATAGCGTCAGGTGGAGCAGGAAAACTTGAGCATTTTTATGATGCTTTGACTGAAGGTGGTGCTGATGCCGCACTTGCAGCCTCATTATTCCATTATAAAGAACTTGAGATTAATGAAGTAAAAGAGTATCTTGCATCAAGAGATGTGCCTGTAAGACTTTAATGAAGGAGGATATCGTAATGTCGCAATTGGATAATGACTGGTCTGTTGCCTTGGCTGATGAATTCAAAAAGCCTTATTACAAACAGCTTTACAGTTTCGTTAAAAACGAATACATGACAACAGTTGTATATCCGCCTGCAGATGATATTTTTAATGCATTGCATCTCACCCCATTAAGTAACGTAAAATGCGTAATATTGGGGCAGGATCCTTATCATAATGAAGGACAGGCTCACGGTTTATCTTTTTCGGTAAAGGATGGAGTTGATATACCACCTTCTCTTGTAAATATTTATAAGGAATTGCATGATGACCTGGGATGTACAATTCCTGATACCGGTGATCTTACAAAATGGGCTAAGCAGGGAGTGCTTTTACTTAACACTGTTTTAACAGTTCGGGCACATAATGCTAATTCTCATCAGGGAAGAGGCTGGGAGCAGTTTACTGATGCAATAATTAATATAATAAATGCACAGGACAGACCTGTTGTATATTTGCTTTGGGGTTCCCCTGCAAGAAAGAAAAAAGCAATGCTTAATAATCCAAAACAGCTTGTGCTTGAAGCACCTCATCCAAGTCCGCTGTCAGCTTACAGAGGTTTTTTTGGATGCAGGCATTTCAGTCAGGCAAATGATTTTTTAAAGGCTAATAACATTGAGCCTGTTGACTGGCAGATATAATTATAAAAAAAATTAAAAAAAGAGGATGAATCTCAATTTGATATTCGAGATTCATCCTTTATTATTTAAATAATTAAAGATTCTTTTTTGCGGTAGAGAGCATAAGCTTGATTCTGTTAAGCTGGTTAACCTCACTTGCTCCAGGATCGTAGTCAATTGCAACAATGTTTGACTTAGGATACTTTTGTCTTATTGACTTGATAACACCTTTACCTACAATATGGTTTGGCAGACAGGCAAAAGGCTGCGCACAGACGATATTATTGGTACCGCTTGTTATAAGTTCTATCATTTCCGCCGTTAAGAACCAGCCTTCACCGGTCTGGTTACCCATTGATACGAATGGCTCGGCAAGTTTAGCAAGCTCAGCGATATTCTTGTTAGGGTGGAAGCGGTTGCTCTTTTCAAATGCTTCTTTTGCAGATTTTCTGAGTGTCTCCAATAATTTAATTATGAAATTATTGACATAGACATTCTTTTTAGGTTTACCAAAGTATTCATACTTGTATTTTGCATCATATACACAGTAGAGGAAGAAATCAATAAGATCCGGACATACAGCTTCTGCGCCTTCAGCCTCTAACTGTTCAACAAGATAATTGTTGGCTGCAGGCATAAACTTAACGAGTATCTCACCAACTATTCCTACCTTAGGCTTCTTGATGTCTAAGAGTTCAATTTCATCAAATTCTTTAATTATATGACGAAGATTCTTTTTGTATGTCTTAAAATCAGCTTTCTTAAGCGATTCTATACATTTTGCAACCCATTTTTCATGAAGGGCATTAACTGATCCTTCGACCTTTTCATATGGTCTTGTAGCGTATACAACCTTCATAAATACATCACCGTAAACAAGTGACTGGAATGCACGAACAAGTGTCTTGTAATCAAACTTCATACCTGGGTTTGATTCTATTCCGGCACTTATTGAGATTACAGGAATCTGTGGGAGTCCGGCTTTAATAAGCGCTCTTCGTATAAATCCGATATAATTGGTTGCACGACATCCGCCACCTGTCTGTGTAATTGCAAGAGCAACTTTATTAACATCATATTTGCCTGATGCAAGAGCATTCATAAACTGACCTACAACCATCAAAGAAGGGTAGCAGGCATCGTTATTTACGTATTTAAGACCAAAGTCAACAGCTTCCCTGCCGTCATTTGCCAGAATCTCAACATTGTAACCGCTGTAACGAAGAGCAGGCTGTAAGAGGTCAAAGTGTATAGGGGACATCTGAGGGCAAAGAATAGTATATTCTTTTCTCATCTTTTCCGTAAATACAACTCTGTTGTGAATTGCGCTTGCACTGCCTTCAATTTTAAGTTTTTTACGCTCTCTGTCGGCAACTGCAGAAAGTAGAGAACGTATTCTGATTCTTGCAGCACCGAGGTTACTTACTTCATCAATCTTAAGAACAGTGTAAAGCTTACCTGATGCGTTACAAATATCACTTACCATATCAGTTGTAACGGCATCAAGTCCGCAACCGAATGAGTTAAGCTGAATAATCTGTAATCTGTCGTTAGTTGTAACATATGAAGCTGCAGCATAAAGTCTTGTATGGTATACCCACTGGTCACTAACTATGATTGGGCGCTTGATTTCTCCAAGATGAGATACACTGTCTTCAGTAAGTACAGCAACATCATAGGAATTAATTAATTCAGGAATACCATGATTGATTTCTGGATCTATATGATATGGTCTTCCGGCAAGGACAATACCCATCTTGTTGTTTTTCTCAAGATATTCGATTGTCTCTTCACCTTTTTTGCGAATTAAATCACGTACATGTTCGAGTTCTGCCCATCCTGCATGTACAGCATCTTTAATTTCTTTTGCAGGTATATCATGTTCTGCAAACAGTTTGATAAGTCTGTCACCGATTATTTTTTCACTTTCAAATGAAAGGAACGGATTTTCGTAAACAATATCCTGTGTGGCAAGTTCTTCAACGTTGTTACGTATGTTTTCACCGTAACTTGTAACGATAGGGCAGTTGTAATTGTTGCCTGCTTCACTGTTTTCTTTTCTTTCATATGCGACACATGGATAGAAGATATATCTTATTCCCTGACGTATAAGCCATGAAATGTGACCGTGTGCAATCTTTGCAGGGTAGCACTCTGATTCACTTGGAATTGATTCTATACCAAGTTCATAAATTTTTCTTGTAGACTCAGGAGAGAGTACTACGCGGTATCCGAGACTGGTGAAGAATTTATACCAGAAAGGATAGTTCTCATACATATTAAGTACTCTTGGAATTCCGACCTCGCCTCTGTAGGCTTTATCTTTCTCAAGAGGCTCATAGCCAAAAGTAATATCGTTTTTATATTTAAAAAGGTTAGGTATATCGTTGTTTTTCTTCGACTGTCCAAGACCTTTTTCACATCTGTTACCACTGATGTATCTTCTTCCACCACTGAATTTGTTAATTGTAAGGTGACAGTTGTTAGTACATCCTTTACATCTTGACATAGTAGTCTCGAATTTAAGATCGTTAATCTGGTCAATTGTAAGCATTGTGCTTTCTTTACCTTCATAATGCTCCCTTGCAATTAATGCAGCACCGAAAGCTCCCATTATTCCGGCAATATCAGGACGAATAGCATTAACACCTGCAATCTTTTCAAATGTTCTAAGAACAGCGTCGTTGTAGAAAGTTCCACCCTGAACGACAATATTCTTGCCAAGATCTGATGAATCCGAAAGCTTGATAACTTTGAAAAGTGCATTTTTGATAACTGAATATGCAAGTCCTGCAGAGATATCATCAACGCCGGCACCTTCTTTTTGAGCCTGCTTAACCTTTGAATTCATGAATACGGTACATCTTGTACCAAGGTCTATAGGACTTTTAGATTTAAGGGCAATTTTTGCAAAATCAGCTACGCTGTAGTTAAGTGATTTTGCAAAAGTTTCTATAAATGAACCGCATCCTGATGAACATGCTTCGTTGAGCTGTACGTTATCAACTGAATGATTCTTAATGCGGATGCATTTCATATCCTGACCGCCGATATCAAGAATACAGTCAACTTCAGGTTTAAAGAATGATGCGGCATAATAATGTGAAACAGTCTCAACTTCGCCTTCATCAAGTAAAAGGGCAGCTTTTATGAGGTGTTCGCCGTATCCTGTCGAGCAGGAACGGACAATGTTAACGCCCTCAGGAAGTTTGCTGTAAATCTCTTTTATTGATTTGATGGTAGTTTTAAGAGGGCTACCGTTATTGTTGCTGTAAAATGAATACAGAAGTTCGCCGTCTTCACCTACAAGCGCAACTTTAGTTGTTGTTGAACCGGCATCGATTCCAAGGAAACAGTTACCTGTATACTCGGAAAGATTACCTTTAACAACCTTATATTTATCATGTCTTTCTTTGAATTCGTTATAATCCTTTTCACTTTCAAATAAAGGATCGAGTCTTGCAACCTCTACTTCAAGGCTGATTTTTTCAGAAAGCTTTTTGTTAAGTTCAGATAAACTTGTGATTACATTGAATTCACTGTTCATTGCAGCTCCAATAGCAGCAAAAAGGTGAGAGTGATCAGGCGCGATTATCTGTTCATCTGTAAGCTTTAGCGTTCTTATAAAGCACTCTTTAAGTTCTGTTAAGAAATGAAGAGGTCCACCTAAAAATGCAACATTTCCTCTAATAGGTTTACCACATGCAAGACCGCTGATAGTCTGGTTAACAACAGCCTGGAATATGGATACTGCAAGATCAGGCTTTGTAGCACCGTCATTAATAAGAGGCTGTATATCGGTTTTTGCAAAAACACCGCAACGTGCAGCGATTGGATATATTGATTTGTAATCCTTGGCATATTCATTAAGACCTGCAGCATCAGTTTTTAAAAGAGATGCCATCTGGTCGATAAAAGAACCTGTACCACCGGCACAGATACCATTCATACGCTGTTCAATATTTCCATCAGAAAAATATATTATCTTTGCATCCTCACCACCAAGTTCGATAGCAACATTACAATGAGGGGCAAAGTCAGAAAGAGAAGTTGATACAGCAACTACTTCCTGAACAAAAGGGATTCCAAGGTGGTTAGATATAGACAGACCTCCGGAACCTGTTATAACAGGAGATAAAGCTATATCACCAACTTTGTCTAACGCCTTTTTGGTTAATTTATAAAGCGTTTCCTGAATGTTGGCAAAATGTCTCTCATAATCAGAAAACAATATGTTATTATCTTTGTCTAGAACCGCAATTTTAACTGTTGTGGAACCAATGTCGATTCCTAAAGTATTTTCTTTACTAATCATAAGTAGATTCTCCTTTTTCGCAAAAACACTATAATTATACGATATAATTTTTTTATCTTCAACAAATATTGATAAAATTAAATGTAAAGAAAATATTAGAAATTATAGATTGTACTGTTTGACAAGCAATATTGATTAAATATATAATTAGTTAGTTTAATGAAAAATATAATTATAGGGAGATAGTTATGACTCAGAGAAGACAAAGAAAATTAGGATTAATTGACAGACTTGAAAGGAAATTTGGCAGGTTTGCAATAAGGAATCTTGTTAGATTTATAATTGGATTTTCCATTGCCGGTACAATTATATTTCTTGTATGGCCGGAGATTTACATGCAATATTTATCACTTGACTGGTATCAGATAATACATAATTTCCAGGTGTGGAGATTACTTTCGTTTATGATTGTTCCGCCAACAAGTGTTGATACAGAGAATTATGGTAACCTTATATGGGTTGCTTTTGAAATATATATTTATTTTATTATGGGAACATCAATTGAAAATGCAATTGGTACATTCAAATTTAACCTGTATTATCTGCTTGGATGGTTTTTCATTGTATTTGGTAATCTTGGAGCATATTTACTTGCCGGCTTCGTTTTTGGAGAGTATGAGGCAACGTCGGCATTAATAGGAATGATGTGTTTTACATGTTTTGCATATGTTAACAGATCAATGATAATGCTTTTTGCTACTATTTATCCTGATGCAGAATTTTTGTTGTTTTTCTTTATTCCTGTTAAGGCAAAATGGCTTGGATGGATTGATGGAATAATATATGGTGTGTATTTTGTGAAATATATAGTACAGGGAGTTCAGCTACAAAATGGCGAACTTGGCATATATTCACTGGTATATTATTTTATGGCATTTTTAATTTTACTTAGTTTCCTTAACTTTATTATTTTCTTCTTTGCAATAAATAATAAAAGGAATTCTTACAATAAGCCTTCAAAAGCAGCAAAGGCTTTTGGAAGAAAGATAAAAGATGGACAGAAGAAGAACAGCGTTCATAAATGCTGTATTTGCGGCAGAACATCTGAAGATTGTCCTGAATTACAATTTAGGTATTGTTCTAAATGTACAGGTAATAAAGAATATTGTTCGGACCACTTATTTACACATGTCCATGAATAGGAACAGAGGAGATTAATCTTATGATTTATATCAATTCCATTGCCGTTGTGTCGGTTTTAATAATGGCATTAATATTTTACGAATTAAAGAAAAATGTCACATGTATTAATTTGATTAATAACAAAAAGATTCATCCACAGTTTGGTACATGGTTTAAAAACAGTGACACAATTATGTTTGTATTCATGATACTTACAGCAGTGTTTATAAGATTTGTATGTGCAGTGAATTTTACCGGACATGCTGATGTTAATTGTTTTAAATACTGGGGCAGTATATTAAGCAAGTTTGGGTTTTCATCGTTTTATAAAAGTGAAGGTCTGACAGATTATCTTCCGGGATATCTGTATGTTCTAAGAATAGTCGGTGAGATTGTGGACTTCTTTCATCTTGAATCGTCTTCAGTACTTGTGACTGTTTTATATAAGATGCCTGCAATGATATGTGATTTACTTATTGCAGGGGTTTTGTTTCGTTTTACTAAGAAACGACTTGATAAAAAGAGTGCTTGGCTTATTGCAGCACTTATACTTTATAATCCGCTCTTGATACTTAATTCTTCAGTGTGGGGACAGATTGATTCGGTTCTTACGCTGATTCTTGTGCTTGTTTGTATATTTGTTTATGAAGATAAAACACAAATCGCATATGTATTTTTTTGCATAGGCTTTTTGGTAAAACCACAGATGGTATTTTTTACACCTGTTGTAATGTATGCTTTTTTTGAGAAATGTTTTACCGGGGAGAACGAAAAAGGAGAGCAGGTTTTTAAGGTTAATACTTACAATATTATAAAACAGCTTCAAGGTGCATTTGGCGGAATTTTGGCAATGATTCTTATGTGTCTGCCATTTGGACTGACAACTGTTATAAATCAATGCAAGGACACTATGGGATCGTACAAATATGCATCGGTTAATGCATATAATTTCTGGGGAATGCTTGGTCTTGACTGGAAGGGACAGGACGAGACATTTTTGTTCCTTACATTCAGACAGTGGAGTGTTTTGTTTATTTTCCTCCTTGTATTTATTTCATTTGTTGTATGGATAAGTAATTATAAAGATAAATCAAGATTTACACTTATTGGAGCTTTTCTTGGTATAGGAACTTTTACTATGGCGGTAAGAATGCATGAAAGATATGCTTTTCCTGCAATAATACTTCTTTTGCTGTTGTTTGTTATGAACTATAAGACTTATACAATGTGGTTGTATATTCTTTTTAGTGCGGTTAATTTTATTAATTGTGCTCATGTTTTGTTTTATTATGATGCCTATAACTTTGATGCCAGGGCTATTGCAATAATTCTGACAGGACTTTTACAATGTATAGTCTTTGGATTTTTTGTTTATTATGTTTTCAGATATTATATTACTCATATATATGTGTTTGATAAGAAAAATGAATTGTACATTTCTAATCAGACCAACGTAAAAAAGAACGTAACTGTATTTGAATCCGAAAAAGATTTTTCATTTGGAGTACGTGATCTTATAGCCTGTGCAGTTATAACAGCACTATATGCAATTATTGCTTTTTATAATCTGGGAGATAAAAATGTTCCCGATTCTTCATATAAGATGGAGGAAATATGTCAAACCGTAGATTTTGAATTTAGTGAATTTCAGCCGGTTGAGTGTATGCAATACTACCTTGGTAATTATGAAGAACGAGAATTTGTTGTATATGTTTCGGAAAACGGTGAAGACTGGGATTATTTCGGTGAACTTACAATGGACAGCGTTTTCAGATGGGGTGAATACAAGTTTGAAATAAATACAAAATATATCAGACTTGAGCTTCAGAATGATAAAGCAGTTATCAATGAAATTGTATTCAGGGACAATAATGACAATATAATTACGCCGGTTAACGCTAATGATAGTGATGTAAGCAGACTTTTTGATGAACAAAATCTTGCAGTTTCACAACCAAGTTACCGGAATGGTACTATTTTTGATGAGATATATCATGCAAGGACCGGATACGAATTTAATAACGGTTTGATTACATATGAGTGGACGCATCCTCCGCTTGGTAAGATTTTTATAGCATTGGGAATGCGTATTTTTGGAACATCACCTTTTGGATGGAGATTCTTCGGAACATTATTCGGTATTTTGATGGTTGCGTTTATTTATGTACTTGCAAAAAAGATGTTTAAATCAACATTTTTCGCATCTGTTGCAGCTATTATAATGGCTACTGATTTTATGCATTTCACTCAGACACGTATAGCAACCATAGATGTATTTATTACATTCTTTATCATTTTAATGTATCTGTTTATGTATTGGTATTATACGATGAGTTTTTATGATACAAAGCTTTATAAAACTTTTATACCGCTTGCACTCTGTGGTGTTGCGTTTGGTCTTGGCTGTGCTTCAAAATGGACCGGAGTATACGCCGGAGCAGGACTTGCGATATTATTTTTCTATTGCATGTATGAACGTTTCATTGAGTACAGGGAAGCAAAAGTAAAGGTTAAAGATGGTATTGCGGATGAAAAGTTTGATTACATTAACAAAAAATTTGTTCCATATTTCTGGTTAACGATTTTGTTTTGTGTTGTTGTGTTTATAATAATACCGGGAATAATATATACATTGTCATATATTCCTTTTGTGGACTATAATAAAGATGTTACGGGTCTGGTTGAAAAAATGCTTAAAAATCAGACTGATATGTTTAATTATCATAAAGATTGTATATTTGAACATCCGTTTTCTTCAAGATGGTATGAATGGATTGTAATGATTGTGCCAATCTTATATTACTCAGGCGTTAATGCTGACGGAATGTCAGAAAGAATTAGTGCGTTTGGTAATCCTGCAATCTGGTGGATGGGAATAGCAGCGTTTATATTTATGATTGTTCTTGTTAAAAAATTTAAAGACAGAACAGCATTGTTTTTAGCTGTCGGATATATCGTTCAGCTTTTACCATGGACACTTGTTGTAAGAACAACATTTATATATCATTACTTTACATGTGTTCCTTTTATAGTTTTAATGGATGTATATGCTTTATATTATTTAGCAAAGAGAAATAATAAAAATAGAATTTATGCAATTGCTTTCACATGTATTTGTATCGCATTGTTTGTGATGTTTTATCCGGCAATTAGCGGTAAGCCTATGAGTGAAAACTATGATGTCAATGTTTTAAGATGGTTGCCAACCTGGTGGGTATAATGCATTGACTTAATTTACAAAATTATTGTCAGGAGAATTTGATGAACCTTTTATATAAAGAGTTTAGGCAGATAATTTCAAATAAATTGTTTATCGGTACATGGATTGTTGTACTCATTTCACTTTGCGTGTTTATGTGTGCCGATATTGAAGATACCAAAAGTGATGTTCCTGAGATTGGAGCAAGAATAGGTGTCATCAATAACGATACTTCGTCATATGCTGACATGTTTGTGGACTTTATCATGAAAAGTGATGAACTTGCACGTCTTGTTAATGTTGAAGTAGGAAAAAAGAAAGATATTGAAGAAAAATTTTATGCCGGCAAGCTCGATGCATATGTTGAGATTCCCCAGGATTTCATTAACAGCTTAATGGATATTGAGGAAATGCCACTTAGTGTAACAATAAGTGATAATAATACAGTTACAACAATTCTGATAAAGAATTATGTTGATTCATTTGAGAGCTATGTCCGTGCGATACAAATGAATATAACAAGTTTGTATAATCAATTAAGACTTCTTGATACGGGCGAGTCCAAGGCAAAGATGAAATGCTTTAATGTCACATATGTTCTTGTGAAAGATGTTTTTGAAAAAGAAAGATTTGTAGATACGGTAGAAGTCGAGGACCTTAAAGTATCTACAGTAGTTGTATATCTGATATACGCTGCAATAACAATAGTTATAATGTATGGTTCTTTGTTTGCCGGAGTTGATATCCTAAAAGAAAAATCATACTGGGTACTTAACAGATATCTTATTTCGGGAAGTTCCGCAATAAAGTTTATTGTGACAAAGTTATTTTTTTATACAGTTGCATTGTATATGCTTATTTTAATTCCGACATTGGTTTCGGACATCTATAACGGTAATGATACAATGTGGCTTACGCTGGTTTTATATTTTGTTTTTATTATGACATGTATAAGTTTTTCAATATTTTTATGCTTTTTAATGGGTAATACAATAAGTTTCACTTTAACGGGTAATATGCTTTACATTGTTTCTATTATAATCGGCGGAGGAATTATACCTGTAATGTACATGCCTGTCAAACTTGCTGAATTTGCAAAATACACTCCGACTTATATGTTCATTAATTCATTTATTAATGCTCATAACAATAAAGGTTTTGATTCCGTTAAAACGCCTGTTTTGATATGCGGACTAATAACCGTATTATGTATAAGTGCCAGCACAGTATTGTTTAAAAAAGTGTTTACAAGACAGGAGTAGTTACATGAAATATTTGATTTTTACGCTAATGGATATTGTTAATATTTTTATTCTAAGAATAAAAATGATTTTCAAATCTCTTTCTGTTATAATAGCATTTGTGGTGTCAATCACAATAACCGTTATAATGATTAATACGTTTTTGGATTCTTCGGAAGCTAAATCAAGTATACCGGTAGGACTTATTAACAGCAGTGATTCTGTATATGCAAATGCAGTCGTTGAAAATCTGTATGATTTAAAGTCTATCTACATTTATGAAAAAGATTTTAATACTCTTAAACACATGTTATCTACAAATGATGTGTATTGCATTATTGAGATTAATAAAGATTTTGATAAATGCATCAGCGGAAACAGATCAAAGAAAGCCATGACCATATATTATGCCAAGGGCAATAAGAATCTTAATATGGTTTCGGATATTGTTATAAGCAGAATAATGGATGAAGTTTGCTATAATTCATGCTATAAGGCTTATAAAACATTTAAAGATGATTATAATCTGTCGGATGAAGATGAATACAGAAAATACACCGAAGAAATATATGAAGACTACGGAGAATATTTCAGTGTTGATTTACAGATTGTAAATCTCGATGAAAATATGGAAGTAACTGATAATATTTCTAATGGTATTATGTACAGACTTGTCATCATTGGAATTATAACTATTTTGATTTCATTTATTATTTTATTTGCATCCAATTCAATTATAGCGGATAAGACATTTAACACATCCAACAGAATAAGAATTTCAAGTGCGGGATTTCTTGCAAAGGTAACAGCTGATATGCTTGCATTGTTTTTTACCGGCGAGCTGTATGTTGTATTTGCATATTTCATGTTTGTTGAAAAATTAGAGATAGAAAGTATGAAAAACACCTTGTTGATGTTTATAACATTATCATTATTCTGTCTCATAATAAGTGTTATTTTTGTATGGCTGACACAGATTATAAAAGAATCGGTAATGTTACAGATAACAGGTGCATTTATCGTATGTGTGAGCGGTATGTTAGGCGCAATGGAGATTATTTCGTTTACACTTCCTGATAGTTTAAAGAAATTATCAACGGCATCGCCTAACACATATGTTGTCAGAGTTTATGACGCAATTTCAGTTCTTGGTGATGGTTATAAAAATACAAAGTTGTATTTAATTTATACATTGATTATGCTTGGTATATTCTATGCAACAGCAATTGCTCGCGATTTATATATATCAAGAATATCTAAAAAAACAGTTTAAAACGGAGCAGAATTATGAATGCATATTTAAAAGTAATTAAAGACATAAAAGGAAAGAAAGAACTTGATAATAATCTTAAAGAGTATTTTGATATATTGCTTTCAGATTATCTTAGAATGTCCAATGTCAGAATGGCAATGAATTATTACACTTTATATGAATCGATAAATGAATATTCATTTATCACAACCGGTAACATTAAGGAAATCCTTGAAAAGATTACTGAGTTGGCGTTGCTGTACGTTGACGGAAAGGTTAATACACAATCCGATGAAATTCTGGATAAGATAGAGAATATAAGAAGTGAATTGAGAAACAGGGTAGATGAACTGGTTTCTTTATCTAAGGCATTTTCTGTTGCAGAATATGCAATTAACAGAGTGGAGCACAGATTTGATGAAACACCTTTTGAGGTCGACAGTGATGATATAATTCTTCATTCTCTTTTGTCTTATATTTTTTCAGACAAGGACAATGTTGTTATCAATGATAAGATTAAGCTTATTATGGGCCAGTTGCCGGTAAGAATGGCAAAATCAAAGTTTTATAACATGATAGCTAATACATTTACTTTATATAACGGTTCTGACAAGACTTCACTAGATGATTTTGTTTCCGGCTTAAGTATGTCGGCATTGATGGATATCAATATTAAAGGATATTTTGGTGAATATGCAGTAATACTTAATGAATTGCTTGAACATGATTACAAAGACATTGAAAAAGAGGAGTTTGACAATCTCAAAGACAAACTTGATAAATGTACAGAGTTTATAAATCTTGCAACAGACGGATACAGTTATCTTATGGAGATTGCAAATGACTTATATGAGATTGTGGTCTGCAGTAATCTGACGGATAATGATTTTCCTGAAATTAAGGCATCAATATCAATTATATGTAAAGTTGCATCTAATATTTTTTCAAATGTATATGATGAAGAATTTTCAGAGATGTTTACTGAGTTTGAAGGAACAGCAGAGGAACTTATAGCTGAGATTTCAAGTGTTGAGAGCATCTTAGAAGATATAAATGAAAATCATGATGAAAAAGTACATGAGATTGGTTGTACACCAAAGCTTAAAGCTGCACTGGTGTGCAGTCTTTTGAATTCAACCAGTAAATTTGTTGATATTAAAAAAGCAGGTAAGCTCAGTGAATCGGATCAAAAAGCAGATGACAATTATATTGATATTGTTACAAATGTATTCCTTGAAAAATTATCAGTAATATTGGGAAGATATAACGGTCTTGTGAAAAGAGGTATAATGGCTTCTGTGATATCACAGCTTCCTGTAAGATTTCGAACTTCAGATGAGTTGTCAGAATTCCTTTTAAGTTCTATATCAGCATGTAAGGATACAGCAGAAAAAGCAGCGTTTGCAGAGATAACCAGACAGATAATAATGGATTAGCTAATAACCGGAGGCAGACAGTGTTTTATATTTATAAAGATTTGTTTTCTGATGAAAAAAGCAAAAATAAAATAGATGATATATGTGATGCAATAAAAAATAATAAATTTATATTAGGTGTTTATTGTATAATATTATCTACCAACGCCAATAATCTTTTTGATATTATTAATATTAACGAGCTAAGATTCAATTTTTATCATAATACTGACATTTATATAGTTGGTGTATCAAAAGGTAAAAAAGAAGCGGTTAATGTTGTGGCAGAAATTGCCGGTAAAGCAGCTGTGGAAGACAATATACATAATATCAGAAGTTATTTTGATAAACAAAGTTTTAATGAATTGTAATCTGGTAAATAGAATGTAACCAAAGGAGGAAACAGGTATTAATGCTTTATGTAATTCTTAATATTTTAAAAATTGCCGGTATTATTATTCTTTCCTTGTTGGCATTTATATTATTGCTTATAATAGCGTTACTTTTTGTGCCGGTTAGATATAAAGTAAATGCGATAAAACCTACTGTGGATGGCGATTTTAAAGTAAATATAACGGTTTCCTGGCTTTTGCAGCTTTTTGCTTTTTGTTTCAGGTTAAAAAATAAAGATGAACAAAAAATGTATATTAGAATATTAGGCATAAAAAAACGCTTAAGAAATAAAGATAACGATAAGCCTAAAAAAACTAAGAAAAAGAAGAAAAATAAAAAGAATCAGTCAAATGATGATATAACATATACAGAGGCTGAAGATGAAACGGCGGGCTCGATAAAAAATGAGTCTATAGAAGAGGACAAAGAGGATAATCATCCTGAAGATAACGATATTGTAAATGAAGGTGCTTTTGAAGGAGATAATCAAAAGAAACAAAACAAATTTAAATCTGTTGTAAATAAAATTGAAGATTCGGTTGTAAAAATCAGAAAGACGATTAAAAAAGCTACGTCATCGGTTAAGACGATAAAAAATAAAGCACAGAAGTTGTATTCATTTGCAAATGACGGTAATAATAAAAAAGGAATGAAAAAGATTGTATCTTCATTTCTTGAAATATTAAAAAAGATAAAACCCAAAGTAACGGCGAGCGTACATTTTGGATTCGAAGATCCTTATAAGATGGGAAAAATCCTCTCTGTTTTAGGAATTTTGTATCCGATATATGCAAAAAATACAGATATATATCCTGAATTTGATAACGGAGATTTTTATTATGGAACTGTTTTAGTAAAGGGGAAAATTAGAATATTTACATTATTGCTGATATGTTTTAAACTATACAGAGATAAGAATTTTAAATACCTTTACAATAATTATAAAGAGATAAAGAAGTAAGAATCGGAGGTTAATATGGCAGACAATAATTTTGTGAGTACAGTTGAATCACTTTTTAAAGGAATGGACAGTTTCATTACGACAAAGACAGTAGTCGGAGATGCAATAAAGGTTGATGAGAATACAACCATTTTACCGCTTGTGGATGTAACCTTCGGTGTTGGTGCCGGAGCATTTGCCAACGGAGAGAAAAAGTCGAATAACGGTGGAGGCGGAATGAGCGGAAAGATTACGCCAAGCTCTGTACTTGTTATCCAGAACGGTGTTGCAAAAGTAGTGAATGTTAATGTTAAGGAACAGGATGGAATATCTAAGATTATAGACATGGTTCCTGAGTTGATTAACAATTTTAAGAATAAGAAATCCGATAAGAATGAAGAAGAAACAGAAGCAGAAGAATAAAAATTTTGATAATATAAAAAAATATGTTGCAAATATTATTTTGTTCTGATAAAATAGTTGCTGTTGTAGGTTTATATGCAAGGAGGTGCTGGAATGGCAAAGTGTGCAATTTGTGAGAAAGGTGCTCATTTTGGTAACAATGTGAGTCATTCGCATAGAAGAAGTAACAGAATGTGGAAAGCTAACATCAAGTCAGTTAAGGTTAATGTTAATGGAGTTGCAAAGAAGATGTATGTTTGTACTTCATGCCTTAAGTCAGGCTTTGTTGAGCGTGCTTAATTAATGAAAAATGAATCCCGATATAATTTTATATCGGGATTTTTTTCATTTACACATAAACATATTATATCCCAGAACAAACAGAAGTATTACTATGCAGGCGGTAAAGAAGGTTTTATTTACAAAAAACATTATCGCCATACCAAATGCAATCCAGAATATAATGAAGCCTATCATTTTCTTCATAAAATATGCCTGGGTTTTTTATTACTACTAATATATGTTTTGGTTTTTATTAATATTATAACTAATTATTCTTTCATTTTTTTCGAATAAAGGTTATAATATTATGAGAGTGTGTCCTAAATTATGAGGATTTAACACTTTAAAAAGGAGGTACGACGTATGAAATGCATAATAGATTCAGATAATGGTAACATTTCCATTGATAATGAAGTGATTGCAAAATATGCGGGCTCAGCAGCAGTTGAGTGCTTTGGTGTAGTTGGTATGGCTTCGGTTAATGTGAAGGACGGACTTGTAAAGCTCTTAAAGAAAGATAACATAGCACACGGTGTTAATGTTGTTCTTGAAGACACAGGCAAGTTGATTATTAATTTACACATAATAGTTGCTTACGGAGTCAGCATATCAGCGGTTGCCGATAATCTTATCAGCAATGTGAGATATAAAGTTGAGGAATTTACAGGACTCGATGTAGATAAAGTTAACGTTCTTGTTGAAGGCGTAAGAGTAACTGACTAGATTTTTTGTTAAGGAGGAAGCTGTTGTGGCTGTTAAAACAATGGATGCCGTATTGCTTAAGAAATTATTTCTGGCTGGTGCGGCAGGACTTGAAGCAAAAAAAGATTACATTAATGAATTAAACGTTTTCCCTGTTCCTGATGGTGATACAGGTACTAATATGACAATGACAATTATGTCGGCAGCTAAGGAAATCGAGAAGATTGATAAGCCTGATATGGCAACTGTATGTAAAGCTATGTCAAGCGGTTCATTAAGAGGCGCAAGAGGTAACTCGGGTGTTATTCTATCTCAGTTACTAAGAGGATTTACAAAAGAAATTAAAGAATGTTCTGAGGTGGATGTAAGCAAACTTGCGCTTGCATTTGAGAGAGCTGTTAATTCCGCATATAAGGCAGTTATGAAGCCTAAGGAAGGAACAATCCTTACAGTTGCTAAAGCGGGCGCACAAAAGGCTGCAGAGATTGCAGACAGCGCACAGACTATTGAAGAGTTTGGTGAGCAGGTTATCGCATATATGCAAGAAGTTCTTTTGCAGACACCTGATATGCTTCCTGTATTAAAAGAAGCAGGAGTTGTCGATTCAGGCGGACAGGGACTTCTTGAAGTTATGAAGGGTGCATACAATGCACTTATAGGTAAAGTTGTTGTATACGATACAGTATCTGCAAAAGAGGAAGAGGTTAAGTATAATTACAGCGTTGAGTTTGTAATTGTCACAGACAAGACATTTAACAAGAAAAGCGAGATAGAATTCAAAGAATATCTTGCTAAGAACGGTAAGGGAGATCTTAAAGTTGCAAGCGGAAGTGCTAAGGTTAGTTCTTCAACCGATAATCCTGGTCTTGTAATTGAAAAGGCTATAACTTACGGTCAGATTAAGGAAATCAAAGTTGAAAATTTAAGTATTGGTTCTGATTCCACTTCAAATACAGATAAGGCACCTGCTAAGAAGCAGCCTCGTAAAAAGGTTGGATTCGTAAGTGTATCTGTAGGTGAAGGTATCAATGATATATTTAAGGAGCTTGGCGTTGACTTCATTATCGAAGGTGGTCAGACGATGAATCCTAGTACAGATGATATCATGAGTGCAATTGAGCAGGTTAATGCTGATACAGTATTTATTCTCCCTAACAACGGTAACATTATTCTTGCTGCTGAACAGGCAAAATCTCTTACAAAGGATAAAGAGATAGTTGTTGTTCCTACAAAGACTGTTCCACAGGGAATTACTGCTGTAATTAATTATGTGGAAGACAGAACAGCCGAGGAAAACTTAAAGGCTATGCAGGATGAGATTGTTAACGTTAAGACAGGGCAGGTAACATATGCCGTAAGAAATACTACAATGGACGGCGTAGAGGTCAAAGAAAACGATATCATGGGTCTTGACGGTAAGAATATCCTTGCAGTTGGAAGTGATATAAGCGATGTTACTGCAGAGCTTGTAGATAAGCTTATAGACGAAGACAGTGAGCTTGTAAGCATATACTACGGAGAAGATATCAGCGAAGAAGATGCTAACAAACTTGCAGACGTAGTAAGCAGTAAACACAAAGATGTTGACGTGGAAGTTAATTTCGGTGGACAGCCTGTATATTATTATCTGATTTCAGTAGAGTAATATAAGTGTAACCGATATTATAGAATAAAAAAGTAACCGGTACAGACCAGATACTATAATGGTACTGTTACCGGTTTCCTTTTTGTGTAATAAACATATTCTTTTACGCCAAGCATTTTTAAAAATGCTTCAAGCCTTACATAGTCGTATGCAATATGTTCAGGTTTATGAGCATCGGAACCAATTGTGAAAAGTTTCCCACCAAGCTCTAAATATCTTGTAATTATTTCAGCAGACGGATTAGGTGCATTAAGCCCGTATTTGTAACCTGCCGTATTAATTTCTAACGCTTTGTTATTGTTAATCAAAAGCAGTAATATTTCATCAAGTATATCACTGTAATCCAAATAGCTAATTTTCTTTTCGTCAGTTCCGTATCTGATTATATAATCAAGGTGTCCGTAGGAGTCAAAATTTTTAAAAGCATTTATATTATCTGAAATGGTTTTAAAATATTTTCGACACCCTTCATGGAAAGTATTGTTCTCCCAAAACTGTGGATAGTAAGGATCCTGCATATCCACAAGATGAGAAGATGCTATTACAAAATCAAAATCATAGGAATCTACAAGGCTGTTGTAGCTGTCTGTCAGATGAGGCATTACGCCAAGTTCAATGCCGTGTAAAATCTCGATTTTTTCTTTATATTTTTCCTTAAGTTCATTTACCTTTGAAAAATATTCATCAATATCAAAAGTGAAATCAAGCCCGTACTTAGGTGGAAAATCCTCATCAAGATGTTCTGTAAAAGTAATGTGACGCAGTCCTTTATCAATAGATGCCTTTATCATTTCCTCCATAGGTGCGTCACTGTCAGCTGAAAATGATGTATGCATATGCATGTCTGTTTTAATCATATTAACCTCTGTCTTTAAACATATTATTTTACTTCTTGTAACTGGGATATATCAGGTGTTACAACCATTGAATAGTTAGTATGGTATATAACAAAGCCTGGTTTTGCACCATTTGGTTTCTTAACATGTTTTCTCATAATATAATCAATCTCAACTTTTTCTTCGTTTTTACCCTTGGAATAGTAAGCTGCACATTTTGCAGCCTGTTCAAAGGCTTTATCTGAAGGTGTATCTCCGTTTGATTTAAGAATGACATGTGAACCGGCGATTGTTTTACTGTGGAACCACCAATCCGAATTACCGGAAATTTTGAATGTCAGCTCATCATTCTGATAATTGTTGCGACCAACATATATATGGTATCCTTCATCTGTAATATAGTGAATAGGAGAGCTTGCTGATTTTTGCGATGTTTTGTTTTTCTTTGATGTGTTGTTATGTTTTGCCTTGATATAACCACATTCGGTCATTTCTTTTTTTATTATATCAAGGTCTGTATCAGTAACAGCAAGATCAAGCTCGTTGCTAATCGACTCAAGATGGGAAAGTTCCTGCCTGGTATCTTCTAACTGTTCATTTACAGCAATAAATGTCCTTTTTAATTTTGCAAATTTATCATAATATTTCTTACCGTTATCTGTTGCTGATAAATCCGGATTTAACGGTATTGTAACAGTTTCGTTATTGTTATAAAAATTCTCGCAAGCGTAAGTCTTTTCACCAGGTTTTACGTCGTAACTGTAGGACATTAACAGATCACCGTAAACTTTATATTTATCTCTTTTTTCAGTGTCTTTTAACTGTTTTAACTGTAAATCAAGTTTCCTGGCAGTACGTTCCGTCATGGTCTGGCAGATTTTACGTAAATCAGCAGACTTTTGATGTATACGTGTATACATATTTTTTTCGGAATAATATACATATAAGAGTTCAAGAATACTGTCAAAGTCCTTTACGCTATATCCAAAATTCTCATATACACTAAGATGGTATGAACCAAATTCAACCGGCTTGTCATGGTCATAAACAACGTTAGGAGTAAATTTATGCTCATTGATTATGCATCTTAAATAATCAAAAGATGTATATAATTTATCAATATCGCCATTATCTAAAGTGCTTATATGTCTGTCGGCATCAAGGTCGGCATTATAAGCTATTACACTTGCTGCAAGCGGGCTTAATCCGGTGACTTTTGTATATAATGCTTTTTGAATGGTTAAGTCATTACCACATAATATTTCATTAAAAGCATTTTTATCAATCTTAAAAGGATTAAGTTTGCCGTCTGTAAGTGGTATGAAGTATTCACGTCCCGGCAAAACTTCTCTGACAGAGCTGACAAACGATGAAACATGCTTTATACTATCGATTATTCTGTTGTCACTGTCAGTGAAAATAATGTTACTGTGTTTACCCATAAGTTCAACAACAAGATGCTTGATTCTTAGATCGCCAAGTTCATCAAAGTGTTCAATTTCAAAATCAATAATACGCTCTAATGATGGCTGTGTTACAGATACAATACGTGCACTTCCAATGTGCTTTCTAAGTACCATGCAAAAATTGGGGGCAGTAAGAGGGGAAGGTTTATTCTCTTTTGCCATATATATTAACGGCAGACTTGGATTGGCTGATATAAGAACACGATGAAGGTTACCGCCTGCTTTAACTGTAATCATAAGCTCATCGTTTTCCGGTTGGGCAATCTTATTGATTCGGCCATCTGCTAAAGTCTTGTTAAGTTCATAAACTATATTTGAAACAACTATTCCGTCAAGTGCCATATTTATCTCCATTATTATATTCAAAGATTCGTTTTTTTTACATTGAGATTTTACCAAAAAAGTTAACTTTTGTGAACCCTGTTACGGGAAAGTTTAGGTGGGTTGACGAAAACATTTATTTCATCTATAATTAATTGAATATACATTAATGAAAGGCGAAAACATATGATTAAAAGTATGACCGGTTTTGGCCGATTTGAAGATATTAATGAAAAGAGAAAACTACTTGTTGAGATAAAGTCGGTTAATCATAAGTATTGTGATATAACAATAAAGACTCCGAAATGTCTCAATTGTTATGAAGCTCAGATTAGAAATCTGTTGAAAAAATATATACGTCGAGGCAAGATTGACGTATATATCTATTATGAAAATTATGATGCAGGTAACATAAAGCTTCGCTATAATAAAGTGCTTGCTGGAGAGTATGTTGATATACTCAGACAGATTGCTTCGGATTTTAATATCGAAAGTAATATAAGTGTATTGTCTGTATCAAAGTTTTCTGATGTTATTACAATGGAAGATAACAGTGAAGTTGACGAAGACACTTGGAGCGATATTGAGAATGCAATTATATGTGCACTAAAATCTTATGATGAGGCAAAAAAAGTTGAAGGCAATAACCTTTACAATGACATTATGTCAAAACTCAATCATTTAAAAGAGCTTGTTGAACTAATTGAGATTCGTTCGCCTCAGATTGTAGAAGAATACAGAAAGAAGCTTTATGATAAAGTAAATGAACTTCTTGATGACAACAAAATAGATGAAGCAGTTTTAGCAACTGAGATTACTGTATTTGCTGATAAGATTTGCGTTGATGAGGAAACAGTAAGACTTAAAAGTCATATTGATACGATGATTTCTACGTTCGATATTCAGGACGAGGGAATCGGAAGAAAACTCGATTTCATCGCGCAGGAGATGAACAGAGAAGCTAATACGACACTGTCTAAAGCTAATGATATTACTGTAAGTAATTACGCAATAGAGCTTAAGACAGAGATTGAGAAAATAAGAGAACAGATTCAGAATATAGAATAACTGAAAGGAAGGATACATAAAATGAGCACAAGAGGTGTTTTAACTGTAATTTCAGGTTTTTCGGGAGCCGGAAAAGGAACAGTAATGAAAGCTCTTATGAATAAATATCCTGATTACAAATTATCGATTTCAGCAACAACCCGTTCTCCAAGAAACGGTGAACAGGATGGTAAGGATTATTTCTTTTTGACAAAAGATAAATTTGAGAGTATGATTGAAGACGATGGTTTTATTGAATGGGCCAAATACGTTGACAACTATTACGGTACTCCAAGAGAATTTGTTGAGTCAAATCTTAGTCAGGGAAAAGATATTATACTTGAGATTGAGATGCAAGGAGCTTTGATTATTAAAGAAAAGTTCCCTGATGCGCTTCTTTTGTTTATTACTCCGCCTGATTTCGATGAACTTGTTAAAAGACTTGTTGGAAGAGGTACAGAAGATAATGCTACTATCAATAAGAGAATCGCAAGATGTAATGAAGAAGCTGATGTAGTTGCCAAGTATGATTATCTTGTAATTAACGACACTGTAGATGCATGTGTTGAGAGAATTAACGAGATTATAAGTAATGAGCATTTTAAACCAAAATATAACGAAGAACTGATTAAACAGTTTAGTTTAAAAAGCAGTAATTTTAGTATTTAATAATAATTTTTTATATAAAGGAGACTAACATGTTACATCCATCTTACACAGATTTAATGGAAGTTATTAATAGCGAGGTTGAACCGGGCGAGGAGAAGGTTGTTAACAGCCGTTATTCAATTGTTCTTGCTACAGCAAAGAGAGCAAGACAGATTATTGCCGGTAGTGAGCCACTTGTAAAGGACGATGGCAAGAAGCCTTTATCCATAGCAGTTGATGAACTGTATAATTCAGAGATTAAGATTTTAACAGATGACGATGAAAAATAATGAAACAAGTATAAGTCCCACGTTACGATATGAATGTTTAGATGATAATATAAAAGTACGTGGTGTAAGAACACACACATACACAGAAAAAACTGTTGCTATGAAAAAATTTCTTTGTTCTGCATGTATTTGTGTATGTGTATTTGTGTTTGTGTATTATACATTAAATTATGTATTTCAACATGTTGTAGTTGACGGAACATCGATGAATGATACCTTAGTTGAAGGTGACCATCTTATAGTTAATCATTTCACGTATGATTTTTCAAATCCTGACAGATATGACATTATTGTATTCAGACCTTACTATGATGATCCGGAATGTCTCTATATTAAAAGAGTAATAGGATTACCGGGTGATAAGGTTCACATTAAAGATGGTTATGTGTATATAAACGGTTCTAAAATTGACGAGGATTATTGTAAAGATTTAGTAACTTCCAATTCCGGAATTGCATCTGATGAGATTACTTTAGGAGATAATGAGTATTTTGTGATGGGAGACAACCGACAGGTAAGTCTAGATAGCAGAAATCCGGATGTTGGACTTGTATCGACAAGTCAGATTATAGGGAAGTGTGTAATTGATTTTTGGCCATTGAGTGATTTTGGTGTTTTTTTTAATTAGTGATGTTTATTTGATGACAGTTTTGCTGTCATCATTTTTTTTGGAATAAAAATAATAATTCTGCTCATAATAATACCAACATATTTTTTGGAGGTTAATTATGAATAAAAAAATTTTACTTTTATTATTAACATGCATTGTAATGGCGAGCTTTTCTGGTTGTGGAAATACTAATAATTCAGCAACAGACGGATCTGCAAGTGAAAGCAACGATACAACTAATGATAATACTAATCATGATGATACAAAAGATACAAAAGATAACAATGAAAAAAGAGATACAACCAAAGACAATAATTACAAAAACAATAATATTGTAAATGGCGTCACAAATGGAATTGATGATACTGTAAACGGTGTTACTGATGGAATTGACGATACGGTTGATGGGGTAACAGATGGTGTAGATGATACAGTTAATGGTGTAAAAAACAGTGTAAATAATGCAACTGACGACAAGAAAAATAATTAATTTTGATGGATACACAGCATTTTATGCTGTGTATTTTTTTAAATTAAGTTTATAAGTTAATATTTGAGTTGCAAAAAATATACCTGTCATTCATTTTCTCAAATAATTTAAATCCAATTTTCTTTATAAAATTAAAAGATATAATATTTGAAATATGAATTACAGTATATATAGGTTCTGATTCATCATGGAAATTATAAAAATATTCAATTAACATAATTAGAAAACAGGATGCAAGTTTACAGTGACGAAATTCCTCTTTTATGTAGTAGGATAATTCATATTGTAATTTTTCTTTATAAGCATGATGTATTATTGATATCTGGCCTATTAGCTCATTTTCTAAAAATATTCCGTAATATCCAGTGTTATCAAAAGAATAGGATAGTAAATGATTATCAAAACAATATTGTTCATCTAATAATGAATCTTTCATAAAAACAACCGATTCAGGGTTTGATTGACATAATGGATGAAAGAAATCATAAACTAAAGAAAAGTCTTTAGATAAATATTCCTTCATTATAAATATATTATTTTTAATCTTATGGGTTCCTATAGGGAATGAAAAATTTAATTTATGAAAAATATCAGGAACAATATTATAGAAATTAACACAGTCGTTTCCATAAAGTATAGTATATTCAAATGGAATAGTTTTTAGAATGTCATCGTTGTATTCTTTTGTACAAAAAAATACCTTATCGTAAGCTTCGCATAAATAAGGGATTGTATCGGTAATAAGGCATCTTGCATCTAGATGAGTCTTAGAATCAATATTTAAAGAGCAGCAATTTAAAAATGTATCTTTTATATATTCATTAGAATGCAGCAGTATAATTAATTCAATTGTAACGTTATAGTATTCGTAATATAAAATCATATGTATTTCCTTTAAAAATGGACTGCAAAATTAATTGCAGCCCATAGAGTATTAAAGCAAAATTTTACTAGCCATAAATCTTACCTGATTCAAGCTCATAGCCTTCATCGGTATCTTTCTTCATAGTAGGACGTTTATTAGCATCTGTTCCGTCAGAGAAGATAACATAAGCTTCTTTATAATCATTTTTAAGAGTATATGAATATGATAATCCATCGCCATGCGTCATAGCTTCTCCAGGCCATGCTGAAGATTCAACTTTATTACCATTTTCATCATAGTAATAAATATATGCATATACAGTTGATCCCCATGAATTATTTGAAACAAATCCAATTGTATCACCTGATTTTATAGCATCCTTTTTGTGTAATCTGTATGCCCTTGTTGAAGTTATTCCATCTGAATTTGTTGCATAAAGCTTAAGTACCAAAGACTCTCCATGCTGTAATTCTGAACCAATTTTAATCTTTGTGCCATCTGTATATTCTGTTCTTTCAGCGTTATGATCATCATAAACACCATCTTCATTTCTTGTGATAACAGAATATTCTGCTTTTGAAGCATTAGTACAGCTTAATGTTATTTCAAAATCGTCACCGTAAATATAATTTTCAGCATCAATACCAACAGTTGCAAAGTCAGGTATATCAATGTAACCATCATTATAAAGAATTGCAACACCATGTGCAGGAACTGAACCGGTAACTGTTCCACCTGAAACAGAGAAGTCACCGCAAATACCGGTTCTGTCAGTATATGTACCATCTGAAAGCTTAACAGCAGTATTTAAAGATAAAACGTCATCTGTACCGTTGAAGATGACAGCTCCCTTTGTGCCACGTTCAATTAAAAGAAGTTTCTCATTGCCGTCTATGTTAGAACCGGCTACATCTTCACCAACCATAGCATTTCTAAAATGGTTTGCAGCAACAACTATTGGGTTTTTGTAGTTTTCATCACCCTTATATCCTACAAGATTAAGTGTACCTGCCCAGTTTTTATCATCAGAACCAACTGGTCTTGAGAAGAAGAGTGGAGTTCCCTTACCAGTTGCAGCTATTAAAGCCCAACCATATGCTATCTGGTCATTATTGAAATGAGTATAACTCTTATCATTGCAATAATTATCATGAGATTCTACCCATGTCACAAGATGATCTGAAGAAATGTCAGGTGAAGGATTCTCGATATATTCTAATTTGATTTTACCTAAATTAGAAAATACTCTTACAACATTACCAAAATTACTTGCGGTCATTGCGTCTAAATATTCAACATAAGCAGGACCTCTTTCGTTATCACCCTGTAATACTTCACCATAGTTGAAAATCTTATCGCCGTTTTTAATCTCATCATCAGAAGTTACTCTTGGCCAGAAATCATTATCTTCACCTTCAGTAGCAAGAGGATCATCAGGAAGGGCGATATGTTTTGCAGAGTCATATCTGAATCCGTCTGCACCACATTCAACACAATCATTAATAAAGGCTATGAAATAATCCTGGAAACCATCATTTTCAGTATCTATATCATTAAGTCCGCCTGAAGCACCTGATGTACACTCAAGACGATTACCATAGTTCTTTATCTTATTGAAACCGTTCTTATGATATAATTTATCAATTCCACCTGCAGACTGTGCAAGAGCATCAGCAACCTTTTCAGTTGATCCTGTATGATTTGGAACCATATCTACAATTATTTTCATACCATATTTATGCGCTTCGTTGCAAAGTGATATAAATTCATCTCTTGTACCAACCTGATAGTTACCTATTGTAAAATCAGTTGGCTGATAATGGAAGTACCATGTACCTTTATCTTCAGAGGATGCACTTATTGCACGTCCGCCCGGATCAACACATGCCTGAATGGGAACTGTCTGAACGCCTGTAAATCCTGCAGCAGCAAGATCAGGAAGGTTTTCCTCGATTGTCTTGAAATCCCAGCACCATGCCTGAATCATAGCTCCATCCTGTACATTCTCAGGCAGCCCGAAATTAATATTTTGTGCAGCATCATTATTCTGGTTTTGATTATTATTATTGTTGTTGTTGTCGTCAGACTTACAACCTGTAACACTTAAAACCATACATGATAACAATGCAGCAGTAGCGATTTTTTTGGTCATTTTTACTTTGTTAAAAACCATATTACGTACTCCTTTTAGTAAAGATTAGTGTAAAACACTCTTATAGTATTCTATCATATCAGCAAAATATTTAAAAGAGAAACATTACTGTTGACTACAATATTATGTATTATTATCATATAACAATGTAATGATAATGATAAAAATAAAAGAGAGTTGGTATTAAAATGAGAGTTATATCCGGAACGGCTAAAAGCCTTAGGCTAAAAACAATAGAAGGAAATAATACAAGACCTACCACAGACAGAATTAAAGAAACATTGTTCAATATGATTAACGATTATATGTATGACTGTGTTTTTGTTGATTTGTTTGCAGGAAGTGGAGGAATTGGAATAGAAGCTTTAAGCAGAGGGGCAAAAAAGGCTTTTTTTGTAGATTCCTCAAGACAGTGTGCAGCGTGTATAAAAGATAATCTTATACATACCGGATTAAAAGAAAATGCTTTAATAATATGTAAAGAGATTATATCCGGAATTAAAGAAATTGAATCATCAGGTGAAACAGCGGATGTAATTTTTATGGATCCGCCTTATGACAATGATTTTGAAAAAAATGTACTTGATTTTTTAAAAAGCAGTCCGATTGTTTCAAAAGACACTTTAATTATAGTGGAAGCGTCTGTTGGTACAAAATTTGAATATTTAAATGATTTTGGATATGAGACAGTCAAAGAAAAAAAGTATAAGACCAATAAACATGTGTTTTTACGAAAGGCAGATTAAAATAACAGTTTAATGATTGACAAATATGACAGTTGGCAGTTATAATTGATTGGTAAAAAATTTCTAAAAAAGATGGGAGAAATTTGTTATGGCAAACAGTAATAGCAGACTTGAACAGTTAATTGATGATATATACGAATTTGTTGAGAGTTGTAAATCATCAGCTCTTAGCAGTAACAAGATTATAGTTCCAAAGGATGAACTTATCGATCTCCTTGATGAATTAAGAATGCGTACACCTGACGAGATTAAAAAGTATCAGAGAATTGTTGCTAACAGAGATGCAATAATTAACGATGCAGAGAATCGTGCCGCTCTTATTGTTGCTGAGGCAGAAGCAAAGGCTAATAAACTTATAAGTGAGAGCGAGATTATGGGTCAGGCTTATAATCAGGCTAATGAACTTGTTCGTCAGGCTAATGAAGAGGCATCAAGAATTAATGATGAAGTTAAGCAGAGCGCTGATGAGATTACAAGCGGTGCATTTGCTTATACCAATGATTTGCTTGATATGGTTGAAGATCTTATCAACAAGGCATATACGGATACAAAGAAGCAGTATGACAGTCTTTTAGATACACTTAATAACAGCCTTTCTGTTGTAAGAGATAACAAGAGAGAGATGGCTGCTTCAACACAGCCTGCAGCTGCTGATCCTGTTAAAGATATAATGGCTGATGATGACTTTGATCTTGATGCAGATGCTTTTATCGAGAACATTGATCAGTAATTTTAGTACATAATTAAATATATTGTTAATCCTATGCTGAGTGCTGTAATGGCATTCAGCATTTTTGTTTTTATCATAAACACAATTCCGATATCATCATTTTTCATTACCCCTTTCATCTGAAAAATTGAGCACATTCCTCCGAAGGATATTGAAAGAATTAATACAATAAACTTTTGCAATGAAAAATCCAGGTCTTTAATCAGATTGCAAGATGAGATAATCTCAATAAAAGCAGATAAAAAAATAATAATTATATTATTATGTATTATAAGGGAGAGTACCTTTATAATAATGATGCACATTGATAAATAAACAAATATATTGCAAATGGTTAGAATACTTGAGGTTATAATTCGGTTAAACATATATTTTCCGGAAAACGATATATCAGGCTTTTTGTATATCTGATAGGAATTCATTACGTTATTATGTATAAGTTTTTTTCTCATAATAAAGTAGTAAACAAAACAGTTAATCAGAGGTGAAAGATAAAATATAATCAGTATGAGCCAGACCGGAATATGGTAATCAATTTTACATATATAATTAAATACGAACGAAAAACTAACATTTGATAATAAAATATAAAAACTTTTATATTGTAACAGGTTAATGACATTGTTATTATATGCATCTTCAAGAATTATAATACAGGAAGGTACACCCGAAATAATACAAAGTGGAATCAAAAAGCTTAATAACATAGTTCTACAGCAGTAGTCCGGCTTGCTTTGTACAAGAACTTTTGAGAGAATAACAGATGGAAGAAGAGCCGGCAGTAAGACAGTTGTGGTCAAAGTGTATGAAAGCGTAACGGCATCAGCGCAAATGTGTGGAAAAAACAATATAACAAAGGTGTAGAATGCTATTGTAGATAATATAATCATTGACGAAATTTCTCCACTGTAAAAGGGAGGGTTATACTTAGTTAATTATATTAATTTCACTCAATAACTATTACGCTTTTAGATATTTCTCTTGTTGTAGAATCGGCTAAACCCAGATATAAGTCGTTGATAGACAATTCTTTTTTTACAAGTTTGTTATCCGGATTATCATTTACATATGTTGACCATTTTGTAATGATATCTATATTTTCTTTATTGCAATCTTTTAGAACAAAAGATTTGCTTTTCCTAAGTCCAAGAAGTTTGACGTAAGGTTTTTGTGTTGAGAAAAGTTCAAGATCATTTTGTGTTATCTCAAGAACAGAACATAGTATCAAGCGTGACAGTCTTGTATAGGTGTTGTCTTTTGATTTTAAAGCCGCAATTATATCTTCATATGAAGATAACGAATTAGAAAGATTCATAATTTTGTTTGCTAAAAATATGTTGCATTCATTAATTTCGGCAAAATAGTTTTCATCTTTTATAGTTCTTAAGTAGTTAAATATATCAGCAATTTTCTTAACGAAAACAGCATTAACATGAGGTTGGTTAATCGCTTCTATTGTTTTTTTGCAACTATCATTTATATAGTTAATATATGATTTATCATCTTTATTAATTAAATCTCTAATAAGTGAAGCGCTGCATATATTAGCAGAATCGATTACAGTGCTGTTATGAGGCGCACCTTTTCTTTTTACTGCAACAGGTTTGATTTTGCTGTTTAATGATTTAAGAGCTTTGATATATTCTATTGCAAGAATGTTATTAGGAAGGCTTATTATGTCAGCGAAACTTTTATTTGAAGAATATTTTTCAAGAGCCATACCGACAGCGGCAGCATAACTTTTTCCGTTTGAAATATAATCTTTTAATAATTCTTTGAATTCGTGTGGTTCATCACAGAGTATATCAGCGATTTCAGTTAATACGGAAATATCATCATTTTCACAGCCAAAACAAAGATTGTCGACTATGCCAAGGCGGTCTAATATTCTTACAGTATTATAAGCGTAAAACTGTGCGCTTGATAAAACAGCATAGACAGGAATCTCCAGACAGATATCGTAGCCTGACAGCAATGCAATTTTAGCTCGGGTGTACTTATCAAAGATGGCAGGTTCACCACGCTGGACATAATTTCCACTAATTATTGTGAGCATCGTATCGCATCCTGTTATCTTTTTAGCCTGATTTGTAAGGTATTCATGCCCTTTATGAAATGGATTAAACTCCGATATTACTGCACTGACCATTGTAATCTCCTTTAGTTTTTATTCAAATTCTATTATTTAAAATATATAAAAAAATATCAAGAAAAACTTGTATGGTTAATTTAATAGGATTATACTTGTTTTATGTTATTTTTCAGAACAAGAGAGGTTGAAAAGAATGAAAGTATTAGTTATTAACTGCGGAAGCTCATCATTAAAATATCAGCTTATTGATTCAGATACTGAAGAAGTATTGGCAGTAGGTCTTTGTGAACGTATCGGAATAGACGGAAGATTTAAGTATAAGCCGGAAGGTGGCGAAGAACTTGTAATCGAATCTGCAATGCCTACACACAAAGAAGCTATTAAGGTTGTTCTTGATGCACTTGCACATGAAGAGTACGGTGTTATTAAGTCACTTAGTGAGATTAAAGCTGTTGGACACAGAGTTGTGCACGGCGGAGAGAAGTTTGCATCTTCAGTAATCATTAACGATGAAGTAATGAAGGCTATAGAAGAGTGTAATGACCTTGCACCTTTACATAACCCTGCTAACCTTATAGGAATTAATGCATGTTCAGCAATTATGCCTGGTGTTGTACAGGTTGCTGTATTTGATACAGCATTCCATCAGACAATGCCAAGAAAAGCATATATTTATGGAATTCCATATGGTTACTATGAAAAGTATAAGATAAGACGTTACGGTTTCCACGGTACAAGTCACAGCTATGTTTCAAAAGAGACAGCTAAGTTCTTAGGACTTGATATTAATAATTCTAAGATAATAGTTTGTCACCTTGGTAATGGTGCAAGTATCAGTGCAGTACTTAACGGTGAATCAATCGACACAAGTATGGGACTTACTCCACTTGAAGGACTTGTTATGGGTACAAGATGCGGTGATATCGATCCTGCAATAATGGAATTCATCGCTAAGAAAGAAAATCTTGATATTAATCAGATTATGCATATCCTTAACAAGGAATCAGGCGTGGAAGGTTTATCTGCCGTATCAAGTGATTTCAGAGATTTAACAGCAGCTGCCGAAGAAGGTAATGAGCGTGCACAGATTGCTCTTGAAGTATTTTCTTACAGAGTTGCTAAATATATCGGAGCATATGTTGCTGCAATGAACGGTGTTGATGCAATCGCATTTACTGCAGGAATTGGTGAGAATACTCATGAAGTAAGAACAATGGCATGTTCATATCTTGGATATCTTGGAATTACACTTGATGAGAAAGAGAACATGAGACGAAAAGAAAATGTTGTAATCTCAACACCTGACTCTAAAGTAAAAGTTTGTATAATACCTACTAATGAAGAGTTGGCAATTTGTCGTGAAACAGTAGCTTTAATTAAATAATTCATTTTTTTGTTGACAATGAAAATGTTCATCATTATAATTGAATGAGTGTGAATTTAGGGAGAAGATTATTATGCTGATTGATATTGCAAAAATTACATCAAAGCCGGATATGTCTTTTAACGATAATGTTGACATCAACATATCAAAGATGGATTTTAACGGTAATGAGTATGAGTTTGACAAACAGTATAAGGCTTTGGTTCATATTAAGAATCTTGGTAACAAGAAGATTATGTGCAACCTCAAAGCAGATATAACTCTCGTAACTTCATGCGACAGATGTCTTTCTAAAGTATTGGTTCCAATCGAAATCGACTTTGAAGATGAGATTACTGTAACACCTGAAGGTGGTGGAATCAGTACGGATGATGAAGCTGGTTATATTGGTGAATTTATGCTTGATACAGACGAATTAGTCAAAAGCGAGATTTATCCGCGTATACCGGTTAAGATTCTTTGTAGTCCAGACTGTAAAGGAATCTGTCCGGAATGCGGTAAGAATCTTAATGATGGTGAATGTTCTTGTCTGGTGGAATCGTTAGATCCGAGAATGGCTAGAATTCGCGATATATTTAATAACTTTAAGGAGGTGTAACGTACATGTCAATCTGTCCAAAGAATAAACATTCTAAAGCTAGAAGAGACAGCCGTAGAGCAAACTGGAAGATGTCAGCTCCAAACCTTGTTAAATGTAGCAAGTGTGGTGCATTGATGATGCCTCACAGAGTATGTAAAGCTTGCGGTTCTTACAACAAGAAAGAAGTTGTAGCTGTAGACTAATAATAATTTAGTGTTTTAACTTTTCGAAAAGCTAAAAAAAGGGCTGTTTTATGCAGCCCTCTTTTATTGCAAAAAATACTAAATGAGGTAATCTAATAAAGTAGATAATAATATGTAACAAACTTTTGAAAGCATAACTTCACCTGCATTAGCCTCAACAAGTATATATACTGTCTGATCGTTTCTTTTATGTGAAAATAACTTGACATTTTCATTTTCACATAGTTTCTTTATTCTTTTACATAAATCTTTGTTACTTAAATTTAAAGCAATAAAATCTCCGTTCTTTTTTATATAGCAAGTATCTTTTGTAGCATTTACCCTATAATCGGCATCAACATATCTTGCCACAGATTTATGAATTGCACAATCCTCAACCGGAAGATAGTAATAGTCTTTATAATTCTCAAAAAACATTTTAAGTTCACCCGAAAATATATTAACACTTATATGAATTTCCCCGTCGGAATCTAATGCAATATCTTTTATGCCAAGGAAAGATTTATTAAAAAGGTTTATATATTCAGATATTACAGAGGAGTCGGTGTAATCACAGCGACAGGATAATTCAAGTATTCCATCTTTAACAATGCAGTCATGAATTATATCTTCAGTGTATAACGTTTTTAAATCAAGTATGTGAGAGATTTTAACCAGGTATTTGATGTCTTCGTAGTTATGCTTTAGAAGAGTATCAAACAGGTTGTCGGCTTCATTTTTTGCATTATCGCTAGTCAGTGCCAGCATTGACTGATAGGCATGATATAGTCTGATAAGTTCACGTCCGTTATAAATATCTTCTCTGTTAATACCTAGAGCAAGCTCAATATCTTTTTGTTTGTATCCGTTGATATTCAAATATTTTTTCTTAGAATAAATTATCTTATATAAATCTAACTGGTCATATGTTTTCAGTTCGCATCTGATTCCGTGGAACTGACATCTTTTTTCTATAAAGGGAATATCAAAAGTCAGACCGTTAAAATGAATTAAAAGATTGTAATCCTTTATGAAAACCATAAGTTTAATCAGAATTCCTTTTTCTTCATCGGTATCTTTTGCAAAAAGATACATAAAATATGGTTTCTTATTCTTGATGATAGCAAGACCAATAAGATAAATATGATTATTGTCAGACATAAATCCTGTAGTTTCTATATCAATATATGCAATTTTTTTATTATCATGCGATGCGCTTAATTGTGGGAAAGGCACGCCAAGTTCTACATAATCCATCATAAATTCCTTTAAAAAATCAAAAATACTTTTATGAAAAATATTATAGCGTAATAAAGTTGAATTTGGAAAGGCTAAATGCTAATATATTACGGAAGATATTTTACTTATAACAGATAGGAGATTTAACGTGATAAGTTTTTTAAGAGGAATACCCGAACTTATAGAAGAAGATGTTGTTGTTCTTGATGTAAATGGTGTCGGTTATGAGATTAATGTTCCGACCTCTTTGGCGGCAAAGACTGAAAGAAAAGAGACAACTTTTTACACTTATATGTATGTCAGAGAAGATAAGGTTGAACTCTTTGGATTTGATACGAGACTGTCACTTAAATATTTTAAATATCTGATAAATGTATCAGGTATCGGACCTAAAGGAGCTCTTTCAATTTTGTCAACGCTTACAATCGATGAGCTTATCTTTGCAGTATTGTCAGATGATGCAAAGGCAATTTCAAGAGCTAACGGCATCGGTAATAAAACCGCGGTTAAAGCTATCCTCGAATTAAAAGATAAAATTGATGTTGCTGATTCAGTAAGTGCAATGCCTGACTTTGGAACAGGCGATTTGTCTGTTAGTGTGTCAGCTGATAACGATTCAGCAATTCAGGATGCCGTTATGGCACTTGTATCACTTGGTTATTCAAACAGTCAGGCACTTAGAGCAGTAAAAGCATGCAATATTACAAATGATATGCAAAGCGATGATATATTAAAACTTGCATTGAAAGAAATCGCAAAATTAGGATTCTAATATTATAGTAATGAACAAGGCGTAAAATATATGGAACGAAGAATAATAACAACTGAATTTATAGATGAAGATATTAAAATTGAAAGTAGTCTGCGTCCTAAGCTCCTTTGCGAATATATTGGACAGGAGAGTGTTAAAAACAATCTGAAAATATATATTGAGGCTGCAAAAAAACGTGGAGAGCAGCTTGACCATGTGCTTCTTTACGGACCTCCGGGACTTGGTAAGACGACACTTGCGTCTATTATTGCTAACGAGATGGATGTTAATCTCAAAGTTACAAGCGGGCCGGCAATAGAAAAGCCGGGAGATATGGCATCTATTCTTAATGGATTAATGGCAGGCGACGTACTTTTTATTGATGAGATTCATAGACTTTCAAGAACTGTTGAAGAAGTTTTATATTCGGCAATGGAGGACTTTGCAATAGATATTCTTATCGGCAAGGGAACAGCCGCAAGGTCTGTAAGACTTGATTTACCAAAATTCACACTTGTGGGAGCTACAACGCGTGCCGGAATGCTTACCGCACCATTAAGAGACAGATTCGGGGTAATCAGCAGACTAGAATTTTACAATGTTGATGAACTTTGTGTAATTATTAAACGTTCGGCAAAACTTCTTATGGTTGATATAGAAGACGAAGGTGCGTATGAGATTGCCAGAAGATCAAGAGGTACGCCTAGGCTTGCCAACAGACTCCTAAAAAGAGTTAGAGATTATGCGCAGGTTAAACATGATGGCGTAATTACCGCAGATGTAGCAAAAGATGCGCTTGATATGCTTGACGTAGACAAGCTCGGCCTTGATGTAACCGACCAGCGAATGCTTCGCACAATGATAGATATGTTCGGAGGCGGACCTGTCGGCCTTGATACCATTGCAGCTGCGATAGGAGAGGATGCAACGACTGTGGAGGATGTATACGAGCCATACCTTATCCAGAATGGATTAATTGCAAGAATGCCAAGAGGAAGAATTGTTACCGACCTTGGATATAAACACTTTGGAATAAAAAATAACTGATTTTGTTGTATAAACACATATTTATGTGGTATAATTCGTTAGACTTATAACAGGAAATGAGGTCATTATGAATAAGAAGAATGATGTAGAAGTAATTATAAATAACAGAAAATATACTTTAAGCGGCTTTGAAAGTGATGAATATATGCAAAAAGTTGCATCATACATCAACGGTAAATATGCCCAGTTCAGACTTCAGGAAGGTTTCAGACATCTTGATTCCGATATGAAGAATGTTCTTATGCAGATTAATATCGCAGATGATTATTTTAAGGCTAAGCGTCAGATTAATGATTTTGAAACCGAAAGCGAAAATAAGAGCAATGAGCTTTTTGACATCAAACATGAGCTTATTACTATGCAGACAAAGAATGACACGCTATCAAAAGAGCTCGCTCAGGTAAAAGATGATTTTGTGCAGGCACAGAAGAAGATTATCAGACTTGAAGCACAGCTCAAAGAGTATAATGCCAAGATATCAAAATTAAAATAGAATCATAGAAAGGTCTTTTGAATGTAGTCATTTAAAAGACCTTTAGTTTTGGAGGATATATGAATAAAAGACCGGAAATTCTTGCACCGGCAGGTAATATGGAATGTTTTCGTGCAGCCGTGAATGCGGGAGCAGATGCGATATATACCGGAGGAACGAAATTTGGTGCCAGAGCATACGCTGATAATTTTGATACAAATGAATTAAAAGAAGCCATACAATTTGCTCATTTGCATGATGTTAAGGTATATCTTACCGTCAACACGCTGCTTAAAAACAATGAGTTATATAAAGAATTTTACGATTATTTTGCGCCGATATATGAAGAAGGAATAGATGCTGTAATTATTCAGGATATTGGGCTTATGTCTTTTGTGAAAAAATATTTTCCTGATGTTGCAATTCATGCAAGTACACAAGGTGCTCTTTTTACGCATTATTCAGCAAATATGTTAAAGGAAATGTTTAATATAACAAGAGTTGTTCCACCAAGAGAATTACAGCTTGAAGAGTTATTACAATACAAGAAAAACACGGACCTTGAGCTTGAAGTATTCGTACATGGTGCACTGTGTTACTGTTATTCAGGAAGATGTCTTATGAGTAGTGATGCCGGTGGAAGAAGCGGTAACAGAGGAAGATGTGCACAGCCTTGCCGTTATCAGTATCAGACCGGTAGCAAAAACAATACTTTAAAAGGATATTTTTTAAGCCCTAAAGATATATGTACATTAAATTTATGTCATAAACTTTGCGAAGCCGGTATTGACTCATTTAAAATTGAAGGAAGAATGAAAAAGCCTGAATATGTTGCGCTTTGCACAAGTCTGTATAAAGAATATGTACTAAGATACGAAAAATTAGGTCCTGCTGAATATAAAAGATGGCTTGATAATAACGAAAAGAAGATAAAAGAAGATGTAACCTGTCTTAGTGATATATATAACAGAGGCGGATTTTGTGACGGTTATTTAAGCAGACATAATGGTAAGGAAATAATGTCTTTTGCCAGACCTAATCATTATGGAACTTATGTTGGTAAAGTTACAAAATCTCAAAAAGGCAGTTGTGTCATAAAAACTGTTATGGATGTAAATGCACATGATGTTCTTCAAATCAGAGACATCCGGGAAGAAGTGATATATGAATTTACTACCGGCAAAAGCATCCTTAGCGGTGACAATTTAACAACAAAAGTATTTGCAAAGCTTAACATAGATGTTAATCAGCCGGTTTACAGAATAAGAAATTCATCACTTATTGATTCAACGCTTAAAAAATACAGCGAAGAAAAAAAAGAACCAGTAAACATTACATTTGCTGCTCATAAGGATGAGCCATTAAGCCTTATTATGAATAATGGTAATGTTTCTGTCACTGTTAATACGGGAATGGCATGTGAAGCTACAGGTTCTCCGGTAACAGCCGACAGGGTGAGCAAACAGTTGATGAAGCTTGGTAACACTCCGTATTTATGTGAAAATATTGATATACAAATGGATGATAATTTATTTTTTCCAATGAGTGTGATCAATGATTTAAGAAGGCAGTCAGTAACAAAGCTTATTGAAAAGACATACTATAAATATAAACGCGAGATTAAAAATGATAATGTTTACGTGGAACAGGATTTATTTATACAAAACAATAAAAAAAACAGCGATTACAAACTACATGTAATATGCGATGATTACAAAACAGTCAAATCATTATGCAACGTAAGTGCAATTAGTTATATATGCTTTAATCTGAAGAACGATGAAAATTATAATTTATCCATGATTAATACCATAGAAAAATCATCAAAAATCCCGGTGATTATTCTGCCAACAGTAATCAGATACAATTATTTTGATAAAGTTTACAGACTTATAGAACAATACAGTAATACGAGTGCATGTATTTTAAGTGATAATACTGAAGGAATTATTATTGCAGGGAAAGCCGGTTACTTAAAAGAGAGAATAATCAGCGGAGCAGGATTATATACGTTTAATAATTCCTCATGCAATATAATGAATAATTTATGTGATATCAATGTTAATGCATATGAACTAAGTAAAACACAACTAAAGAGCCTTAACAACAGCAATAATGCATCAATAATATTTGGCAAGGTTCCGCTTATGATATCGGCTGGATGTATAAATAAAAATCTTAATAAATGTGATAAAAAACAAAAAGCAATAAAATTAAAAAGTGAAAACAATAATTCGATTGAAGTCTATAATAACTGTGACTGGTGCTATAATGTCATAACAAGAAATCAAAACTTTTCTTTGATTGATAGTTTAGGTGAGCTTTGTAAGCTTGGAATTGGGCATTTTATTATTGATTTAACGCATCAGGATGAGTCTGTTCTTTGCTCAGTGCGTGATTATTGCGAAAATATAACATTAAATTCAGATTTTCTTAACAATTTCGAGAACAAAATCTGTAATAATACTTACGATGGATATTTTAGGGCGGGAGTCGAATAAGGGATAAAAAGGAGACTTGATAGAATATGTTTAATATTTTTATTTTTCTTTCCAAATACTTAGTAATAATAGCTTGTCTTGTATACGTAGCGATTTCGTTTATTGCAATAGGAATCAAAAAAGAAGTATTCGATCCGGAAGATTACGATGAAGAGTATACACCTGATCAGATTCGAAAATTCAATATCAAGCTGAGCAAAGAGTATGATGACAAACAAAAGTATTTATCATTGATTCAATTGGGACTTATCATAGTAAGTCACGTTGTATGCTACGGAGTGCTGTATTTAAAAGCAAATGACAGTCAGGTTCTTGTATTCATGATGATTCAGATTTTACTGTTTATTATGCTTAGATTTTTATTCCCGTTTGTATATACAGGACTATCATATCAGCTTATGAACCATATGATGCTTTTAATGTCGTTTGGATTTATTATGATTGCAAGACTTAATTACAACAACGCAATTAAACAATTTATTTTTGTGGTTGTTACAATGGTGGTTTCGCTTGCAGTACCGGAATTCATCAATACAATGAAAAATCCAGACAAATTAAAGTGGGTATATTCTGCAGTTTCATTTACAATGATTGCTGTTGTACTTGTATTCGGAACAAGAGTGTATGGATCGAAGAACTGGATTAAGCTTGGTAAAATCCTCATTCAGCCGTCTGAGTTTTCAAAGATTGTTTTTGTTTTTGCAATGGCATCATTTTTATCTAAAGGCGGAAAGTTTAAAGATGTTATTATGGCAGGTATTGTTGCAGCAATGCATATTCTTGTTCTTGTAATGGAAAAGGATTTAGGTGGCGCACTCATTTTCACGGTTACATACATAGTGATGATTGTAATTGCTTCAGGTAATATTCTTTATTTGTTTGCAGGAATCGGTTGTGGAAGTGCAGCTTCAATGGTGGCATACAAAATGTTTTCACATGTTCGTGTCAGGGTAAATGCATGGAAAGATCCTTGGGGAACTATAGCAAACAATGGATATCAGATGGCTCAATCTTTATTTGCAATCGGAACCGGTGGATGGTTCGGACTTGGACTTACAATGGGGTATCCTGAAAGTATTCCGGTAGCATCTTCAGATTTTATTTTTGCATCGATTTGTGAGGAGATGGGTACAATAACCGGAATGTGTCTGATACTCATTTACATTGTCACATTTATTACAATAATGCAGATAGCAATAAGATTAAAATCAGAGTTTCATAAATTACTTGCCGCCGGACTTGGTTTTATGATAGTTTTCCAGACATTTTTATGTATCGGCGGTGTAACTAAGTTTATTCCTTCAACCGGAGTAACACTTCCTCTTGTAAGTTATGGCGGAAGTTCAATAGTCAGCACATTAATTCTTTTTAATGTTATCCAGGGACTGTATGTGCTGGATAAAGACAAGGAACGTAAAAAATTAAGTCCTCCTAAAAAGAAAGGCAGGAAAAACAAAAAAATGAATGAAGAGAGGACGGAATATGAAGAATAAAGATATAGAAAATGAGGAAACAACTAAAGAAAAAAGAAAAAAGCCAGGTAAGCAGGATAAAATTTCTGCAAAGGAAGAAAAGAAGAGACGTCAGGCTCTGATTAAAAAGAAAAAAGAACATATAAAACGTGTCAAAACAATCGACCGTCAAATATATATTCTTGGTGGGATTTTTATATTCGGGTTTATCGCAATTGCTGTTCATGTAGGATTATATATTCAAAACGAAAGCGAAACAGCAATCAATAATTCCTATAATACAAGATCAAAAGTTCTTGAACAGACCATTCAACGAGGCGAGATATATGACAGAAACAATAATATTCTTGCCCAGACGATTATAAATGAGGACGGTACATACTACAGACAATATCCATATAATGAATTATTCTGTCATGTGGTTGGTAGTTATGATCATGGTAAAATGGGACTCGAATTGTATGAGAATTATACAATGCTTGGATATAAAGAGACATTGTCAAAAGCTCTTTCTTCAGATTTATCAGGTAACAAAATAAAAGGTAATTCAATAGTGACAACGTTGGATGCTGATTTACAAAAGTTATGTCACGATGCACTTGGTGATTATGAAGGGGCAGTTGTTGTATCCAATCCCAAAACAGGTGAAATACTTGCAATGGTATCAAAACCGGATTTTGATCCTAATACAATAAGCCAGAACTGGGATACAATTAATGCAGATACAAGATCTGTTCTATTAAACCGTGCCACAAAAGGCTTATATGCACCGGGTTCAACTTTTAAGATTGTAACATTAACGGAATATATTCGCGAACACAAAGATAATTACAATGATTATAATTATGTGTGCAGCGGTTCGGACACATTTAACAATGCAAAAATCGGATGTTTTCACGGTGAAGTTCACGGTAGTGTAGACCTTGAAAAGTCAATTGCCCATTCATGTAACTGTTCATTTGCAAATATGGGAGTTAATTCATCAGCTTCATCATTCAGAAATACTGTTGAAGGTTTTTTATTTAATCAGAATCTTGCAATAAATGACTTTGACATATCAGCAAGCAGTTTTAAAATGGATGATAATGCAAATGAAGAAGAAAAAGTTCAATGTGCTATCGGACAGGGTACAACATTACTTACACCTCTTCAAAATCTTATGATAATAAGTGCTGTTGCTAATAAAGGTACAATTATGAAACCTTATGTGGTAGATAAAGTTATAAGTTCCGAAGGAAATATAGTAAAACAAAATGAACCTGTTGCACTTACAACAAGTGCAATGACTAAAGAAGAAGCTGATGAAGTAGCTAAACTTCTTTGCAGTGTATGTGAATACGGAACAGGAAAAGAATTAAGTTCACTTCCTTTCAAATGCGCTGGAAAGACCGGGTCTGCTGAGTTTTCAGGCTCAGGTGAATCACATGCATGGTTTGTAGGTTTTGCACCTTACGATGATCCGCAGATTGCAGTTAGTATTATTGTAGAAAAACAGGGAACAGGAAGTAAATATGCCGTGCCAATCGCCCGAAAGATTTTTGAAAGTGCATTGAAAGAAAAGTAAATAAGTTTTATAATAAATTTATTAGTTTCCAGACAATTAAAGTTTGGGCGGAGGTACAAGGTATGATAGAGGCTACAAGTTGTGGCGGCGTAGTTATCTTTCGGGGGAAGATTCTATTATTGTACAAGAACTATCGCAATAAGTATGAAGGATGGGTCTTTCCGAAAGGTACGGTAGAGGATAATGAAGAATATAACGAGACCGCTCTAAGAGAAGTTGCTGAGGAATCGGGTGTAAAAGCAACAATTATAAAATATATTGGGAAAAGTGAGTATACCTTTTCGACACCTACGGATGTAATTAATAAGCAGGTGCATTGGTATCTTATGATAGCGGACAGCTATTACAGTAAGCCCCAGAATGAAGAATATTTTTTCGATTCGGGATATTACAAATATCACGAGGCTTATCATTTGCTGAAGTTTAATAACGAAAAGCAGATTTTAGAGAAAGCATATTCAGAATACGAAGAATTAAAAAAAGCCGGCTTATGGGGCGCCAGCAAGAAATATTTATAAAACGTGAGGTTAATAATGAAAAAGGAAAATGTAATTGATGATGTTAACAACGATGAAATTGACATTTTGTTTGAGGAACAGGAGGACAATAATGATCAGGTTGAGGAAGATGATAAAAAACATCTGATTAAAAATCCAATATTAAGGGAAGTTTTTTCTTACGCATGTGTTCTTGTTGCAGCAATATTTTGCGCATTTATAATTAATCATTTTATTCTTTCCAATAATGTTGTTCCTACGGGTTCTATGTCGCCTACAATAAAAGTTGATACAAGACTTTTTGGCAACAGACTTGCTTACAAATTCGGTGATCCCGAAAGAGGTGATATAATCGTATTTAAGTATCCTGTAGATGAAGAACAGTTATTTATCAAGAGAATTATCGGACTCCCTAATGAAACAGTTGAGATAAAAGACGGCAGTGTATATATTAACGGAGAGGCTTTAGACGAGTCAGAATATCTTTCTACGGAGATGTTAGGTGAATTCGGGCCATACCAGGTGCCGGAGGATTGTTACTTTGTAATGGGAGATAATCGTAATCAGTCCAGTGATTCAAGAATGTGGAATTACAGAGCACAAGAAAATGGTCTTACTGTAGACGAAGATCATGATTATACATATGTGCCGAAAGAAAATATTATTTCCAAGGCACTTATAACATATTATCCGAAGATTGGAGTAATTAAATAATTATAATGAGTGAAGATAACAAGAAACATTTAATAGAGAATAAAGTTTTAAGAGAAATTTTTACATATATGTGCGTTATTGTAGCTGCATTAATTTGTGCATATATAATTAATCATTTGATATTATCAAGCAATGTTGTACCTTCAGGTTCCATGGAACCGACGATTGCAGAAAAAACAAGACTTTTTGGTAACAGACTTGCTTATAAGTTTGATGATCCAAAAAGAGGAGATATTATAATATTTAAATATCCTGTTGATGAGAAACAGCTATATATTAAGAGAATTATCGGTCTTCCTAATGAAACCGTAGAGATTCGAGATGGCTGTGTATATATAGATGGTGCTATTCTTGATGAATCTGAATATATTGCAGAAGAAATGCTAGGTGATTTCGGTCCATATGAAGTCCCACAGGATTGTTATTTTTGTTTAGGTGATAACAGAAATGGTTCAATTGACTCAAGAAAATGGAATGAAGAGGCAACAAAAAAAGGACTTACAGTTGATTCTGAACATGATTACACCTATGTTCCAAAGGAAAATATTATATCAAAAGCTCTATTTTCATACTATCCAAAGATAGGCTTAATTGAATAAGATGTTGACGATATGATTATTTTGATATAAATTAAAATAGTTACAGGAGTGTACTGTATCCTGGCAATTATATTATTACAGTACAGAAACGAGGAAAAAGATGAAGAATATTGACGAATTATCAGTTAACTCCATAAGAGTACTTGCTGCAGATGCTGTTCAGAAGGCTAATTCAGGTCATCCGGGCCTTCCACTTGGAAGTGCTGCAATGGCTTATGAACTGTGGGCACATCATATGAAACATAATCCTGCCGATCCTGAATGGATTGACAGAGACAGATTTATTCTTTCAGGAGGACATGGTTCTACACTGATCTATTCTTTATTACATATATTCGGTTATGGTAATCTTTCCATGGACGATATGAAGCAGTTCAGACAGCTGGGTTCACTTACTCCAGGACATCCTGAGTATGGTCACACTATTGGTGTTGAAGCTACAACAGGTCCATTAGGTGCCGGTATGGGTATGGCTGTTGGTATGGCAATGGCAGAAGCTCATCTTGCTAGCATTTTCAATAAGCCTGATTACAAAGTAATTGACCATTTCACATATGTTTTAGGTGGAGATGGATGTATGATGGAAGGTATTTCATCAGAAGCCTTCTCACTTGCCGGAACACTTGGACTTGGTAAACTTATTGTTTTATATGATTCTAATAACATTTCAATTGAAGGTAATACAGATATTGCATTCAGAGAAGATGTAAGAAAGAGATTTGAAGCATTTGGATTCCAGACTCTTGTAGTTGAAGACGGTAATAACCTTGAAGAGATTGCTAAAGCAATTGAGCATGCAAAAGAAGACCTTACCCGTCCTACAATGATTACAGTAAAGACCAAGATTGGATTTGGTTGTCCTGCAAAAGAAGGTACAGCTGCCGCACACGGAGATCCGCTTGGTGAAGACAATGTTAAGGCATTAAAGAAGAATCTTGGATTCCCGGAAGATGTTTCATTTAACATTCCACAGGAAGTTTATGATAATGCAAAGAGCATTTCTGAAGTAAATGCCAAGAAGGAAGATGAATGGAATACTCTTCTTGAAGGATACTTTAAGACATATCCTCAGATGAAAGCATTATGGGAACAGTATTTTAACAGCGAAATATTAAATGATAAACTCGACGAAGATAGTTTCTGGGAGTATGGTGATAAGCCACAGGCAACAAGAAGCGTATCAGGCGATATCATTAACAGAATAAAAGATATTTATCCTAACATGTTTGCAGGAGCAGCAGATCTTGCCCCTTCAACAAAGACATATATGAAAGACTGCGGAGATTTCTCAAAAGAGAATTACAGCGGTAAGAATATTCACTTTGGTGTAAGAGAGATTGCGATGGCTGCAATCGGTAACGGAATCACACTGCATGGTGGTCTTAAGACATTTGTATCTACATTCTTTGTATTCAGTGATTATGTTAAGCCAATGGCAAGACTTTCAAGTCTTATGAGGATACCTACAACATATGTTTTAACACATGACAGTATTGGAGTTGGAGAAGATGGACCTACTCACGAACCAATCGAGCAGCTTGCAATGTTTAGAGCAATGCCTGATTTTACGGTATTTAGACCTGCAGATGCAACAGAGACAATTGCAGCATGGTATTATGCAATGAAGTCTAAAGATACTCCAACAGCACTTGTTCTTTCAAGACAGAACTTGCCTCAACTTGAAGGTACTTCAAAAGAAGCATTAAAGGGTGGATATGTTGTTTCAGACAGCACAAAGGAGACACCAGATGCTATAATCATGGCAAGTGGTTCAGAAGTATCGTTAGCTATTGATGCTAAGAATGAACTTTCAAAGGATGGTATAGATGTAAGAGTAGTAAGTATGCCTTCATTTGATGAGTTTGAAAAACAATCTGCTGAATATAAAGAGAGTGTATTACCTGCAACAGTAAGAAAAAGAGTTGCAGTTGAAGCAGCAGCAGAATTTGGCTGGGGTAAATATGTAGGTCTTGACGGTGCATATGTTACAATGCATTCATTTGGAGCATCAGCACCTGGAAGCCAGTTGTTTAAGAAATTCGGATTTACAACAGAAAATGTTGTAGCGACAGTAAAGAGTTTGTTCTAATACAATCTTACAATAAAGAGTAAATAAAAAAGGAGGATTAAACCTCCTTTTTTATTTTGTAAGTTTGTTAACTACATTGACAATGTAATCAGGTTCAAATGGTTTGGCAATAAAATCTGCTGCACCATATTTTACAGCCTCAAGCATCTTACCACGCTGACCTGCAGCTGTAACCATAACAATTTTAGAATTGGCATCAAGATTTCTAATCTGTTTTAGTGCTTCGATACCATCCATAACCGGCATGGTAATATCCATTGTTGTAAGATCAGGTTTTAAATCAAGATACATTTCAATACCTTCTTCACCGTTAGTTGCCTCTCCAACGATAGTATGTCCATCACCTTCAAGAATTGTTCTGAGAATTTTCCTTGAGGTTCTTGAATCGTCTACAAGTAATATTCTAGCCATAATAAACCTCCATAAACATAAAACGTAAAACTTTAAGCTTCTTCAATAAATATTGCTGAATCTATTCCAACTATAACATTGATTTGTTTATTACAAATAGTTACCGGTTGAACATAATATGAGTCATTTGTTTTAATGATAGAATTATTAAAGAATACAGGCGGTAACATATCAATATCTATATCGGAAGTACTAAGTTTAGATGCAAATAAACCATTTACGCAGTTAATGAACTCGCAAACAGAATCGTATGCATCTTCATCAACTTCTTCAAATTCTTCTTTCGCGTATGCATCAGCAACAACCAAAAGATCTTTATTGTCAGCACTTATACATACAAATACATCATGGTCACCATTAAGACACTGACTTGCAATACAATCATTTTTAATCTCTTTGCACACGTATGGACTTCCAAATGAGATATCAGTACTAATAAAACGATTGATATTTCTGATCATAATAGCAAAGTAGCTATCGTAGTATTCATTATCAGTTTTAACAAAAACATTGATAATTCTATCGATATCACCGCTTTTTAATGCTTCAATATCTTCATATGAGTAACCGTTCTCGCGTTTGAAATCACCAACAACATTATCTATATCTTCGAGTTTAAGATATCCTTTATCAATAACTGTCTGTATAAATTTAAGATATGAATTACCTTGAAGACTAAGTAGTGTAGATACTTGTTCATTGGTCAGAAAACCCTGTTCGACAGCGATATCACCAAAACGCTTGTCCATTGTGGCCTGAAGCATATTGATTCTATCAGCCTGAGCGGTAGTAAGCATTTTCTCTGAAACTGCAATAAGGCCAAGTTTAACTCTGGATTTTGTCTGTTATTCTATAATCTCGTCAAACTGTTCTTTAGTCAGATAATTTTTACTTACTAAATATTCACCTAAATACTTTATAAACATGTTTTTCTCCTTTCAATGTCACATTTTCAACCATTAGCGGTCAAACGAATATCTATGTATATAATATACTATATTTTATGCGAAAAATATAGTCTTTTTGTGATTTTTGTTAATAGAATTTAGCGGATTTGACATAAAAGAATTATAAATATATACTCTAAGATGAGTAAAAAAAACAATATAAGAGTCATGTGAAAGGGATTATCATGAATAAAATTATTGATCAGATTTCAGAGTATGTAAAAGAAGCATTTGTGTCAGCAGGATATGATGAAAAATACGGCAGAGTAACAGTGTCGAACAGACCTGATTTATGCCAGTACCAGTGTAATGGTGCGATGCCTGCTGCAAAAGAATATAAAAAGGCACCGATTATGATTGCCGGTGCAGTTGCTGATGAATTAAAGAAAGAGTCAGCATTTTCATATGTTGAAGCAGTTAATCCGGGATTTATCAACATTAACTTAAGTGATGAGTATATTGCTGATTATATTAATAAAATGAGTTCTGATGAAAGATGCGGTTGTGATAAGACCGATAATCCTGTCAAAATTGTAATTGATTACGGCGGACCTAACGTTGCAAAGCCTCTTCATGTAGGTCATTTGCGTTCTGCAATCATAGGAGAAAGTGTTAAGAGAATTAACAGATTTGTAGGTAATGAGGTTGTCGGAGATGTTCATCTTGGTGACTGGGGCCTTCAGATGGGGCTTATTATTACGGAATTAAAGAAAAGACAGCCTGACCTTGTATATTTTGATGAAAATTATGAAGGAGAATATCCAAGCAAACCACCTTTTACAATAGCTGAACTTGAGGATATTTATCCTACAGCAAATGCATACGCAAAAGAGCATCCGGAATTTAAAGAAGAAGCAAAAAATGCAACATTCCTTATGCAGAATAACAACAAAGGTTATATAGCATTATGGAAGCATATACTTAACGTATCAATTGCTGATTTGAAGAAAAACTATGAAAAGCTTAATGTCTCATTTGAAAAATGGGGTAAAGAATCCGATGCACAGCAGTATATTCCTGATATGGTTAAATACATGAAAGACGAGGGATATGCTTATATAAGTGAAGGCGCATTGGTTGTTGACGTAAAAGAACCTGATGACACAAAGGAAGTTCCACCATGTATGATTCTTAAATCTGACGGAGCTACACTTTATAACACAACAGATCTTGCAACTATCGTTGAACGTCGCAAGAATGAAAATCCGGACATGATTATTTATGTTGCTGATAAGAGGCAGAGTTTATACTTTGAGCAGGTATTCCGTTGTGCTAAAAAGACAAAAATCATTGATCCTGACACAAATCTTTTATTCCTTGGCTTTGGTACAATGAACGGTAAAGACGGCAAGCCTTTTAAGACAAGAGACGGCGGAGTTATGAGACTTGAGCAGCTCTTAACAGAGATTAATGATGCTGTATACAAGAAGGTTACGGATAACAAAGAAATTGAAGATACACTTGCTCATGAAATAGCTGACAAAGTAAGTATTGCTGCTGTAAAATACGGTGATTTGTCTAATCAGGCTTCAAAAGATTACATTTTTGATATCGAAAGATTCAGTTCATTTGAAGGAAATACAGGTCCATATATTCTTTACACAATAGTTAGAATTAAATCAATTCTTGCAAAACTTGATGGTAAAGCACAGGATATTACTATACTTCCAGCTGCAAGTGATACAGAAAAGGATCTTATGTTAAAGCTTACTAAGTATAACGAGGTAATCTTCAACGCTTGTGAAGAAAGTGCTCCACATAAGATTTGCCAGTATATTTATGAGCTTTCGGATGTGTTTAATAAGTTCTATCATGATAATAGAATCATTTCAGAGGAAGATGATAACAGACGCAATTCATGGATTAAGCTTCTTATGCTTACACAGAAAGTCCTTGAAACATGTATTGATTTACTTGGTTTTGAAGCACCAGACAGAATGTAAATAGACATTTATTAGTCATTGAAAGGTATTTGAAATGTATCGTACAAGAGAAGAGCAGCTTAAAGCTTTGAATGAGATATACGAGAAAAAAAGGAATTCCATAACTGTACTTTACGGCAGGGACGGAATCGGAAAGACAGAACTTGTCCGTACATTTAATAAAAATAAAAGATATTTTTATTTCAATTGTCCTTCACTGTCGCTAAAAGAACTTTTCATATGTCTTAAAAGTCAAATAAATATCCTGAATAAGGATAATCCTTTGACTGATGAAACATCAAATAATTTAATTTCCGTGCTTGAATATATATATACAAACACGGATGGTGAAGGAAAGATTAACATCATAATAGATGAATTTCAGTTGTTTGTAAAAGTATATGAAAAACTGATAAATGACTTTATCATTTTTTCTAAGAATAAAGACTATGAAAATAAACTGAATTTCATCTTAATAAGCTCCGACGTAAAATGGGTTGAGACACAGATGGCCCAGGACATAGGGCCTGCCGTACTTGCGTTTTCAAGAATAATTAAATTAAAAGAGTTTGATATTGTCGACTTAATTGGGGCAAAACCACAGCTTGATATAGATGATACTATAAGAATGTATTCTGTATTTGGCGGTGTTGCGTCATACATTAATCTATATAATGAGAATAAATCTTTTAAAGATAATATAATTAAACTTGCTTTGAACAAGGATGGTGTTTTGTTTCACGAAGCCAGCCGCCTTTTAAAAAATGACCTTAGGGAACTGTCGCAATATAATGCTATATTATGTGCCATGGCGGCAGGTAACACCAAACTTAATGATTTGTATGAACGCACAGACTTTTCAAGAGCTAAGATAAGTGTTTATCTTAAGAATCTTATTGATATTGATATCGTTGAGAAATATTTTTCACTGGATATTGGCAGTTATGCAAACACAAAAAAGGGACTGTACAGAATTAAAGATAATTTTATCAACTTCTGGTACAGATGTGTGTATCCATATATATCATTTTTGGAATTCTCTGATCCATCCAATTTTTATGATAGCCATATAAAAGACCAGTTGGAGGAATTATTCAAAATCAATTACGTAAATTTTTGCCGTGAATACCTGATACTGCTTATAAAGTATAAAAAAATAGATTTTGAGTATGTAAAATCAGGTGGTTGGTATGGTAAAAGTGGCAATATTGATATATGTATCAAAGGTAATGAAGGAGAAGTACTTATTGGAAGTTGCAAATGGGAAGGAATGTATGGTGAAAAAGATTTAAATATGCTTTTGGATGAGTTAAAAGAAGCGAAAATCAAAGCCACAAAAATCATTTTGTTTTCATCAGAGGGATTTACACGTGATATTATAACGGTAGCCGAGAAAAATTCATCGGTGACTCTTATAGAAAATTCAGATTTTTGATTAAGGCAAAAGGAGATTAATTATGCACAGACTTATTTCAGGCTTAATAATGTATAGACACATCGAGGATAACAATATTTTATCAAAGGCGTATTCTATATTTGAGAAATTCGACGCAGGTGAATATGAAAAAAATTCTTTGATTTTTGATGTAAATGAGTTTGTTAATGCTATACTTGATATATCCACAACTTATGGATTTAAAGAGAATTTATGGCATAATTATCTTACATACCTTATTGTCACTAATGAAAATCCATTCAGCATAACATGTGAACGCAAAGGTATTCAGGAAGGTTCGGTTAATAAACTTGTAAAGCATGATTTCAAGATTTTTAAACAGCTTTTTGATTATGATTTTTCAGCTATACAAAAAGCACTTGATACAGATTGTTTTGATGTATTATGCAATTATATTTCTATTGAGAAAAATTCAATGCAGTACAATAAAAATGTCAGTGAGAAAGTAGTTAATCTTTCACGTCTGATTGAAAAAGCTGCAGACGAAAACGAAATATTTGATGTCGTAACATCATTTTATGAAAAATTCGGTGTCGGAATGTTTGGACTTAATAAAGCATTTCGAATTACACAGGGAAGTGATGGCAGCGCAAAAATCATTCCAATAACCAATATCGAACACGTCGGTCTTGATACAATTATTGGATACGAGAGCCAGAAGAGTAAGCTTGTAGAGAATACTAAAGCATTTGTAATGGGGCGCCAGGCAAACAATACATTGTTGTACGGGGACAGCGGTACAGGTAAATCAACTGCGATAAAAGCGATACTTAATGAGTTTTATGATGACGGACTTCGTATTATTGAAATATACAAACACCAGTTTAAAGAATTAAGCAACATAATTTCTCAGATAAAAAGTCGTAATTATAAATTTATAATTTACATGGATGATTTATCATTTGAGGAATTTGAGATAGAATATAAATATCTTAAGGCCGTTATTGAAGGTGGTCTTGAGATTAAACCTTCCAACGTTCTTATATATGCAACTTCTAACAGAAGACATCTTATTAAGGAGACATGGTCAGACAGGTCAGACGGAGCATCTGACGATATGCACAGAAATGAAACAATGGCAGAGAAGATGTCACTTGTTAACAGATTCGGTGTGCTTATATCATTTATCAGACCGGATAAGAAAGCTTTTAACGAGATTGTACTTGGAATTGCAAGAAGATATCCGCAGATAACCTTGTCGGATGAAGAACTTATCATGGAAGCTAATAAGTGGGAATTATCTCATGCAGGAATGTCGGGAAGGTGTGCAACACAGTTTGTAACTCATTTACTAAGCACTATTTCATAGGATTTATGTCCTGATGATATAAAGAGAGGGTGATTGGTATTAACACATTTGCATCTATCACAATAGGTTCTAGTGAAATTTCGATGAAAATATTTGAAATTTCATCAAAAAGAAATATTAAGCAGCTTGATAACGTAAGATATCCGTGCGAACTTGGTATGGAAACCTACTCAAAAGGAAGACTAAGTCACGAGATTGTTAATAATGTGTGTGATACGCTTGTTGATTTTACAAAAATCATGAAAGAGTATGACGTAAAAGATTATATTGCAGTTGCAACAAGTGCGGTAAGAGAGGCTTCTAACTGCCTTTTGGTGCTTGACCGAATAAAGCTTGTAACAGGTCTTACGGTCTCTATTGTCAGTAACTCACAGCAAAGATTTCTATGTTACAATGCCATTGCCCTTAAGCAAAATGAATTTAACAACTTTGTTGGCAAAGGTGCGCTCGTGCTTGATATAGGAGCGGGAAGCATTCAGCTTTCCGTATATGAAAGCTCAACACTTCGCTCAACCCAGAATATCAAGCTTGGTTTTTTAAGAATAAAAGAGCTTTTACAAAACAGTGCCAATTACATTTCAGACTATTCAAATGTTTTAAAAGAGCTTATAGACAGTAACTTAAATACATACAGCGAACTCTATCTTAAGGCATGGGATGTAAACAATATCATAGTTATTTCAGATAACTCATATGAGCTTAACAAAATAATATCTGATAAAACAGGTAACGTTGTGTCGGTAAAAGAATTTAACAAGCTGTACAATCTGCTTGCAGGACTGTCAGTTAATCAGGTTTCAACAAAACTTCAGATTAGCTCTGCATATGCGTCACTTGCGCAACCGGTTGCAATGATTATCAATAAACTTATAGATATTACCGGTGCGACGAACCTGTGGTTCCCCGGAGTGAACGTTAATGATGGTATTGTTGTTGAATACATTTCAAGAAAAGGAAAATCCGTATTTGAACACGATTTTGAAAATGATGCACTTGCCGCTGCGAGACAGCTTGCAAAAAAGTATTGTTGCGACGAAAAGCACAGCAACAACGTAGAAAGCAATGCACTTGCCATATTTGACGGGCTTAGCAAACTTCATGGTTTGAATAAAAGGGACAGATTGCTTTTGCAGATTGCAATTATTCTTCACAACAGTGGCAAATTTATTAATATGAATGATGTTTCAGTTCATTCGCACCACATTATAATTCGTAATGAAATAATAGGAATATCTCATCACGAAAGAGAGATTATTGCGGATATTATAGATTCGAATTACAATCTGGGCGCCAATACCCCTGATGCAATAAGGATAGCAAAGCTTTCAGCTATATTTAAGCTTGCGGATGTGCTTGATAAGAGCCATTTACAAAAGATTAAAAATATTCAGGTTTCTTACAAAGACGGAATTATTATGTTATTATTTAAATGTGATAAGGATATTACGTTAGAAAAGATATTCTTTGATATTCAAGCGGAATATTTTTCTGTTGTATATGGAATTGTGCCGGGCATTAAGCAAATCCATATATAAGACATGCTTTTAAGACAGGAGGTTTTATATGGCAGCAGACAAGATAAATTTGAAAAACCCTATATACTATACAAACAGGGAATTAAGCTGGCTGGATTTCAACTACAGAATTCTTCATGAAGCAAAAGATAAAGCCAATCCTTTATTTGAAAGGCTTAAATTTCTAAGCATTACTGCGTCTAATCTTGATGAATTTTTCATGATCAGAGTAGCATCGTTAAAGGATATGTATAATGCCAATTATACAAAAAAGGATTTTGCCGGAATGACCGTATCAGATCAGTTGACCGGAATAAACATAAAAACCCATGAGCTTGTTAAAAATCAGTACTCAACTTATAACAGAGTATTTAAACCAAAGCTAGGTGAACTTGGTCTTAAAATCATTGATCATTACGAGGATCTTAATGAAGAACAGTCCAGATTTGTTGATACATATTTTGAAAATGAGGTTTATCCTGTTCTGACACCGATGGCTGTAGACAGTTCAAGACCATTTCCTCTTATCCGCAATAAGACACTTAATATTTGTGCGCTTTTAGGAGATAAAAAGAAAAAGGACCGCTATGATTTTGCGACTGTTCAGATTCCGGCTGTGCTTAACCGTATTGTTCCGATTCCATCAGAAAGCGAGCAGACAACTACGGTTATTTTACTTGAGCAGATAATCGAGAAGAATATCAATAAGCTTTTCCTTAACTATGAAGTTATTTGTGCATTTCCTTACAGAATCATGAGAAATGCTGATTTATCAATTGAAGAGGATGAAGCATCAGACTTATTGATTGAGATAAAAAAACAGTTAAAGAAACGTCAGTGGGGCGAGGTTATTCGTCTTGAAATCGAAAACAAGACAGATAAAAGGCTCATAAAAATTCTTAAAGAAGAACTTAATGTCAAGGAAGAAGATATATTCAACATCAACGGGCCTTTGGATCTTACATTTTTGATGAAAGTGTATTCGTTGGATGGTTTTGACTCGTATAAGGATAAGAAGTACACGCCAAGAACACCTAAGAGATATGTAAATGATGAATCAGTCTTTGACCAGATTAAAGACCATGATATTTTACTTCATCATCCATATGATTCATTTTCACCTGTTGTTGATTTTATCAGACAGGCTGCAAAAGATCCTAACGTACTTGCAATTAAACAGACTCTCTACAGAGTCAGCAGTAATTCACCTATAATAGCTTCACTTGCAGAAGCAGCAGAGAATGGTAAGCAGGTTTCCGTACTTGTTGAACTTAAAGCAAGATTTGATGAAGAAAATAATATCAACTGGGCGATTAAGCTTGAAAAAGCAGGCTGTCACGTTATTTATGGCTTGCTTGGATTGAAAACACATAGTAAGATTACACTTGTTGTACGAAAAGAAGAAGACGGAATCAGAAGGTATGTACATCTTGGAACAGGTAATTACAACGATTCAACAGCAAAACTTTACACTGATTTAGGTCTTATGACCTGTGATAATAAAATCGGTGAAGATGCTACTGCTGTATTTAACATGCTCTCTGGTTATTCGGAGCCTCTAAACTGGAACAAACTTTCACTTGCGCCACTATGGCTTAGAAAAAAATTCCTTTATCTTATCAACCGCGAAAAGGAATTTGCCATGAACGGTAAGCCGGCACATATCATTGCAAAAATGAATTCATTATGTGATGCTGATATAATAAAAGCTCTTTATGAAGCTTCATGTGCAGGAGTTAAGATTGAGCTTATCGTACGAGGTATATGTTGTCTTAAAGTCGGAATTAAGAATGTAAGTGAGAATATTACCGTAAAATCAATAACAGGAAAATTCCTTGAACATTCAAGAATATTCTATTTTAACAACGGTGGTAACGAAGAAGTATATATGGCAAGTGCCGACTGGATGCCAAGAAATCTTGATAAACGTGTTGAGATTCTCTTCCCTGTGGAAAATGAGGAATTAAAAGACGAAGTTATGGGAATTCTTGATATCCTGCTTAAAGATTCACTTCGTTCTCATTACATGAATGAAAATGGAGAATATGTTAAGCATGCCACTAACGCAAAAGGTGCTATAGACTGTCAGGAGTATTTTTGTAAGCTTGCAACCAAAAACTCCAAAAAACGCGAAAACGAAAATGATACAAAGCTGTTTGAACCGATGAAAAGTATTCAAATAAAGCAGTAAATATTTATAACTAACGGAAGGTTAACAATTAAAAAATGAACACATCGGATTTTTATTATGATTTACCAAAAGAACTGATTGCACAGGATCCGCTTACTGACAGAAGCAGTTCAAGACTTATGATACTCAATAAAGAAACAGGAGAGTATTCACATCATACTTTTAAGGAAATAATCAATTATCTTGACGAAGGTGACTGCCTTGTAATTAACAATACCAAAGTTATTCCTGCAAGATTATTTGGTGTAAAAAAAGAGACAGGCTCGGTAATTGAACTTCTTCTCTTAAAAAGAATCTCTGAAAATGTATGGGAGACACTTGTTAAACCGGGTAAAAAAGCAAGAAAAGGCTGTGTAATATCTTTTGGTGAAGGTAAACTAACAGGAGAAATCATTGATGTATTGGAAGATGGCAATAGATTAATTGAATTTTCATTTGACGGAATTTTTGAGGAAATTCTTGATGAACTTGGTACAATGCCTCTGCCACCATATATAACTCATAAACTTGAAGATAAGAACAGATACCAGACAGTTTATGCAAAACATTCAGGTTCTGCCGCAGCACCGACTGCCGGACTTCATTTTACAAAAGAACTGTTAAAGACTATAGAAGATAAAGGTGTTGTAATTGCAAATGTAACTCTTCACGTAGGACTTGGCACATTTAGGCCTGTAAAAGTTGATGATGTTACAAAGCACCATATGCATACCGAATATTTCAACATTGAACAATCGGAAGCTGATAAGATTAACAACGCAAAGAAAAACAACAAAAGAGTAATATGTGTCGGAACAACAAGCTGTCGAACAATTGAATCAGCCGCTGATGAATACGGCTTTGTTAAGGCAATGTCAGGCGATACCGATATATTCATTTATCCCGGATACAAATTCAAAGTACTTGACTGCCTGATAACTAATTTCCATCTGCCGGAATCCACTTTACTTATGTTAATAAGCGCACTTGCCGGCAAAGATAAGGTTATGGATGCTTACAAAGCTGCCATAGAAGAAAAATACAGATTTTTTAGTTTTGGTGACGCCATGTTTATAACAGATAAAAGCGACATCAATCTTTAAGCAACACCATTTTGGAGGATTTATAAATGAAAAGGATTTTGTTTTTATTTAATGCACATGCAGGAAGGGGGAAAATCAAAAATTCCCTGTCGGATATAATTGAATTGTTTGTTAACTCGGATTACGAAGTAACAGTTCATTCGACCAAAGGAAAAAATGATGCAAAAGAAACTGCTAATGCAAGAGGAGAAGAGTTTGATATTATTGTTGCATCAGGTGGTGACGGTACATTAAATGAGGTTATTAACGGAATAATGCCACTTGAAAAGAAACCTGATGTAGGTTTTATTCCGGTTGGAACAACCAATGATTTTGCAATGAATTTTAATATATCAAAAATCAATGTAAATGCCGCAAAAAGTATTGTGCTTGGCAAACCTTATGCGTATGATATTGGATCATTTAATGATCATTATTTCAATTACGTTGCAGCTTTTGGATTGTTTGCCGACGTATCATATGCAACACCTCAGGCATTTAAAAATGCAGTTGGACGTTTAGCCTATTTAATTGAAGGTGCAAAAGCTCTTACATCAATTCAGACATATCATATGCAATTTGAATGTGGTGATGAGATTATAGAAGATGATTTTATTTTTGGAATAATCACAAATGCCAATTCAGTTGGCGGATTTAAGACTATTACAGGACATAATGTAACTTTAAATGACGGATTATTCGAAGTTATGCTCATCAAAAGACCATCGAACCTTCTTGAATTCAGCGGAATAATGAATTCACTAATTATAGGAGATTACACTAATAAAAATATTTTAAAATTCAAAACAGACGAGATAAAATATCACAGTGAAAAACTTGTGGACTGGTCTTTGGATGGTGAATTCGGAGGCTCGCTCAAGAGGGCTGTAATTACAAATCATAAGCAGGCGGTTAATTTCCTTGTTGAAGAAAGTGTAATAGAAGAGCTTGAAGCTGTAAATGATGCCGATTCCAATTATGACGATGAAAAAATTCTGACAAAGATTGATGAGGATGAAATTATTAACAAATTCAAAAATAAAGTTTCACTTGATTATGGCATAAAAGATGACCCGGATGAATGGTAATTCACCGGGCCATTTTTTAATATACCTTAAATTCTTTATCGGTAAGAAGAACTTTAGCAGCTTCCATCTCAGACTGAGTCTGAAATTCAACCTTAAGTACTCCGTTATCAAATTCTCTGTTATTAACAATACCAATGTTTTTGATATTAATATTATTCTTTGCAAGCAACATTGAAATTGTTGCAATCATTCCTTTTTCATCTTTAACATCAACAAATATCTCATAAAATGTTGTAAATTTTATTGTAGAAGTATTATCAAAACTGTCTCTGTATTCTTTTGATGTCGAGAAAATCTTATTAATCGAAGCCCCGTCATGGTTCTTAACGTAATTATACGCAAGATCTATGTTGTCCCGAAACTTTGCCAGAAATTCCAATATTGCATCAGTGTTATTAAGACAAATGTTTTCCCACATAACCGGAGAGGATGATCCTATTCTTGTTATATCCTTAAAACCGCCTGCAGCTATCATTCTCATAATTCCATCAGTATCATTATCCCTAACCATATTCACAAGACTGACAGCAATAAGATGAGGTACATGACTTATTGCAGCTACATATCTGTCATGCTGCATATAATCAATATTAATTGGAATAGTACCTATCTGTCTGCATATGTTGGTTAATATATCAATCTTTTTTGCCGGAGTATCCTTTGCTGAAGTTATTACATAATAAGCATTTTCAAGGATGGACGAAGATGAATTTGAATAACCTGTTTTCTCTGAACCGGCCATAGGATGCCCTCCGACAAAAATATTATTTGCATTCAATTCCATGGCAGCACGATGAATATCACCTTTAACACTGCCGACATCAGTTATTATACAATCATCATTTACAATTGATATCAGTTTCTTAAGATAATTAATATTTGTCTTAACCGGGGCACAAAGATATATAATATCCAGTGTTGAAAAATCATTTAAAGAAGTGTGAATCTCATCAAGAGTACCATCTTCTTTTGCCATAATAAGATTTGGATTTTTTCTCCCGTCATTATTTTCAACGTAATAATCATACGCGCAAATGTAATCACATATTTTGAATTCTTTAAGAGCCTTAGCAATAGAACCGCCAATCAGTCCCAAACCAATAAAACCTGCCCGCAATTGTCTTTCCTCCTTGAGGTCATTTTTAGTTTAATTTACAAAATAAATCTTAGTTCATCAAATATATTAAGTCAACCTTATAAGCAAATGAAACGGAATAATATATACATAAATCAATTATGGTATTGCAAAATGTTTTATTATTGAGTAGAATACAAAGATGAATGTTAAGAAAAAATTAATATTTTAGCTCATATTTACACAAAAAGATGTGGTATATTTATTTTGTGGAGGATTTGTATGACAAAGAGAAATAAAAATCTTCTTAACATATCATTTATGCTGTTACTTTTTTTTATAACAATATATGTTATTTTCAGTAATAACGATATTGAAGATGTAATGGCACAGATTAAGGGTGGAAACTATAAAATACTTGCATGCGCAATGCTAATGATGCTATGTTCACTTTTGTGTGAGTCGACAATGATTTTTATTATGCTTAAAAGTATGCATGAAAAAATTAAATTTCCCCGATGTGTTAAGTATTCGTTTATAGGATTTTATTATTGTGCGATAACTCCTTCGGCATCCGGAGGACAACCGGCACAGATACTATATATGAAGAAAGACGGATACAAAGTTACGACATCGTCGGTAATTATACTAACACTGGTGAGCGTATACAAAGCCGTCTTGTTGATGTTTGTTGCAGTTGCAATGTTTTTCAACGGTAGTATGATTATTTCACAACTGGATAATCTTATCGTATTTTTTATATTTGGTGTTCTGATTAACACATTTTTTATAGTGTTCGTCATATTATTGTCTGTTAAACCTTCAATTGTCAGATGGATAATAGAAAAGACATCATATCTTTTAATGAAGATTAAGCTTATAAAGAACCCTGACAAAATAATAAGTTACATCAATCGAATAATGGATGATTATATTAAGAGCATCAGCTACATAAAAGATAATATTATTATTTTGCTGCCTGTTTTTGCTCTGACAATACTTCAACGTTTTTTGCTTTTTGCAATTTCATATGTAGTTTACAGATTTTTTGGCCTGAATCATCTGTCATTGTTACAGATAATATCACTTCAGGTTACACTCAATACAGCAGTGGACAGCCTGCCTGTTCCGGGTGGGATAGGAGCTTCGGAAGCTGCATTTAAGCATATTTACAGTGTAGCATACACAGAAAGTCTTATGATACCTGCAATGCTTGTTACAAGATTTATAAACTTCTATTACATGTTAATAGTAAGTGCAATATTTTCACTGATAGCACATTATTTAATGATAAGAAATGATTTTAGAAAGGAAGATATTTCATGATAGGGTTTTATAATTACACGGTTGTTCTCACTTATGTAGGATTGATTTCTACAATGTTTGGAATGTTTTCAGCAGGTAACGGTCAGCCTGCACTTGCTGTAATATGTCTTATTATTGCGGGAATCTGCGATATGTTTGACGGTAAGATTGCCAGAACAATGAAGAGAACTAAAGATGAATGTCGATTCGGTATTCAGATTGATTCATTGTGTGATCTTACAAGCTTTGGTGTTCTCCCTGTTATGATTGGTTTTTCATTAACCGGATACAAATTATCTTATGCTATAGCGTACTCATTCTACACATTAGCTGCCGTAATCAGACTTGCGTACTATAACGTAACAGAAGAGAACAGACAGGATACAGAGGCCGGTGAGCGCCAGTACTACGAAGGATTACCGGTTACCAATATTGCCATTATTGTTCCGCTTCTTTTTATCCTTAAAAGATTTTTAAGAATCAGTGACGGATTATTCGGAATTATTTACGGTGTAATGATTCTGATTGTAGGATGCCTGTTTATTATTGGTTTTAAAGTTAAAAAGCATCCTTTCAGAGATTTGCTTGATAACGAAAGCGAAGACATAATTGTTCAGGAGAATTTTAATGATAAAAATTAATCAGCAGACCGCACTCGATTTTTTATATAATACAGTGTTAGGAAGAATTTTATTAAAACCGCTCACGTGCAAAGGAATATCGGTTTTAGCGGGCAAATTTCTTGACAGCAGTTTTTCTTCAGTGTTAATTGATTCGTTTATTCGCAATAACAATATAGATGAACAGGAATATCAGAATAGAAAATATATATCTTTTAATGATTACTTCACAAGAAAAGGTGTGACTGGATTCAGAACGCTTGACGTTAATCCGGACAGTTTTATTTCACCTTGTGACAGTGCGCTTACGGTTCACAGAATAACTTCAGATTCACGTTATTCAATCAAGAATTCAATATATACCGTGGCAGATCTTTTAAGAGATGATGAGCTTGCCAAAGAATATGAAGACGGTTATATTTTTATATTCAGACTGGCGGTAAATAATTATCACAGATATTGTTTTGTAGATAATTCAACAATTTTAAGCAGTAAGAAGATTGATGGCAAATTTCACACAGTTATGCCTATAGCTCTTAATTCATGTAATGTGTATTCTGAAAACACAAGAGAGTACACAGTTCTTGAGACAAAATCTTTTGACAAGATTATTCAATGTGAAGTTGGTGCAATGCTTGTAGGAAGAATAAGCAATAACCAATATCTATTCCCTGTAAGAAGAGGACAGGAAAAAGGAAAATTTGAATTTGGCGGTTCAACAATAATTGTCCTAGCAAAAAAGGGTACTGTTGCCATAAGAAAAGATATTGCATATAACAGTGTTAACGGAATTGAGACAAATGTCCTTATAGGTGAAAAGATTGGACAAAAGCTTTGACAGCATCTATAATTTATGTTATATTAACAACGTTCAATACCGCTTACCAGGTTTATGGGACTCCGACCTTAGACTTAGTAGACGGCATATAATAAAATTTTATGGAGGAAATGTTTTATGTTAAGTAAAGAAAAGAAACAGGAAATCATTAGCAAGTACGGTAGAAGCGAAGGAGATACAGGATCTCCAGAAGTACAGATCGCAATTCTTACCGCAAGAATTAATGAACTCACAGAACATTTGAAGGCTAATCCAAAGGATCATCATTCAAGACGTGGTCTTTTAAAGATGGTTGGTCAGAGACGTGGTTTAAGCGAATATCTTAAGAAGATTGATATCGAAAGATACAGAGTTCTTAGAGATAGCCTTGGACTGAGAAAGTAATTTTAAAAATGGGAGAACTAAGTTATTTAAATAATAATTTAGTTCTCTTTTTTTGTGGAAATATTTATTGGCAAGTGGTATAATCGAATAGGTGTGCACATTGTATGACCGGGACTTCTGAAAAGCATATCAGTGCATGGTATATTTTTCAGTTGTTTCGGTACAGGCACACATATAACAAATTTACTATTTTTCTGGAGGAAAATATTATGACACAAAGTTTTTCAATGGAATTAGCCGGAAGAACACTTTCCGTAGATATCGGTCGTGTTTCTGCACAGGCTAACGGTGCCGCATTTATGCATTATGGTGATACAACTGTTTTATCAACAGCTACAGCATCAGAGAAACCAAGAGACGGAATTGATTTCTTCCCATTAAGCGTTGAGTACGAAGAGAAGTTATATTCTGTAGGTAAGATTCCGGGTGGTTTCAACAAAAGAGAAGGTAAGGCGTCAGAGAATGCAATTCTTACATCAAGAGTTATTGACCGTCCTATGAGACCTCTTTTCCCTAAGGATTACAGAAATGATGTAACACTTAACAACATGGTTATGTCTGTTGATCCTGATTGCAGACCTGAACTTGTAGCTATGCTTGGTTCTGCAATCGCAACATCTATTTCAGATATTCCTTTCGATGGTCCATGTGCAACAACACAGATTGGTATGGTTGACGGAGAATTTATAGTTAACCCTAATCAGAAAGACTGGGATACAGGTGATTTAAGACTTACAGTTGCTTCTACAAGCGAAAAAGTTATCATGATTGAAGCAGGAGCTAATGAGATTCCTGAAGCAAAGATGTTAGAAGCAATCTATATGGCACATGATATTAACCAGACAATTATTGCATTCATCAATGATATAGTTGCAAAAGTAGGAAAAGCAAAGCATGAATATGTAAGCTGTGCTGTTCCTGAAGAAATGTTTGCAAAGATGAAAGAGATTGTTACTCCACTTGAGATGGAAGAGGCAGTTTTCACGGATGAAAAGCAGGTAAGAGAAGAAAATATCAGACAGATTACAGCTAAATTTGAAGAGGCATTTGCTGATAACGAAGAATGGCTTGCAATTCTTCCTGACGCAGTATATCAGTATCAGAAGAAGACTGTAAGAAAGATGATATTAAAAGATCACAAGCGTCCGGACGGAAGAGAAATCACACAGATTCGTCCTTTAGCTGCTGAGGTTGATCTTATTCCTCGTGTTCATGGAAGTGCTATGTTTACAAGAGGACAAACTCAGATTTGTACAATAACAACTTTAGCACCATTATCAGAGGTTCAAAGAATTGACGGTCTTGATGAAAATGTTGTTAAGAAGAGATATATGCATCATTATAATTTCCCTGCATATTCAGTTGGAGAGACAAAGGTTTCAAGAGGTCCTGGACGTCGTGAAATCGGTCACGGTGCACTTGCTGAAAGAGCGCTTTTACCAGTTATCCCTTCAGAGGATGAATTCCCATACGCAATAAGAACTGTATCTGAGACATTTGAATCTAACGGTTCAACATCACAGGCATCAATCTGTGCATCAACAATGTCACTTATGGCTGCGGGTGTTCCTATTAAGAAACCGGTTGCCGGTATTTCATGCGGACTTGTTACAGGTGATACAGATGATGATTACATCGTACTTACAGATATTCAGGGACTTGAAGATTTCTTCGGAGATATGGATTTCAAGGTTGCAGGAACATTTGAAGGTATCACAGCAATTCAGATGGATATTAAGATTCATGGTCTTACAAAGCCAATTGTAGAAGAGGCAATTGCAAGAACAAGACAGGCAAGAGAATATATCCTTAACGAAGTAATGCTTCCATGCATCAGCAAACCAAGAGAAGAAGTAGGAAAGTATGCACCTAAGATTGCAAATATTACAATTGATCCTGCTAAGATTGGTGATGTAGTTGGTCAGAGAGGTAAGACAATTAACACATTAATAGAGAGAACAGGTGTTAAGATCGACATTACAGATGATGGTTTTGTATCTGTATGCGGAACTGATGCTGACATGATTAACGAAGCTATCCGTCTTATCAAGATTATCGTAACTGATTTTGAAGCAGGACAGACTTTCGTAGGTAAAGTAGTAAGCATTAAAGAATTTGGTGCTTTCATTGAATTTGCTCCTGGTAAAGAGGGAATGGTTCATATATCAAAGATTTCAAAAGAAAGAATCAATCACGTTGAAGACGTTCTTACACTTGGAGATGTTGTTAAGGTTGTATGCCTTGGCAAAGACAAGATGGGAAGAATTACATTCAGTATGAAAGATGTCAAATAATAAATAATTCAAAATATTACATTTTGATTAACAAATAATAATTTTTTTTAACAACACTCCTATACTTTAAAAACTGTGATATACTTCATATGTTGAAAGAAAGGAGTGTTGTTATTTTGTTAAAAAAATTATCATTTTTAACAGCCGGCATTTTGGTAATGCTTTTTATAATAGTATTTGTCGTTGACAAAAATGCAACGGCAGCTGATAACAACCTCTATAATGATGAAGTTTATAATAAGTATTATTATGAACAGTTATCGGAATCTTCTAAATATGTCTATGATTCTATTTATTCTGTAATTGATAAAACTATGACAGGTATGTATGAGATTAAGATAGATTTATCAGAATATAATGTACCTGTAACAGATTCAACTACATGTTTTCAGTCAGCAATTGATGCACTCGACAGAGATCACCCTGAAGTATTCTGGCTTGATTATAATAAAATCGAATTCAAATATTCTATTGTTACAACTGATAATATACAATGCATCCGTAATGTATATGTTGCACCCGGAGAATTTGGCACATACCTTATTGATTCTTATAAAGATAAAGATGAGGTTATGGCTGATTTTAACGATGTTTCTGATTATGTTGAAGAAGTTCTCCCTGCAATCAATGCATTCAACAGCACAAATGCAACATATGATAAATTAAGATATATTCATGATCTTCTTGTTAAGACAAATGAATACAACAGCGATTATGACAATGCTTCAATCAAAGCCCATAAATGTGTCAGTGCAATCCCAGGTAATACAACAGGTGAGGATGCGCCGGTATGTGAAGGATATTCACGTGCTTTTAAAGTATTATGTGATAATGCCAACATTCCTTGCATTCTTGTAACAGGAGAGGGCATCACTGCAGGTAACAGCATACCTCATATGTGGAATTATGTTATGATTGATGACAGATGGTATGCTATAGATGTAACATGGGATGACCCGATTTTAAGCGGTGAAAATTTTGATAATCTCTCAAATGAACGAAAATACAAATATTTTCTTAAAGGTTCTTCAGAATTTTTAAATAATCATTATGAAAATAATGTTTTCGTCTCAAAAGAAAACTATAATTTCAGTTTTGGTTATCCAATTATCGAATATGAAGATTATGAAATTTATGAAGAAACATATTCAATCACAATAGATAACCTTATTGGCGGCACGATAACAACTAATCTTTCAGACAACAATTATGTTACACCAGGCACTGTAGTTAAACTTACTATATCCGCTAACGAAGGGATGAAGTTTGTACCTGGCAGTCTGAAAATTAATGATAAATATTATTTTGCAACATCATTTATCATGCCTGCTAGTGAAATAATAATACATGCATCGTTTGAACCTGTAAATACAGAAAGAAACGATGATACAGAAATAGAAAAAGAACCCCCTACAAAAGAACCCCCTACAAAAGAACCTTCTAAGGAACAATCAACAAAAACACCTGCAACAGATAAACCTGCTGCACCTGTAACAAAAGATGAATCTGGTAAAGAAATACCAAAAGAAGAAATTACTGATTCACCTGATGAAAAACATGAGATTATTACAATAGAAAGTTCTGAGGAATTAGAAAACGGTCTAAAAAATGTTGTTGATGATTTTGATGAAAACACTGAAATAAAAGTCACAATAAACAATCATACTTCAATGGAAAAAGAATTAATAAAAGTAGGACATAGTCATACATCTATTGAAGCAGATACCATTATATCATTTTATAAAACAATATTTGATTCAAAAGAATTAGAGCAAATGCTTTTTGCAAGCGAATATAGTACAAACTATTTTTCACACATTGACTCATTTTCAATACAAGCTTCAAAAGCTTCAAACGGCACACCTATAACGCTTGATGAAGGAGAGTATTTCTCGTTATTATTGCCTTTATCAGATATTTACTATGATAATAATTTTGGAATATTATTGTTAGACATGAACGAATCGGTTCTAACCGAACATGACTACAGCATAATAAATTATGGCAAAAGATATTATATATGTTTTAAAACTTTTTCTGATTCAAGCAGTTATATGGTTGTATACAAAAGTGAACGCGAAAATGTTACTGTAAAAGGAGATTCCTATGTTTCGCCGGCAGAAGATGAAATTACAACTGACACTGATATTACTTCTCCCAAGGAAGAAGATAACAGCAGACTGATTACACTAGCATATATATGTATTACTATCATGTTGTTAATTTTGTTATTCATAATAATCTTTGAGATATATATGTTTTATCTGAATAAAGCTTAAATATTTATAGCACAATAATGTGTAAAAAACACAGGAGCGTGCTTATGGAAAAAGGAACAGATCATGATGACATTATAGAATTTGGTTCAATGATTCTAAAAGATAACAAATATAATCATTCAATTTTTCTTCTTGATATCATTGGGGAAATTGAAGGGCATGAAATCTCTTCGTCTGATTGTAAATCAACAAAATATGAACATGTACTTCCGCTTATTGCAAAAATCGAAGACTCTGATAAAATCGACGGGCTTCTTGTAATATTGCAGACAAGCGGAGGAGACTGTTCGGCAGGACTTGCCATGGCTGAGATGATTGCTTCTTTAAGTAAACCAACGGTATCTCTTATCATTGGCGACAGTCATTCAATTTCAGTACCCTTAGCAACATCGACAGATTATTCATTTATAGTTGAGAGTGCAACAATGATTCTTCATCCCGTCAGAATGAACGGAATGGTAATTGGCGCTCCTCAGACTTTTGATTATTTCAAAATTATTCAGAACAGAATTGTCGAATTCATTGTCACTCACAGCAATATGAAAAAAGAAAGGGTAGAAGAGCTTATGCTTTCAAAAACATTGCTGACAAAGGATCTTGGAACAATTCTTGTCGGTAAAGAAACTGTAACAGAAGGACTAATTAATGAAGTTGGAGGAATTGATAAGGCACTTCAAAAATTACATGAATTAATAGAGGATGCTGATAAAAAAAGTTGAGGTTGCATATATTTTATCAAATAGGTATAATTTATTTTGATTTTCAGGTAAAAGAACAATTTTTTTTATAAAGGAGCAATTATAAATGGAACTTATTAAAGCAATAATATTGGGAATTGTACAAGGAGTTTGCGAATTTCTCCCTGTTAGTAGTTCAGGTCACCTTGCCATTACCCGTAAGCTGATTAATCTCAATACAGATACAGGATTACTTTTCGATATCATGCTTCATATTGGAACTTTAGTTGCAATATTTGTAGTATACAAAAAGGATGTTTTACAACTGATAAAAGAAGGTTTTACAATATTAGGACTCTGGATTAGAAATGCTTTCGTGTTTATAGGATCAATTTTTAATAAGAATCTAAAATCAAAGATAAAGCCGGTAATAACAACACCTTACAGAAGATTTGTAATGTTGGTTATAGTAAGCACAATTCCAACAGGAATATTAGGTATTTTGTTAAAAGATTTTATAGAGTATGCATCAGCGGGAGCACTTATTCCCGGCATCTTTTTGCTTGTTACAGGTATCGAACTTCTGATTGCTGACAGGCTCAAAACAGGAGAAATCACAGAAGAAAATGCTACATATAAATCCGCAGGAATTATCGGTATAGCACAAGGGTTTGCTACATTACCGGGAATTTCACGTTCGGGAACTACGATTACTGCATGTCTTGCATGTGGCTTTGATAAAACATTTGCGGTAAAATATTCATTTATCATGTCCATACCTGCAATACTTGGATCAATGGTACTTGAATTAAAAGATTTCACCACACTTGATATAACAAAAGCAGATTTATATTCATATATAGTTGGAACAATAGTTGCCGCTGTTGTAGGATACGTATGCATCCTTACAATGTTAAAGATTGTGCGTGGTAAAAAATTCTTTGGATTTTCAATCTATTGTTTCATAGTTGGTACATTAGCAATAGTATTTTCACTTATTTAATTATATCGGGAGGTAACTTATGGCCGGCAGTACAAGGAAGACAAAAACATCATCCAGAAAAACATCCGGTAATAGTAATAAACGAAGAAAGACAACAGCTAAAACAAATCATAACAAGGAATTTTATAATGAAATATTTCTTGTTTGCGGTATTGCCTTATCATTGCTATTAATGCTCAGCAGCTTTAATCTTATAGGAAAGCTGGGTGAAATAATTAATTTTGTCACATTCGGTTTGATAGGTGTATGTGCTTACATATTTCCATTTATTCTTTTTATTGTTGTATTCATACTTGTTGCCAATAAAGGAAGCCGACTTGCAAAAAAGAAGATGATATATTCATTTATCTTTGTGTGTCTTGTTGCTTCAATGATTCATTTATTTGAATATAACGAAAAAGTAAAACTTGGCCCACATTTCAAAGAATGTGCTACAGGGAAAAGTCATGGCGGTTTTATCGGTGCAGCTGTTGTTAATATCATGCGACCACTCGTCGGAATGACAGGTTCATTTATAATACTTACTGCATTACTTATAATTATGGTAATTCTCATAAGTGAGAAATTAATTGTTTCAAACATTACAAAAGGATCAATTAATGCTCTAAAAAACTTAAGAGATGATTATAAAAACAGTTCGTATGAGGAAGATGATTATTACGAGGAAGATGATATTCCTGTTAAAAGAAGAAAACCTGCTACAACATTTAAATTCGATAAAGACGGCTCTGGCGATGACGCAGTTGAGAGTGCTCCTTTAGAAAAGAAAAACTTAAAAGAAATACAAAAAAGTTCTTCAAAGAAACAAAAACGTATGCCATCCGGCATGAAACAGCTTAATAACGAAGAAGATTATAATGATGTAATTGCTAATCAGCCTGTTACTACACAGATGCCATCGTCAGTAACTATCGATAAAAAAACAGGTGAAATTTATGAAACTGAACTAGCAAAGAAGTTTGGAAAGAAAAAAAATACAGAACCAAAAAGCACAGAAGATAATATTACCAAAGAAAATATTATTGAAGAAAATAAGAATCTGCCAAACCTTCACGGTGCGCAGTTTAATAATGATAAACCTCAGGTTCAGGAAACTAAAGAACCTGCAAAAACACCTGAATCAAAGGCCTTAGATGCACCAAAGGTTGAAGCTGCACCTAAGACAATCAATGAATTGCCAAAAGCAGCTCCTGCTTCTAACACTTCATATCAAAAACCACCGATTGATCTTCTTACCAAACCTAAGGGTGTAGTAAAAGGAGATTCAGGTCAGGAGCATTATGAGACAGCTCACAAGCTTGAACAGACACTTGAGAGCTTCGGAGTAAAAGTAACCATTACAGATATAAGTGTCGGACCTACGGTTACAAGATATGAGATGCAGCCAGAGCAGGGTGTTAAAGTCAGCAGGATTACAAATCTGGCTGATGATATTAAACTTAACCTTGCCGCAACGGACATAAGAATTGAAGCTCCAATTCCCGGCAAAGCAGCTGTTGGAATTGAAGTTCCTAACAAAGAAACAACCGCAGTTTCATTTAGAGAGATACTTGAATCTAAAGAATTTGAAACAAGTACGTCTAAAATTGCATTTGCAGTTGGAAAAGATCTTGCAGGACAACCTATTGTTACTGATATAGCAAAGATGCCACACCTTCTTATAGCAGGACAGACCGGTTCAGGTAAATCAGTATGTATCAACACACTTATAATGAGTATTCTTTATAAATATCATCCTGATGATGTTAAGATGATAATGGTTGATCCTAAAGTTGTAGAGCTTAGTGTATACAATGGAATACCACATCTGATGATTCCTGTTGTAACCGATCCTAAGAAAGCTTCATCAGCTCTTAACTGGGCTGTCGCAGAAATGGTTGACCGCTATAACAAATTCGCCCAACTTGGCGTAAGAGACATGGCTGGTTACAACGCAAAAATTGCCACTGTCGAAAACAGTGCTGATGCAGGCTTTGTTAAAATGCCGCAGATAGTTATAATTGTTGACGAGCTGGCAGATCTTATGATGGTCGCACCGGGTGAAGTAGAAGATGCAATATGTCGTCTTGCCCAGATGGCAAGAGCTGCAGGAATTCATCTTGTCATTGCAACTCAAAGACCGTCTGTAAACGTTATTACAGGACTTATCAAGGCTAACGTACCTTCAAGAATTGCATTTTCAGTTGCATCAGCAATCGATTCAAGAACTATACTTGACTCCGGTGGTGCGGAAAAACTGCTTGGAAAAGGAGATATGTTATTCTACCCATCTGGTTATCCAAAGCCTGTACGACTTCAGGGAGCGTTTGTATCCGATTCAGAAGTAAGTGCTGTTGTTGATTTTCTTTCTGCCAACAACAATAATACATACAGCGAAGAAGTAATTGAAAAGATTGAGACAGCTTCCATGAAATCAGTTTTAAGTGAAGGCAAGGATGAGAGTGCAGACAGCAAAGACCAGTACTTCGAGCAGGCAGGTAGATTTATAATCGAGAAAGATAAAGCATCTATCGGAATGCTTCAAAGAGTATATAAAATCGGTTTTAACCGCGCCGCACGTATAATGGATCAGTTAGCTGATGCCGGTGTGGTCGGCCCTGAAGAAGGAACTAAACCAAGAAGAATTTTAATGACAATGGAGGAATTCGAGCAGTATCTTAACGATAGTGCCGGTTAAATATTATGTCAGATAATAAAGAGTTAAAGGGAATGTTTGTTATAAATGCGTATCTTAAATCAAAGAAATTTGATGAGCTTTATGAAATGATCGAAAAAGCAGCCATTGATAACAATATCTCTTTAACTCTTTTTTCTAATGCAGATTTACCGGTATCAAATTTTGATGAGTCAGTTAATGAACTTTCAACAAATTATGATTTTGTTATCTTCTGGGATAAAGATATATTACTTGCTAAGTATCTTGAAGCTCATAATATGAAAGTCATTAACTCTTCAAATTCTATTGAAATATGTGATGATAAAGCAAAAACTCATTTTGAATTATTAAAAGCCGGTATTATTTGTCCTAAAACAATAGTTGCCCCTATGACATACGATAACATTGGTTATACGAACTTTGATTTTTTAAATAATGTTGCTAACCTTTTAAAATTCCCTGTAGTAGTAAAGGAAAGACAGGGGTCATTCGGAATGCAGGTATATCTGGCAAATGATATGGATGAACTTAAAGAACTCGTTGTAAAGCATGGTCATAACAAATTGATTTTTCAGGAATTTATCAAAACAGATAATAACAGCGATATTCGAGTTAATATGGTCGGTGATAAAGTCTGCACGGCTATGAAGCGAACAGCAGCGGATAACGATTTTCGAAGCAATATAACTAATGGCGGAACAATGGAAAAATATTCTGTTACGCCACAAGAAGAGCTTATATGCAAACAGGTTATGGCTGCACTGAAACTTGATTATGCCGGCATAGATCTATTAAAAGATACAACCGGGAAAGTATATGTATGTGAAGTAAATTCCAATGCCCATTTTAAAAATATATATGATTGCACCAAAGTTAACTGTGCTGACATTCTTATGAAATACATAATAAAAAAGGCAGGGGACAAATAAAATGAACGGTTTACTGGTTTATTCAAAAGCTGACTATGAACGAAATAAGTGGTTTGCCGGGGAGATACTGCGTGTTGCAAAAGATAAAGGAATCTGTATGAAACTTGTATTTACGGATGAAGATATTAAAACAAAAGACATAGACTTTGCAATTATCAGAACCATTTCCCCTGATACAACACGTTATCTTGAATCTTCAAATATCAGATGTTTTAACAACTATGAAACATCAATTCTATGCAATAACAAATTCACAACTTATGAAACAATAAGTAAACTTGACCTGCCAACGATTCCGACAACACTTTCATCAAAAGAGAATCTTTATATAACGCTTACAGAAGCATTTGAAAAATATAACACAGATGAATTAATTGTTAAAAGTGTATCCGGACATGGCGGAAAAGAAGTATTTCTCGTTCACAATGATGTTCCCGATATAGAATCATTATTAAAACAGTGCAATTCTTTAACAGCACATAATTTCTTTTGTATACAGCCAAGAATAAAAGGTATTGCACGGGATTTAAGAGTATATGTGCTTGGAAAAGAAATATATGCCGCAAGACTAAGAACCAATCCGTCAAGTTTTAAATCCAACTTTACTCTTGGCGGCACCTGCACACCTTACAGTCCGGGTACAGATTTACAAAGATTAATTAAAATAATAACAGATAATACTGATACAGACTTTATCGGTATTGATTTTATTCTTGATGAAAATGACAAATTCATTTTTAACGAAATAGAAGATGTAGTCGGAACAAGGATGCTGTATTCCACCGGGATGGATACGGTTGTGGAGGATTACATAAATTATATAATTACTACAGTAAAAAGCCATTTACAGGCAAATATTTAGTTGTAAAATAAATATGTTTTTTTATTATATTATTTGGTATAATATATTTTGTAGAAAAAGAAAGAACGAAGTGAGGATTATACGTTATGAAAACTGATATTGAAATTGCACAGGAAGCATCCATGATTCACATAAAGGATGTTGCAGCAAAACTTGACATCAGAGAAGATGAATTAGACTTTTACGGCAAATATAAAGCTAAGTTTACAGATGAACTTATCGATAGAGTTGCCGATAACAAAGACGGAAAGCTTATTCTTGTAACTGCTATTAACCCTACACCTGCCGGAGAAGGTAAGACAACAATTACAGTAGGGCTTGGTCAGGCTTTATGCAAGGCCGGTAAGAAAGCAGTAATTGCATTAAGAGAACCATCTCTTGGACCATGTTTCGGAATAAAAGGAGGAGCAGCCGGTGGCGGATACTCACAGGTAGTTCCTATGGAAGATCTTAATCTCCATTTCACCGGAGATTTTCACGGAATAACTTATGCTAACAATCTTCTTGCAGCAATGCTTGATAATCATATACAGCAGGGTAATGAACTCAATATCGATCCTAACCAGATAGTATGGAAAAGATGTCTTGATATGAATGACAGAGTTCTTAGAAATGTTGTTGTCGGACTTGGACGTAAAGTAGACGGTGTTGTAAGAGAAGATCATTTTATAATAACTGTAGCTTCTGAGATAATGGCTATCCTTTGTCTTGCAAAAGATATGAAGGACTTAAAAGAAAGACTTGGCAGAATAATTGTAGCTTATACTTATGACGGAGAACCTGTAACCGCAAAACAATTAAAGGCAGTCGGTTCAATGGCAGCTTTATTAAAGGATGCAATTAAGCCTAATCTTATACAAACTCTTGAGCATACACCTGCAATTGTTCATGGTGGACCATTTGCAAACATCGCTCACGGATGTAACAGTGTACGTGCAACTAAGACAGCACTTAAGCTTGCTGATTATGTTGTAACAGAAGCCGGATTTGGTGCTGATCTTGGAGCAGAGAAATTCCTTGATATCAAATGCCGTGTTGCCGGTCTTAACCCTGAGGCAGTAGTAATAGTTGCAACAGCAAGAGCATTAAAGTATAACGGTGGCGTACCAAAAACTGAACTTTCAGGTGAGAATCTTGAAGCACTTAAGAAAGGTATTGTTAACCTTGAAAAGCATATTGAAAACATTCAGAAATTCGGTATCCCTGTTATAGTAACTCTCAACCGTTTTATTACCGATACAGATGCAGAACTTTCTTACATTGAGAACTTCTGTAAAGAAAGAGGCTGTGAATTTGCTTTGGCAAACGTATGGGAAAAAGGTGGAGAAGGCGGTATGGAGCTTGCCACTAAGGTTATCGAGACTCTTGAGAACAAAGAAAGTAATTACAAACCAATATACGATCTTGACCTTTCTATAAAAGAAAAGATTGAAACAATAGCTAAAGAAATATACGGAGCAGGCTCTGTAACATATGATCCTGCTGCAGCAAATGCAATTGCAAGAATTGAATCATTGGGATACGGTAATCTTCCTGTATGTATGGCAAAGAATCAGTATTCACTTTCTGATGATGCCACAAAGCTTGGAAGACCGGAAGGATTCAATATAAATATACGTGAAGTGTATGTTAATGCAGGAGCAGGTTTTGTTGTTGCAATTACAGGTACGGTAATGACTATGCCGGGACTTCCAAAACAGCCTGCAGCATTTAATATTGATGTTACTGACGAAGGAAAAATTACAGGATTATTCTAACGAAGAAGGTTAATTGCTTATGGGGAACGGATGCAAAGGCCACATTCTTGTGGTAGACGACAGTGTAACAAATTTAAAACTTGCAGAACAGACTTTAAAGCCTTATTACAAAGTTACCTTACTGGTTTCAGGTGAACAGACTCTCAAGTTTTTATCAAAAAACAAGCCTGATTTGATATTGCTCGACATAAAGATGCCGGGGATGGATGGTTTTGAGACTATTAAAGCTATCAAAGACAATGAATTCACAAAAGATATTCCTGTTATTTTTCTTACGGCAATATCAGAATCGGCTAGTGAGCTTAAAGGTCTAAAAATGGGGGCCATAGACTTTATTGCCAAGCCGTTTGTTCCTGAAGTTATGCTAAGACGTGTCAGTATGCAGATAGAACTTAAAAACTATCGTGATAATATGGAGAAGCTTGTACGAGAGAAGACTAAGATGGTAGAACAGCTTCAGGATGTTATTGTCCTTAGTATAACAGACCTTGTTGAGTTTAGAGATAAGATTACAGGCGGTCATGCAAGACGTACCGCTAATTATCTTAAAATTTTGCTTGATCATTTACGAACCAAACCACAATATCAGAATTACCTTGATGATGAGATGGTTACCAACATGCTTCGTGCGGCACCTTTGCATGATGTCGGAAAAATCGGTATTAACGATGATATACTTACCAATACAGGTATATTAAATGATGCTGAATTTGAATATATGAAAAAGCATACTACCCTTGGAGCACTGGCTTTCGAAAAAGCTTCCGAGGAAATTCCGGGTAACAAATTTCTTGGTGTTGCCAAAGATATGGCACTTTCACACCACGAAAGATGGAACGGTGCAGGATATCCATACGGGCTTAAAGGCGAAGATATTCCTTTCAGCGCAAGACTTATGGCAATTGCCGACGTATATGATGCACTGACTACAAAAAGGTCTTATAAAGAACCGATGAGTCATGAAGATGCCCTAAAGCTTATGACCGATCTTCGCGGCACTCATTTCCAACCTGAATTGATTGACGAATTCATAGAATGTGAAAAAGAATTTTATGAAGAAAATATTAGAATGAAAAATAACGATGACGAATAGTCTGGGGGCGTTACATTGTTTGATTTTAAGATAGTATCCAAAGCAGTTTTATATGTACATATATTATTTTGTTCTTACTTTATATTGTTTTCGGGAGCAATATATCTGGCAGTTTATGCGGCATTTTCAGCTGCTTTTGCTATCTTTCTTATGACCTATAAAGGGGTTCCGAAAAAGTACATTAAATACTGTGTGCCCCTTTTGCTTCTTGGTCTTGATACACTCTATGGTTTCCACACCGATCAGATAGGATACATACCGTTGCTTTTTTTGGCGATAACATGTATTTCTTCTCTTTACGCTGATTTACGACTTGTTTTTCTCACAAGTGCGTATTCAATCGTAATGATGTTTTTCTTCTATTTTGCTACAGAAGACAGCACAACCTCAGCAAAAGATTTTATCCTTGCTTTTATAGTTATGCTTATGGGCCAGATAACTATCATTATTCTTTTGCTTTTCTCTATCAATACAATCAAGAATACCAACGCTAAGACCGAACAGGTTCAGGATTTGTTGCAGGAAGTTGATGAGAAGAGAAGCGAAGCTGAAAATGCAGGTAAGGCAAAGTCTGATTTCCTTGCAAATATGAGTCATGAAATCAGAACACCAATGAACGCTATCTGTGGAATGGTTGAGCTTTTGATTCAGTCAGGCTGTGCAACCGGCCAGAACCTCGAATATCTTAACACTATAAAAGTTGCTTCAGACGGACTTTTAAATCTTATAAATGATATTCTTGATATCTCTAAGATTGAATCCGGTAAAATGGAGTTAATCGACGTTGACTACAATATAACATCAACCGTAAATGATATTATAAACATTATTAACACGAGAGTAGATACACAAAAAGTTGCCTTTTATGTAAATATGAATCCTCGTATTCCATCAAAGCTTTACGGCGATGAGATTAAAGTAAGACAGATTATAATGAACCTGTTATCAAATGCCGTCAAATTTACCCATGAAGGATTTATATCTTTAAATATTGACTATGAAATAATAAATGCCGATTCACTTCGACTTGAATTTGTTGTAAATGACAGCGGTATCGGTATCAAGCCTGAACATCTTGAAAAAATCTTCAGTGAATTCCAGCAGGTTGATACAAGAAGAAACAGAAATATTCAGGGAACCGGACTTGGACTTTCCATCAGTAAGAATTTTGCCGAGATGATGGGTGGTTCAATAACAATTGAGAGCACATACGGAGTTGGTTCTACATTCAGCGTTGTTATTATTCAGAAAATCAGAGACTTTGCTCCATGTGCAACCGTTAATTCACCTGAACAGCTTTATGTTTTATCTTATGAGCCTAACAAATATTATCTTAATAATCTTGACAAGCTCTTTAATTATCTTGAGATAAGACATGATGTAACTGATGATATTGAAGAATATAATGTTCTTCTTAACTGCAGAAAATATACTCATTCATTTTTTGATTTCGAGAACGGAATAAATGTAATTAACACTTTCATCAAAGAAAACAGCGATTGTATCTGTGTTGGAATGATTGGTTCAAGCGGATATAATTTCGATTATACCGACAGACAGCGAATTATGTTGCTTAGAAAACCTTTAAGCTTTACAAGCGTTGTGCCTATACTTAACGGAACAAAACAGATAAGCACAGGAAAAAATGGAAGTGAGCTTTCATTCGTTGCACCTGATGCAAAAGTTCTGTTAGTTGATGATAACATTGTTAACCTTAAAGTTGCAGAAGGATTATTTAAGACATACGAGGTTAAAGTTGACACTGCAACCGGTGGATTTGAAGCAATCGACAAGATAAAAGAACATATGGATTATGATATCATTTTCATGGATCATATGATGCCACAGATTGATGGTGTTGACACAACAAGAATTATCAGAAATTCGCCTGAGGAATACTGCAAGAAAGTTCCTATCATTGCCTTTTCTGCAAATGCAGTTAAAGATGCACAGCTTATGTTTTTGGAAAACGGATTTGACGGATTTCTTTCAAAACCAATTGAAGTTAAAGCACTCAAGCAGGTAATGACTCAATGGATTCCTGCAAATAAGCAAATCAAGGCTCAGCCTTTATCAATGATAGCACAGCAGCTTCGTTCAGACAGCAACGATGATAAATTTGGAATAACCCTTAAAGATATTGATACTAACATCGGTCTTGCAAGCTGTATGGGTGATACCAACGCATACAAAGATATCTTAAAAATATTTGCAAGCTCCGGTGAAAAGAACATCTCGCTTATTGAGCAGGCATTCAGAAGCAGTAATCTTTCTGACTTTACAACATATGTTCACAGCGTTAAAAGTTCATCAAAAAGTATCGGAGCACTTGCGCTTTCAGATCTTGCCATGAATCTTGAAAATGCAGGTAAAAAAGAAGATAAAGAGTACATTAATTTGTATGCCAACGATTTCCTTAATGAATATAAGAAGATTATCGAAAACATCAATAGTAATATCAATTCAGATAAAGAAGATGAAAATAAGTTCTGCGGAGACAAAGAAATCGAAGAATCTGAGCTTAAGGAAAAACTTAATGCAATCAAGAATGCAATAGATGATTACGACGCAGAAGCCGCAACTAAAATATTTGAAGAATTGTCTGCATATAATATTCGTGAAGATATTTCCGGCATGTTAAATGTTGCAAGTGAAAAATTATCTGAATTTGAATATGATGATGCAGCATCACAAATTAACGATTCCCTCGCTTTGCTTTAGTGGAAATTAAAAAATCAATATAAATTTTTAGAGGTTATTTAATGAAAACCCTTTTTATAATTATTTTTATAATAGCACTTATTCTTATATACGGTTATGTAGAAAATTTCAGATTTATTGTAACCAAATATCATATCAGAAATAAAAAAGTTCCAAAACAGCTAGACGGTAAGAAATGTATTCTTATTTCAGACCTTCATAACAGTTGTTTTGGGACATCTAACCAAAGACTTATTGATAGAATCAAAGAGATCAATCCCGATTTTATTCTTATAGCCGGAGACAGCGTTAATGGCATTAAGAACTGTGATACAGCAATAGCATTTTTAAAAACCATTTCAAAAGAATACAAATGCTTTGCTGCCGATGGTAATCATGAACTTCAACTAAAACTATATTTAAAAGATGAATATGAAATATACAATAAGACCGGCATCATTAATCTTGAAAATGACTTTAAAGATTATGGTGATTTTTGTCGTGTATATGGACTAAACATTGATATAAGTTACTATAAAAGAATGCATCAGCCACAGTTCAGTGCAAATTATCTTACAAGGTGTCTTGGAATTTGTGACGACAAGTATTATAATATACTGGTTGCACATAATCCGCAGTATATAGATTATTATGCAAAGGCCGGATATAATTTTATAGTATGCGGTCATTTCCACGGTGGATTTGTAAGACTGCCTTTTATCGGAGGTCTAATTACTCCGCAGCTAAAGCTTTTCCCAAAATACAGCGGCGGACATTATACAGTGGAAGGACAGGATGTAGTTGTTTCGAGAGGTCTTGGTTCACACACACTAAGATTTCGAATATTTAACACGCCTGAATTAATTGTATGTGATTTTGAAACTCTGTAAACCAAAAGACATTTAAACAGGAGACAAAATTGGTTGCGAATACAGTACTGGAAGTAAGACTTGATGCCTTTGAAGGGCCTCTTGATCTGCTTTTACACCTTATAGAGAAAAATCAGGTTAATATATATGATATACCGATTGTAATGATAACCGAACAATATATGGATTACATAAAGCTCATGCAGCGTCAGGATATAGACCTCATGAGTGAATTTCTTGTAATGGCTGCATGGTTATTAAAAATCAAATCAAAAATGCTTATTCCAAAGGATGAAGAGGAAGAAGCAGTTGAAGAAGATCCGCGTGCAGAGCTTGTACAAAGACTTATCGAACATAAGATGTACAAGTACATTTCTTTTATGTTAAAAGAGAAACAGTCTGACGCATCATATGTAATGTATAAATCTCCGACAATACCGGATGAAGTAAAAGATTATGATGAACCGGTAAGTCCGGATGAATTACTTTCTGACATTACACTTGCCAAACTTCAAAGCATATTTGATATGGTAATCAAAAAACAGACAGACAAGATAGATCCTATTCGTAGCAAATTCGGTAATATCGAAAAAGAAGAAGTCAACCTTGTTGACAGAATAAGCTTTATTGACAAGTACGGAAAAGAAAACAAAAAATTCAGTTTTAAAAGGCTTCTTGAAAAAGGTGCAGATAAAGTTGATGTAATTGTTACATTTTTAGGAGTACTTGAGCTTATCAGAATGGGTCGAATATTTGTATCCCAGGAATCCGTGCATGATGACATTGAGATTTTATACAATGATGATTGTGACGAACTTGATGATAATTATGATATTTCATTCAACTAAAAAGGCAGGAATATAATGAATAATTTGTTGAAACCGCAAATAGAAGCAATACTATTTACAATGGGAGATGCTGTCGAAACAGCACGAATTGCCCAGGCTCTTGAAACAGATGAAGAACAGATACAACAGGCATTAGATGAATTAACAGAAGAATATGATAAGAAAAAACATGGCATCAAGATTATAAAGTTAGAAGATTCTTATCAGATGTGTACCAAACCGGAGATGTACGAATCACTTATTCGTATTGCGCATGTTCCAAAGAAACATGTACTTACTGATGTATTGCTTGAGACACTCTCAATAATTGCCTACAAGCAGCCTATAACCAGAGTTGCAATAGAAAATATCAGAGGTGTAAAATGTGACCATGCAGTAAATAAACTGATAGAATATAATCTTGTTACCGAACTTGGACGATTAGATGCACCAGGACGTCCGTTGTTATTTGGTACTACAGAAGAATTTTTAAGATGCTTTGGAATCAAATCATTAGAAGATCTTCCTACGGTAGGTTCTGAGCTTATGGATGATTTTACATCACAGGCCAACGAAGAAGTAGAAAAGATAAATATATTCTAACCACAGATTTTTTATATATAATTATAGTAATTGAAAAAAGGTTTAGTATTCATGAAAAGTAACAAGCCAAAACATTCATTTACTATAATTATTTTTTTGCTTCTTTTTCTTATTATTTTCTCTCACATATTTATCAATAACAATTGTAATTTAACTAACAATCCCTTTATTAACTATTCAGATGACAACGTACAGGTTGAATACATTGAAAATGTATATGACAATTTGGGTAATCTAATAAAATGCAACAGACTCGAAAAAAATACAGACATAAATTCATTATATGAAAGCACAAGTGACAGCACTTATAAAGACGGAGTAAATATTGATTTATATGACGACTTTAAAAAGCCCTTGAATTCAAGATATAACTGTCTTTATGATGCTGACACGGACTGTATCATTTACGGTAACAATGTATATGATAAAACCGCTAACGCAAGTACAACAAAGATTATGACCTGTATAATTGCTCTTGAAAATTCATCTCCTGATGATAAAGTTACGTGTTCCGCATACGCTGCCAGCATGCCGGATGTACAGATGAATTTTAGAGAAGGGGATGTTTTTTATTTGAAAGATTTATTATATTCCCTTATGCTTGAATCACATAACGACACTGCAGTGGCAATCGCAGAGCATGTCGGCGGAAGTGTTGAAGGATTTGCAAAAATGATGAACGATAAAGCACAAATGTTAGGATGCAAAAATACTCATTTTGTAACACCTAACGGTCTGGATGATGATTTACACTATACGTGCGCATATGATTTGTGTAAGATAGCCGATTACGCATTATCCGATAAAAGATTCGTACAGATAGTCAATACAGCATCAAAATCAATTACCGAACTGACCGGCAAGAAAACATACACCTTTAATAATCATAACAGTTTTTTAAACATGTTTGACGATGCAATTGGTGTTAAGACAGGCTATACCTCAAAAGCAGGATACTGTTTTGTGGGTGCCGTAAAATATAATAAAAAGATTTATATAAGCTGTGTACTTGCCTGCGGCTGGCCGCCTAACAAAAATTATAAATGGGATGACACTAAAAAACTTATGGAATATGCTTTAGAAAAAAACATTACAGACGTTACGTTATCAAAAGAAAAAATGGATTCCATTACATATAATGTTATAAATCAGATAACTTTAAAAAAAATAATTGGAACAAATATTAATAATTCTGATTTGATTTCTTATACCTCTAACTACAAACCGATAGAAGTTAACGTTACCAACAAAAACACTATAAGGTATCATGTTATATTTCCCAATTATATTAATGTAACTAAAGAACAAAATAATGTAAAACTAATCATAAAAAATGATAATAATGTTGTGTACAAGGAAGATATTCCTGTAACAATAAAGCCACAAAGCCATAAATTTCGACACATTTCAAAAGAAATATTCAATTTATTTTTTCAAATATAATTTTATTGCCTTATTGACAACGTTGCTTTATAATTATCGTTAGTGAAAATTTGTTTTAAAATTTCAAATTAAAATATACTATACGGAGGACTGAAAATGAGTAGTAATTCAGTACAGTTGTCAGCAAGGGAAAGGATTAATTATCTCCTTGATTCCAACAGCTTTGTTGAAATTGGTGCCAACATTTCAAAACGTAACACTGATTTCAATTTGCAGCAAAAAGATGCACCTTCTGATGGTGTCATTACAGGTTATGGTTTAATTAACAACAATCCTGTCTATGTTTACAGTCAGGACATCAGTGTTCTTAACGGAACAGTCGGTGAGATGCATGCTAAGAAGATCGCATCCTTATACGACATGGCAATTAAGGTAGGCGCACCTGTTATAGGTATGATTGACAGCAAGGGTATGAGACTTGCAGAAGCAACAGACGCCCTTGATGCATTTGGAAGTATATATATGAAGCAGATTACTGCATCAGGTATTATTCCTCAGATTTGTGCCGTATTTGGTACATGCGGAGGTTCACTTGCAATAAGCGCATCTATGAATGATTTCACATTTATTGCAAAAGATAACGGTAAGCTCTTTGTGTCAGCACCTAACACAATCGATAACAACTATGTTGAAAAATGCGATACAGCATCAGCAGAGTTTGTAGCAGACTGTGGAATGGCTGATTTCATCGGTGAGAACGACGAAGAAGTTCTTGACAAGATTGCACAGCTTATAAGCTTTATTCCTGCTAATAACATGGATACAGCAGATTTATTTGAATGTGATGATGACCTGAACAGAATTTGCGATTCACTTTCAACAGGTATTAAGGATAGCGAATATATTATTTCAGATATCGCAGACAATAACGATTTCTTCGAGGTTAAGAAAGAATCAAACCGTGAGATGGTGACCGGATTCATCAGACTTGACGGAATGACAATCGGTGTTGTAGCTAACAGAAGTGAGATAGCAGCAACTGAAGATGCTCCTAAGACAGAACTTGGCAGCGTTCTTACAGTAGGCGGTTGCGAGAAGGCAACAAGCTTTATCAAATATTGTGATGCATTTGAAATTCCTGTTTTAAGCATTACTAACGTTACAGGTTTTGATACAGCAAAAGAAGCACAGCCACGTATGGCAGCATCTGTAGCTAAGTTAATCAGTGCATTTGCCAATGCTAACGTACCAAAGATTAATCTTGTTACAGGAGAAGCTTTCACAAGTGCTTATATTTCAATGAATTCTAAGCACATCGGTGCTGACCTTGTATTTGCATGGGATGGCGCACAGATTGGTGCAATGCAGGCAAAAGAAGCAGTTTCAATCATTTATCATGATGAAATCGAAAAAGCCGATGACAAACAGGCATTAATCAACGAAAAGACTGAATTGTACAAGTTTGGTCAGAACAATGCAATGTCTGCTGCAAAGAGAGGTTATGTAGACTGTATTATTGAACCTGCGGCAACAAGAAAGAATTTAATATATGGTTTTGAGATGCTTTTAAATAAGAATACAGATTTTCCATATAAAAAACACGGAACAATTTAGTTAGGATGGTGATTAAATGATTTTATATACCGTTATGGAAAGTTCCATGAAAGAAGCAGGGGTCAATACTCTTGTTGGTATGGGAACGGTTTTTATCATTCTTATTTTCATTAGTCTTATTATCAGTTGTTTTACGTTTATATCAAAAATACAGAATAAGCTTGAAAATACAGATAAAGTGGACGAATCAACCTCTTCATCCATAGATAATACTCTCGCGCAGATAGTATCTAACGAAGAAGAAGAGTTAGAAGACGACCTTGAACTTGTAGCAGTAATAACAGCAGCTGTTATGGCTTATATGGGCAGCGCTGCACCTGCAGACGGTCTGGTTGTAAGAAGCATTAGAAAAGTCAGATAATCAATGTGATATTAGGAGGAAAAAAATGAAAACATACACAATCACAGTTAACGGAAATGTATATGATGTAACAGTAGAGGAAGGTTCAGGAGCAGCAACAAGCGCACCTGCAGCTACAAAGCCGGCAGCAAGCGCAGCACCTAAGAAAGCTGCAGCACCTAAGCCTGCAGCAACAGGTACAGGAGCAGTTAAGATTAATGCACCAATGCCTGGTAAAATCTTAAGCATTAAGGCAACAGCAGGCACAGCTGTTAAGAAGGGTGATGTAATCTTAGTCCTTGAAGCAATGAAGATGGAAAATGAAATCGTAGCTCCATCTGATGGTAAAGTTGCAAGCATTAACGTAGCTGTAGGAGACTCAGTTGAGTCAGGAGCAGTACTGGCTTCTCTCGATTAATAATACACTTCTGGAGGAATAGTAATGTCAGACATTATAAACATTGTCACAAATTTAATTGACCAGACTGCATTTACAAGCATAGACTGGAAAAATTACGTAATGATTATTGTTGCGTTCATTTTTCTTTTCCTTGCTATAAAGAAAGGATACGAACCTTTATTACTTGTTCCTATAGCTTTCGGTATGCTTTTGGTTAATATATACCCACCTATAATAGAGGAAAAAGGACTTCTTTATTATTTCTTTATGCTTGATGAATGGAGTATCCTTCCTTCACTTATATTCTTAGGTGTAGGAGCTATGACCGATTTCGGTCCGCTTATCGCCAATCCTAAGAGTTTCCTTTTAGGTGCAGCAGCACAGTTTGGTATTTACAGTGCCTACTTCATGGCAATTTTATTAGGATTTAACGGAAAAGCAGCAGCAGCAATTTCTATCATTGGTGGTGCTGACGGTCCTACCTCAATATTCCTTGCCGGAAAGTTAGGGCAGAGTGCACTTATGGGTTCAATCGCGGTAGCTGCATATTCATACATGTCTCTTGTACCGATTATACAGCCACCTATTATGAAACTTTTAACAACTGAAAAAGAACGTAAGATCAAGATGGCTCAGTTAAGACCTGTTTCAAAGCTTGAGAAGATTCTTTTCCCAATAATCGTTACAGTTGTTGTATGTCTTATCCTTCCTACAACAGCTCCACTTGTTGGTATGCTTATGCTTGGTAACCTTTTCAGAGAATCAGGCGTTGTAAAACAGCTTCAGGAAACCGCATCAAACGCACTTATGTATATCGTAGTTATCCTTCTTGGAACATCCGTTGGTGCTAAGACATCAGGTGAAGCATTTATCCAGATAGAGACATTAAAGATTGTCTTCCTTGGACTTGTAGCATTTGCTGTGGGAACAGCTGCCGGTGTTCTTTTTGGAAAGATAATGTGTGTTGCAACAAAAGGAAAAGTTAATCCGCTTATCGGTTCAGCCGGAGTTTCGGCAGTTCCAATGGCAGCCAGAGTTTCACAAAAAGTTGGTTCAGAAGCAGATCCAACCAACTTCCTTCTTATGCATGCCATGGGACCTAACGTAGCCGGAGTTATCGGAACTGCAGTTGCAGCCGGAACATTTATGGCTATTTTCGGTGTGAAATAATAACTAACTAACTTAGATTCAATAAAATAAGCTTCCAATATAATAAGAAGCAGAATGGAGAATGTAATGGCAGATACGAATAAGAGACCGGTTAAGATTACCGAGACAATACTTCGTGACGCACATCAGTCACTTATAGCAACTAGAATGACAACGGAACAGATGCTTCCGATTATCGAAACAATGGACAAAGTCGGATATCACTCAGTAGAGTGCTGGGGTGGTGCAACATTCGATGCATGTTTAAGATTCCTTAAGGAAGATCCATGGGAAAGACTTCGTAAGCTCAAAGCAGGTTTTAAGAACACAAAGCTTCAGATGCTTTTTAGAGGTCAGAACATCTTAGGATACAGCCCATATTCAGATGATGTTGTTGAATATTTCGTTAGAAAATCAATTGAGAACGGTATCGATATAATAAGAATTTTTGACTGTCTTAACGATATCAGAAATCTTGAAACAGCAGTTAAGAGCGCCAATAAAGAAAGCGGACATGCACAGGTAGCTCTTTCATATACTCTTGGTGATGCATACACAATGGATTACTGGAGAAAGATGGCTAAAGACATCGAAGAGATGGGTGCAGATTCTATCTGTATTAAAGATATGGCAGGTCTTTTGGTTCCTGCTAAGGCAACAGAACTTGTTAAAGCTCTTAAGGAAGGAACAAAGCTTCCTATCCAGCTTCATACACACTACACATCAGGTGTTGCTTCAATGACATACATGAAAGCTGTTGAAGCAGGTTGTGATATCATCGATACAGCAATGTCACCATTATCAATGGGAACATCTCAGCCGGCAACAGAAGTTATGGTTGCAGCATTTGAAGGAACAGAATATGATACAGGTCTTGACCAGGCACTTCTTGCTAAGATTGCAGAACACTTCAAGCCAATGAGAGAAGAATGGTTAAAGTCAGGACTTCTTAGCACTAAGGTAATGGGCGTTAACATTAACACATTAAGATATCAGGTTCCTGGTGGTATGCTTTCAAACCTTGTATCACAGTTAAAAGAAATGCATGCAGAGGACAAGTTCGAAGAAGTTCTTGAAGAAGTACCTCGTGTACGTAAAGACTACGGTGAGCCACCTCTTGTTACACCATCATCACAGATTGTAGGAACTCAGGCAGTATTAAATGTAGTTTCAGGCGAACGTTATAAGATGATGACAAAAGAATCAAAAGATCTTCTTGTAGGAAAATACGGTCAGACTGTTAAGCCTATGAATCCTGAAGTCCAGAAGAAAGCTCTTGATTCACTCGGAATGAAGAAACCAATCACTAACCGCCCTGCAGACGATCTTGAGCCATCACTTGAGAAGATGGAAAACGAGATGAAGCAGTGGAAGCAGCAGGATGAAGATGTATTATCATATGCATTATTCCCACAGGTTGCAACTGAATTCTTCAAATACAGAGAAGCTCAGCAGTCAAAAGTTGATTTAACTATAGCAGATACGGAAAACAAAGCTTATCCGGTATAAAAAAATTTATTCAGACTGTCAAAAAAAATACTTGACAGTCTGATTTTTTTACTATAGAATACCATCTGTAAAGAAAAAAACTTTACAGGTGATGATATGTCTGTAAAAATTGAATTAAATAATAATAACATATGCAATGAAGAATTATCGGATATAAGCGATATTCTCGATAAGAAGTACGAGTTATCCCTGCTCTACGATTATTACGGAGAACTCCTTAAAGATAACCACCGCAGAATATTTGGTTATTATGTTCTTGATGATATGTCACTCGGTGAGATATCAAGTGAGCTTGGAATAACACGTCAGGCTGTGTACGACAGTATTAAGCGTTCCACAGCTCATCTTAAAGAATACGAAGTAAAGCTTTCACTTATAGCCGGTAGTCGTCAGATAAGAATATATTGCAATGATATAATTAATCAGCTTAATGACTGCAATGTTGATCAATCAGTCATTTGCAGCATTTCTAAGACGCTAAGTAAGATTTTGGAGGTTTAAATATGGCATTTGACAGCTTATCAGATAAACTACAAAATGTATTTAAAAAACTCCGCAACAAAGGAACCCTGACAGAAGCTGATGTCAAGGTTGCATTAAAAGAAGTAAAGATGGCTCTGCTTGAAGCAGACGTTAACTTTAAGGTTGTTAAGCAGTTTATTTCCACTGTACAGGAAAGAGCGGTAGGTCAGGATGTTATGACAAGCCTCACTCCGGGACAGATGGTTATCAAGATAGTTAATGAAGAGATGGTTTCCCTTATGGGATCTGAGACAACAGAGATTTCTTTCAAGCCATCCAATGAGATAACTGTTATCATGATGTGTGGTCTGCAGGGTGCAGGTAAGACAACTACAACCGCCAAGCTTGCAGGTAAGTTTAAGCAGAAAGGTAAGAAGCCTTTACTTGTTGCCTGTGACGTATACAGACCGGCAGCTATTGACCAGTTAAAAGTTAACGGTGAGAAACAAGGGGTTGAGGTTTTCTCAATGGGAACCGGACACAAACCTGTAGATATAGCTAAAGCAGCTATAGAACATGCATCTAAGAATGGCTTTAACGTATGTATATTAGATACGGCCGGACGTCTTCACGTAGATGAGGACATGATGCAGGAGCTTGTTGATATTAAAGCTAATGTTGATGTTCATCAGACAATTCTTGTTGTGGATTCAATGACAGGACAGGATGCAGTTAATGTAGCCGATACATTTAACAGTAAGCTTGATATAGATGGAGTTATATTAACCAAGTTAGATGGTGACACCAGAGGTGGTGCCGCACTGTCAGTTAGAGCCGTAACCGGCAAACCTATTCTGTACGTAGGTATGGGAGAGAAGCTTTCAGACCTAGAACAGTTCTATCCGGACAGAATGGCTTCAAGAATACTTGGAATGGGTGATATTCTTACTCTTATAGATAAAGCCCAGGAACAGATTGATGAGGAAAAAGCAAAAGAGATGGAGCAAAAGCTCCGTAAAGCCGAATTTGATTTCAATGATTTTTATGAACAGATTCAGCAGATGAAAAAGATGGGTGGAATCTCATCCATGCTTTCCATGTTACCGGGAATGTCTTCACAACTTAAAGGTGTTGAGATTGACGATGACGCTTTCAAGCCATTTGAAGCGATTATCAATTCCATGACAAAAGAAGAACGTTCCAATCCGTCACTTCTTAATCCTTCACGTAAGAAGCGAATCGCTAACGGTGCAGGAGTTGACATTTCAGAAGTTAACAGAATAGTTAAGCAGTTTGAACAGTCAAAGAAGATGATGAAACAGATGTCCGGCATGATGTCAGGAAAAGCCGGCAAGCGAGGCAGATTCAAGATGCCTTTTGGATTTTAACATCACGTCTTAACAAGACCTGATATATATATTATTACTCAAGGAGGTGAAAACAATGGCAGTAAAAATCAGATTAAAGAGAATGGGACAGAAGAAGGCTCCTTTCTATAGAGTAGTTGTTGCTGATGCCAGAGCACCAAGAGATGGTAAGTTCATCGAAGAAATCGGTTATTTTGATCCAACAAAAGAACCAAGCGTATTCAAGGTAGATGAAGAGAAAGCAAAGCAGTGGTTAGCTAACGGTGCACAGCCTACAGAGACAGTTAACAAGCTCTTCAAGAATGCCAACATCGTAAAATAGTGAGGTGGTATTTTAATGAAAAATCTAGTTGAGGTATTAGCAAAATCATTAGTAGATCACCCTGAAGAGGTTGTCGTTACCGAGAATGAGAAAGAAGACGCAATCGTTATCTCTCTTACGGTAGCTCAGGAGGATATGGGAAAAGTAATTGGCAAGCAGGGACGTATTGCAAAGGCCATTAGGTCAATTGTTAAAGCCGCTGCTTCTAAATCAGACAAGAAAATTATCGTTGAGATAATGTAATGTCTAACATGTGAATAAAATTCATTTCCATTTGGATTTTATTCACATTTTTTCTATATAAACAAATAATAAAAGGCATCTGCCTTTCACAATAAATACGGAGATGAATGACTCATGGAAGATTTTTTAAGAGTAGGAGTTATAACACAGACACACGGTCTGAAAGGTGAAGTAAAAGTATTCCCGACAACAGACGATGTGAACAGATTCAGAAAATTAAAAAACGCATATATAGATTTTAAAAATCAAAAAGTAAGCGTCACAATTAATCGTGTAAGCTTCTTTAAACAATATGTAATACTTTCTTTTAAAGAATACACAGACATTAATGAAGTTGAAAAATACAAGAAATGTGATCTGCTTGTAACAAGAGAAGATGCACTTCCTCTTGCCGATAACGAATATTATATATGCGATCTTATCGGATGCAGCGTAATATCTGATACAGACGAAGAGATTGGTACCCTTACGGATGTTTTACAGACAGGGGCTAATGATGTATATGTTGTAAAGACAGCAGATAACAAAGAATTGTTACTTCCTGTAATTGATGAATGTATTCTTGATGTGGATATAGATCAGAAGATAATTAAAGCACATATAATGAAAGGACTTCTTGATTTATGATGAACTTTACGGTTATGACTCTTTTTCCGGATATGATTAAGGATGGTCTTAATGTAAGTATTATGGGAAGAGCCATAGATAATAAACTCATCAATGTTGATGTCGTTAATATAAGAGATTATTCTAAAAGAAAACATTCAAAGGTTGACGATTATCCATATGGCGGCGGTGCCGGCATGGTAATGCAGGCAGAACCTATTTATGATGCATATACGGATATAATTAATAAGCAAAAAGAAGTTAATCCGGATATTAAAAAGCCACGTGTTATCTATATGACACCGCAAGGAAAGCTTTTTAACCAGACTATGGCTAAAGAACTTGCACAAGAAGAGAATATAATCTTTTTATGCGGTCATTACGAAGGTGTTGACGAAAGGGCATTAGAGCTCATTGTCACAGACCAGGTATCAATAGGCGATTATGTTCTTACAGGCGGTGAGATGCCTGCCATGATAATGATTGATGCAATATCAAGACTGGTACCGGGAACCCTTCACAACGATGACTCCGCACAAGACGAATCGTTAACGGATAATCTTCTTGAGTATCCTCAATATACACGTCCGGCAAGCTTCATGGGACTTGACGTACCGCCTATACTTTTAAGCGGTGATCACGCCAAAGTAGATGCGTGGAGACGACAGCAGTCGGTTCTTAGAACATTTAAAATGAGACCGGATTTACTTAAGGATGCAAAAATCACTAAAAAAGAAGAAATGATGATAGCAAATCTAAAAAAAGGCTTGCAATAATTGATTATCTATGTTAAGTTTATTATTGTTGTGAATGAAAAAAGATGGTCCTCTGTTACCATAAGCGTATTAAGAACATCAAAATATTAAGGAGGAACACAATGAACAATATTATTAAAGAAATTGAGAATGCTCAGTTAAAAGAAACTATCGATGAATTCCATGTTGGTGATACTGTTAAGGTATACGCTAAGGTTAAGGAAGGTGCTCGTGAGAGAACACAGGTATTCGAAGGCGTTGTATTAAAGAGACAGAACGGTGGAATCAAAGAGACTTTCACAGTTAGAAAGTCATCTAACGGTATCGGTGTAGAAAAGACATGGCCTCTTCACTCACCAATCGTTGAGAAGATCGAAGTTATCAGACGTGGTAAGGTAAGAAGAGCTAAGCTTAACTACTTACGTGGTAGAGTTGGTAAGGCTGCTAAGGTTAAGGAGCTTGTTAAATAATTAATTGCTTTAATGACAATTTACACCTGCATTTATATTTATGCAGGTGTTTTTTGTAGAAACGGATATATATATGAAATATGATTTTGATGATGAGAAAGTAACTCCGTTATGGAAAAAGATTGTTAAAGAAGTTTTGATATGGCTTATATGCATTGGACTAAGCATACTGGCTGCATATCTTATAACACACTATGCGCTCGAAAAGACCAATATGCCCGATGATTCAATGAAAGAAACACTGAGCCAGGATGATTCTATTTTGATTAACAAATTTTCGTATAAAATCAAAGAACCAAAGCGTATGGACGTAGTTGTGTTTAAAAAAGAAAACTCAACGGATTCAAACTACAATATCAAAAGAATTATAGGTATCCCGGGGGATACGGTCAAAATTAAAGATGGTGTTATATATATTAACGGTACTGAACTAAAAGAGACTGTTAAAACAGATGTAATGACCAATTCCGGACTTGCAAAAGACGGTGTTACCTTGGCAGAAGGTGAATATTTTGTACTTGGTGACAATAGAAATGAATGTGAAGACAGCAGATTTTCCGGCGTTGGAAAAGTTACCAAAGATGAGATTATAGGAAAGGCATGGATTCGATTAAATTCAGTAAGCATCATAAGCGAATTAAATCGAATTGATGAGGAAGAAGAATAATGAATATACAATGGTATCCAGGTCATATGAGCAAAGCTAAAAGGATGATGCTTGATGACATTAAACTTATAGATGTTATAATAGAGATATTAGATGCACGAGTACCTGTAAGCAGCAAAAATCCGGATATTGATAACTTTGCAAAGAACAAATCAAGAGTTATAATATTAAATAAATGCGACCTTGCAGACAAGAACGTAACTAACGAATGGAAAGAGTATTACACATCTAAAGGATACTTTGTTGCGCTTGTTAATTCCAAAAGCGGTGCCGGTGTTAACTCAATCACCGGCGTCATTAAAGAAGCCTGCAAGGAAAAGATTGAACGTGACCGTAAAAGAGGAATCATTAACAGACCTGTACGTGCAATGATAGTCGGAATACCTAACGTTGGTAAATCAACGTTCATTAACAGTTATGCAAAAAAAGCCTGTACAAAGACCGGTAACAGACCGGGCGTTACAAAAGGTAAACAGTGGATTAAGTTAAGAAGCGATGTAGAACTCCTTGATACACCGGGTATTTTATGGCCAAAATTCGAAGATCAGGAGACCGGTATCCGTCTTGCGCTTATCGGTTCAATAAATGATGAAATACTTAATATTGAGGAACTTGCAATAATTCTTATCAAAAAACTTCTTTCTATGTATCCTGATAAGGTTAATGAGATATTTAACATTACAGATGAGAATACATATGAAGACAAGGAGCCTATAGATTATCTGTACCAGTTTGCCAACAACAGAGGATGTATAGCAAAAGGTGCAAAACCCGACCTGCAAAAAGCGGCACGTCTTCTTTTAGACGATTACAGAAACGGAAAATTTGGAGGTATAACCCTTGACAGACCGGAGAATCAGGCAGATTAAAATATTACTTGGATGCACTTTTGTACTTATATGGATTATATTCATGATTACACAGTTTGCATGTATATGTACAACAGTTCACGGCATTTCCATGCAGGCGACTCTCATGGATAACGATAAAGTGCTTGTCAATAAATTGACATACAAATTCAACGATCCGCAGCGGTATGATATTGTACTTGTAAAATACAGTGAAGATGAGTATTATATCAAACGAATAATCGGCATGCCCGGGGATAAATTTCAAATCAAGAATAATGGCTATGTATATATCGATGATGAAAAGATTTTAAAAGATTACGGTTTTGAGAAAATTAAAGATCCAGGAATATTCATAGAACCTGTCATACTAAAAGATGACGAATATGTTGTTCTTGGTGACAACCGCAATTTCAGTACTGACAGCAGAGATGAATCCGTTGGCATTATAAAAAAAGATGCTTTGATAGGACGCACAACATATTGCGTGTACCCATTTGACAGAATGGGACATATTAATAATGATGCCAACAAAAATTTAAGCGAATACAAGGAAAGCAACGATAAATAAGGAGATAACATGGAATCCATAGCACGCATTAAAGAGATTCTTGAAAACACAGATATTAAAGATTTGCACGAAGCTTTAAATAATTTTAGAGAAGATGAGCGTAGCGGTGTAAAAAATCTCGTAAAAAAGTACGATAATAAACTCGAGAAGTATAATCTTGAACTTATACGACTTGAAAAAATGCATCTATATGAAAATAAGTACAGTGAATTTAATCTTATCTGCGGAATAGACGAAGTCGGAAGAGGACCTCTTGCCGGCCCTGTTATGGCTGCAGCCGTTATTCTTCCTAAGGACTGCAACATTTTAAGAGTTAATGACTCTAAGAAATTGTCCGCAAAAGTCAGAGAAGAGCTTTATGAAGAAATTACTCAAAAAGCCGTTACATGGGCAGTAGGAAGTGCAAGTCCTGAAAGAATCGATGAGATTAATATATTAAATGCAACTTATGAAGCAATGAGAGAAGCAATATCAAAGCTTACTCCGTCACCGGATTTACTCCTTAATGACGCGGTTACAATCCCATCTGTATCAATTCGTCAGGTCCCTATAATAAAAGGAGATGCCAAAAGTATATCTATTGCATGTGCAAGCATAATTGCAAAAGTAACTAGGGACAGACTTATGGAACAATACGACGATATTTATCCGGAGTATGGCTTTGCATCAAATAAAGGATACGGAAGCAGTACGCACATTGAAGCCTTGAAAAAATACGGAAAATGTGCTATTCATCGTGATACCTTTATTAAGAATTTCATATAACTATGTAGAAGGATATTTGTATTTGAAAAGAGGTTCTTATGGCAACAAACGATGAGCAAAACAAAAAAGCCATAGCACTACAATATGACCCTGTACTAGACAGCGCACCAAAAGTTATTGCCAGTGGACAGGGAATTATAGCAGAGAAAATTATCACAACTGCAAAACAGGAAAACATCCCTGTTCATAAGGATAAGAAGCTTGCCGATACACTTTCGACACTCGAGATAGGCGAGTACATTCCACCAGAACTGTATGAGGTTGTTGCGCAGATTCTTCTGTTTGTAGATGATATGGACAGGATTAAATCAAAAATCTTAAAATAATATAATTATAAGAGGATGAGTATGAATAAAAGACAGTTAGGTACAATATACGAACAAAAAGCGTGTGACCTTCTGTTAAAGGAAGGCTACACCATAATAGAACGCAATTTTTACAGCCATCATAATGAGATTGATATTATCGCTTCAAAAGATGGCTGTATAGTATTTATAGAGGTAAAATATCGTGCTACATCAAGTTACGGTTATCCCCACGATGCAATTACCCCTTCAAAGATAAGATCAATAATCAAAAGTGCAAAATACTATCTATACAGTCATGGCTACAGGGAAGATACCCCTGTTTCCTTTGACTGCATTTTAATATCAGGCGAAGAAATAATCCATATCAAGAACGCATTTGACTGCGACGGGAGGTAACAATGTATTCACAGCTTAGGATACTTAACAACAAAGAAATACTGGTACAGGAAAAATCCACACCATATCTTACATTTAAAAGATATAATGATTTACCTTATATAAAACATTGTTTCACGACTAAGTTTGGAGGAGTAAGTAAAGGTATATTCTCGTCTTTGAATCTAAGTTTTTCAAGAGGCGATGATATAGACTGCGTCAAAAAAAACTATGAACTCCTATGCGAAAGTGCCGGCTTTACATTAAAAAACATTGTAATGTCCGATCAGGTTCATAAGACAGATGTTTTAACAATAGACGATAATGTACTTGATACACTAGATAATAATGATTTTTCAAAAAGGAAACTCAACTGTATAGACGGAATGATAACCAATATTCCCGGCGTTATGCTCCTTACATATTATGCAGACTGCGTTCCATTATACTTTGTTGATACCAAAAACAAAGCAATAGGACTTTCTCATTCCGGATGGAAAGGAACAGTTGGACTTATGGGAAAAAGGACAGTAGAAGCAATGAAAAAAGCCTACGACACAGATCCCAAAGATCTAATCTGTGCCATAGGCCCTTCAATATGCATTGATTGCTATGAAGTAAGTGAAGATGTAATAGATGTCCTTAATACAAACTTTGTAAAAGAAGGTATAATATCAAAAGATTCATACAGTACAGACGATTTCTATTACAAAAAAGATAACGGCAAGTACCAGCTTGATTTGTGGACAGCCAACAGAGCGGTTCTTGAAAATGCAGGAGTAGATTCATCCAACATCATAACAAGCTCTATATGCACATGCCATCACAAGGATTTACTCTTTTCCCACAGAGCAACTGCAGGAAAAAGAGGTAATCTTGCCGCAGCAATAGAACTTACTTCGTCTTAAGAAGCTCCTGAATACGCTTGCTTGGATTAAGAATATCATTTACAGATAAATCGTGATTAAGTGTATCAATAATCAAAGCAATATATTTACTCAAATCAACGTTAGTGTAGTAACTACGCTCAAATACTTCAGGTTTAGTATATATAAGATTTGTTGTAAATACTCTTGTAATGATTCCTTCTTCAACAGCTTTATCAAATTTCTCAAGACCTTCAGTGAAAAGTCCGAAAGTAGTAGCAACGAAAACCCTGCCTGCTTTACGGGCTTTAAGTTCTCTTGCAACATCAATCATGCTTTCTCCAGATGCAATCATATCATCTACGATGAAAACATCTTTTCCATCAAGGCTGTTGCCAAGGAATTCATGTGCAACAATAGGATTCTTACCGTTAACAACCTTAGAATAATCTCTTCTCTTGTAGAACATACCCATGTCAACACCAAGAACGTTAGCATAGTAAACAGCTCTTGACATACCACCCTCATCAGGTGAAATAACCATAAGGTTATTCTTATCTATAACAGGCTTTTCCGGACAATTAATGAATGCATTAATAAACTGATATGAAGTAAAGAAGTTATCAAATCCCTTAATAGGAATTGCATTCTGAACTCTTGGGTCATGAGCATCAAATGTAATAATATTGTCAACGCCCATAGAAACGAGCTCCTGAAGAGCAAGTGCACAATCAAGTGATTCCCTTCTTGATCTTCTGTGCTGTCTGCTCTCATAAAGGAACGGCATAATAACATTAATTCTGTGAGCCTTACCATTACATGCAGCAATAATTCTCTTAAGATCAGCATAATGATCATCAGGAGACATAATAGAAGTCTGACCACCAATTGTATACTCAAGACTTGAATTAACTACATCCACAATAAGGTAAAGATCTTTACCTCTTACAGACTCGTAAATAATTCCCTTAGCTTCACCCGAACCAAATCTTGGAGTAGCAGCATCAAGAATATAAGAATCCGCATCAAAACCAAGAACGTTAAGTCCCTTCTCAGTATCATTAGCTATAACCTTTTTACGCATCTCAACTATAAGCTTATCAACCTTATTACCAAGCTCCTTGCAACTGCTAAGCGCAACTATCTTAAGAGGTGCAACAGGTATTGTTTCATTAACAGATAATTTCATAAAAGCCTCCATTTCATTTTTGTACATATTATTTATAACATCGTAACCAATTAAATTCAATCTTTTTGTGCCATATAACTTTTTATACAAATTATAAATTTCTATATATTATACAAAAACCAACCAAAGATAGTCAGTTTTTATATATAAGAAACCAAAAATAACAAACCCGTGTATTATTTGTTGACATTTTACACGCAAAGAATTAGTGTTTAAGATGTTGTTTTCTAACAATAAAAATAAATAATACAAGGAGTAAACGATATGAACAAATTTAATTGTTCCAAAAAAGGCATTCTATTCAAAAAATGCCTATCAGCATTACTGACCATAGTAATGGTGATAACAGGTGTTGGACTAGAAAATTTTATCAGTCCCACTGAAGAAGCAAATGCAACTACAACATTTACTACACTTTATTTTCAGGATGATACGCCCGAGCATTGGATTGGTAACGACAATGCTGTAATAGAGCTTGTAGATAACACATATGGTCATGACAGATACATTATGAAAAAGGAAAGCGATACCCTGTGGAGTGCAAGGGTACCTGCAACAACTTATAATGTAACATTCAACAGACTCAGTCCTGACACACACACCCAGTGGAATTCCTGGAGTGCAGGTGGACGTGGAAGAGACGTTAATAAACCGCAGGAATGGCACAGCACATACCACGCAATAGTGCCTGAGCATGGTTACTGGGACGGAACATCTGAGTATATTGAAGGATTTCACGAAGGTGATGTCATTTATCTTGACTACTATGAATTTATCGACTGGGAAATGTCAGATGCCCAGTTCTATGTAAATTTCACAGACGCTTCAAAAGCAGACAACAACAATGAAGATATTATTCTTGAGGATGCAGATAAAGAGCGCTTCAATCCAATAAAACTTGAAACTCTTGTTGAAGAGCAGGTATATACATACACTGTTACAAAAGAAGATGAGGGGGCACCATACCTTAGATTCTTTAGAGGTGATGACACTTCTTTATGGGATAATTCTGTTGTTTTGACATACAAAGCGTATCAGGCAGGTAATAACTGCGTTAAGGTACAAGGATGGGACGATACAGGATACGTATGCCCTTATGTACCAAGACGCCATCATACCAAGATTAATTCAATAGAAGTACAATTAACAGGTAACCAGAAGGTTAACAGAAAAATCGATATAGACCTTTTAATAGACGGTGAAGTAGAATACCTTAATCTTGATGAAACTGTTATTAATATCCAGAGGGTAGATGAACAGGGAAATGTTATTGAAGAAGATGATACAGAGGATCCGTATTATCTGATTGATGACGATGCAACGCAGTGGAATCACAGAGAACTCATCTTCAAAAAAAGCGGAAAATATTTAATCAGTGCAATCGCAACAGATGATTATGATAACTTTGATGCACATACATACGCTGTAATCGTAGAAGATAAGGCACCTGTAGCTTTAATCAACCTTACAGACAAAGATACAGGAAAAAAAGTTGATGAAGATACCAACCCGGTTCTTACAAGAAACAGGAACGGAGTTCTTAACCTTACAGCTACAGATAATTCTGTATCAGAGATGGGAGATACAATAACATTAAGGGATTACAAATTATATTATGATGCTGACGATAACGGAGATTTTTCACAAGACGAAGTTATATATACAGGCAATAACGAAGATATTCTTAATGAGCATGCTTTAAGAAATGTTGGTAATTATTTAATTACCCTTGATATTAAAGAGCACTTTGATGATACAATTAAAAAGTTTATAAATGATGATGATTACCTTAGTTCATCATACAGCAAAAGATTTACAATTGCCAACAAAGCTCCTGTATCTGCAATGGATGTTAAAAAAAGTAAGATTGCAGACATAGTATTTACTATCGGTAATGCCGATAAAGATCTTGCCAAAAAATATGCACAGCTTACACAGGGAATTAAAGCAAGACTTGACGAGCTTGGAATAGAAGCAAATGTAAGTACTGTAGAAACATCATCACTTACATCTACAGATACTTTTGCATGGAAAGAATATGACCACTATAACTATAAGGACAGATATCTTCCGACACTTGATAAGCATATTATATATGACGGCAAAGATATCCAGATGATTGGTTACTCATATGCTGCCATAAAAGATTTTCTTTATGTTGAAGATTTTGATACTCACAAAAAAGTGTTTGATTTTGATCTTCAAAGAGATAATAATAACTGGCACAGCATGGAAGGTGGCGGCTTCCTCTTTAATACACTTGTTGACGAAGAAAACGATACTATCCAGGGGTATTGTGTGCTGTTAACACAATCCGGTCTGCAGATTATACAGATAACCAAATTGAATTTAACTAAGTTCAGAAACGGAACATATAATCTTATTTCCAATGCCGGAAAATTATTAAGAACATATAAGTTAGATAATTTACTTGAATCACATCACTTTACAATAGAAATTGAAGGAAATATTCTCACTATCTATAATGACGGAGAAATACTTGTTGATCAGTTTGTTCTGCCTGATGACAAGATTGAAGCATACGGGTACGGACCGATTACCAGTCATAGGAGTCACAGCTGCAACCAGCAGTCTTACTTTACGTTTAAGAACATTGTAATGCAGACTGTTACAGGTGAGAGTCTTTCAGATGTTGTTAATAACCATGAATGGACTCCGGGTAATAATCATTATGTAATCAACTTAAGCGAAACATCTGTGCCTGAGTTATCAGACAATGACAGATTATCCGAAGTAACATCAAGCCTTATTTCTAACGAGGCATGGTTCTATGGAATAGGTAATGATATAACAATCAACCAGTACAATGCACTGTTAAATGCAGGTGATTTAAACGGTGAAAGCATAAATATCTTCGATGGAGTTAATGATGAAGAACAGCCATCAATTGATGATGCAATTAATCACATATTCGACAGCATTGTAGCAGACATTAACAGCAAAGATTACAACATTGATTACACAATATGTAACGATGAGAAGGTAGAATATTCTAGTACTTATATCGATGAGGATAATGATCCAATCGGAAAAGAAGAGTGGACATACGATTATGACCCACAGGTGTTTGGTGAGAGCACAGATGAAGCAACAACAATTAACAGTGAAGAACCAATCACAATGTTCACTAAGACAGGTGCTTATTCAATAAGCCACAAGGTAAGCGATGATGTTGCAACAGACAACGAAAATCTTGCAGGATATTCCCTCTGGTCTGATACAGATGATTATCACAAACTTATTCTTTCACAGCACCGTCCTGTTGCAAAAATTAATGTTAATACTTCACAGGCAAAAGACGATGCCACAACATGCCTTGTAAATGTAACATATTCATCATATGACAAGGATCATATGAACGATAAGAAAAAAGGTATTGTAAAAGAAGAGTTTTATTACAAAGAAATCACAGATACCAATTGGACAACCGGTCGTTTCCCTTCAAGCGTAGCCATGGGAACAACATATATCATAAAGTATGTTGTTACAGATATAGAAGGTTCCATAAGTCGTCCTACAGTAGTTGTGGTTAATACCAACAAAGCTAAAACATATGTAAAACCTAATGACACTACTCCACCTGTAATCAATCTTTATGTAAGTAAGAATACGGTTGAAAAGGGTGAGAAATTCTACTTTGAAGTATCCGCAGAAGATGACTGGGGAGTAAACATCTTTAACGTGGAATACGGTGAAGATAACATAAATTCATACTTTGGAAGATATGAAGTAAGTGCAGACAAAATTGGTAATTACACCATAAAAGTTACCGCAAAAGATATCTGTGGTAATACTTCTACAAAAAAAGCTACAGTAAAAGTGATTGATAAATCCGACGTTGTACCACCAACGATTACCATAATATCACCTGATAACGGAGAGATTTCATGTGATACGGACATTATCGGTTCAATTACGGATAACAAGCAGTTAAAGTCATACAAAGTAACAAGAACAAAGATTAACGAAGACGGACAGAGCGAAGAAACAGTTGTAATCGCATCCGGCAACGAAGAGATAATAGAAGATACAATCGCAACAATCAAACTTGCTGATCTTGACGCTGATTTGTACAAATACGAGATAATCGCACAGGATATGTCAGGGCTTACTAGCAAGGCATCAATGCTTCTTTCTGTAAATAAAGGAGCAGACAGACTTCCACCGGAAGCTGTTATAACAGGAATCAATCTTGATAAGGATAACCATGTAATAACAGTAACAGGTACAGTTACGGATGAAACATCGCTTGACAAATACGAACTTACCCTTACTGACGAAAATGGTGTTAGTACTGTTATAGGAGAAGGAAGAGAATCTGTAACAGAAGGCATTATAGGTCATATTAACACTAATGATTTAACAACAGGAAGATATGAGCTAGTATTAAACGCATGGGATGCAAGCAACAATACATGTGAATCATCTAGCGCATTTAATTACTCAGTTACTAACGAAAATGTTGTAGTTAACAAAGATACAACACCACCTTTGGTTGCAACAGACCTTAAAGCAAAGACATCATCGTCAGTTCTTAACCTTACACTTAGCGGAACAATATCTGATGAAAATCTTGAAAGCTACGTTGTTGTAACAGGAAGAGCAGATGAGAACGGACAGATTACAGATTCTGTTACAATTGCAACAGGAAATGAAAATGTAAACGATTCATTCATATGCGAATACACTTATGAAACTTTTGAACCGGGACAGTATGCAGTTGCAATAACAGCAAAGGATGCTGCCGGCAATAAAAGATATGTAGTCTATACAGTAACAATTAATGAAAGAGGCATGATTGACGATGGTTACGAAGGTGAAGAGGACGCTGCCTTAGACCTTTGTCTGTCACGCTACAGTGCATATATTGGTGAAGAAGTTGCAGGTTATATCATCTATCCGGTGTCAGCCCGCGACATCCATGTTACAGGTGAAGGCGCAGCACTTACTCAGCAGGGAAGAAATATCTACCTTACAGGAACACAGGCAGGAGAAGCAACAATTACCCTTTCTGCCGTAATAGACGGTGAGCCAAAGTCTGTAACAAAGACTTTAAATATATATGATAATTCAGACAAAGAATATCCTACCGCATTAATAACATCTCCATTATCAGACTGCGTCCTCAATAAGAAAACTCAGGTAACAGGAACAGTCAGCGATAACGAAGGAATCTCTTCATACAAGCTTGAGATATGTCCTGATGGTTCATCAGACTATTATGAGATAGCAGGCGGACATGATGAGATAACAGATGGTGTATTAGGTGAAATTGATACTACTGTAATGGAAAACGGAAGATATACACTTCGCCTTGCAGTAGTAGATAAAGGCGGTAACAGAACAACCACAAGCATAGGATTTAACGTAACAGGTGAACTTAAGCTTGGAAAGATGAATATCGGATTTACTGACATTACATCTAACGTAGCAGGCGTACCGCTTACAGTTGACAGACTTTACAGCAGTGCCAACAAGAAAGCCTCTGACTTTGGTGTAGGCTGGACAATGGGTATAACAAGTGCCCGCATAACAGAAGCCAATGATATAACAAAAGGCTACGAAAGAATACAGCAGGGTTCACGTTACACAACAGGTTACTACATAAAGGAAACATTAAACCATGACATAACTGTTAATTACGGTGACGGAACATGCGACAGATTTAAATTACAGATGACACCGGAGCGAACAGCACTTGTTCCAATGTACGAGATATCCCTTTCATGGGTATGTGTTACTGACAAAGACGTTAAGCTTACACTTATGGGAGATAACAACGGTCTTATTGCAGGAGACAACCTTGTATTCTCTGATGACAACACATTTGGACCTCGTTCATATGTGCTCACAAGAAAAGACAATACAAAACTTTATCTTAGCACATCATTTGGCCTTTATAAGATTGTTGACCCTAACGGTAACGAAGTTGAAATCAGTAAAAACGGATATATTCATTCTTCAGGAAAGAGTATAACTTTTGAAAGAGATGAAAAGGGAAGAATTATTAAGGCAAGCGAGATTAATGCCGACAATAAAGTAATCACA